>DAOTZS010000198.1:0-2901 GCA_034434335.1 Anaerolineae bacterium
CCTTGTGAGCCTCTGACCCCTCCCCTCCCCTGCTTGCCTTTGGCGGCAGGAGAGGAGAAAGAAAGAGGGGGCTTGTGGCGGCGGACAGCGGCCCACAGCCCACCTCGGACCCATAGCGCCAGCACAGCGAGGGCCAGACCCCCAAGCACCGCCACGTAGCGCCAATCGAGGCCTTGAACGTGCACCGCGATCGGGCCGTAGCTGTTCACCCGGCCATCTATCTCCACCTCCTGCAACTGATAGTAGTAGGTCACCCCGGGCCTGACGGAACGGTCCACAAAGCGGTATTCCCCTCCGGTCACTGGGTCGGGGGAGGCCGGGATGAGCCGGTCGTTGACCTTGACGTCGAACGGCCCTGTGGGCGAGAGGCCCCGGTACAGGTTGAAGCCTGCGGTGTTGATCTCGCTTTCCGTACGCCACGTCACCTCAACCTGGCTCGCACAGCCACTGAGCAGGAAAAGCAGGGCCATGAACACACCGCTCCAGCGGCCAGCCCGGCATTTCACCCACCACTTCGTCATGGCGCCCCCGCCTCACAGATGAAGACCCGATCCCGGGCCAGATCGGTCTCCCAGTGGCAGCCAGGGACCTGCACCGACAACGGGAGTGCCATAGTGCCAGCCTGCTTGCGCACCATCAGCCGGTAGGGGCTGGCAGATAATACAGCCGGGAGGCGATAGTGCAGCGTGACAGTGTGCCGATCACCGGGGCGCAGGACAAAATCCCCCGCGAAGACGGTCGTGGCCTGCTCTCCGGGTTCTGTTGTGAGATGCTCCAGGCCACTGGCAGTCAGCAGTTCGCTTGCGGCCGGGACATAGACCCGCAGGTAGTCCCAATAGCAGCGCCGGATCAGCTCGTCGTACGAGTCGCCGTAGCGCGGGGTGCGGTCACAGGGCTGATCAGGGGGGAGGGAGGGTGCAATATGAGTGTACGTCAGGGTCAGGGTGGCCTCCAGGCGATCACCAACGGAGAAAACCTGATACGCAATCTCCTGCTGCACGGCCGCGTTGGCTTTGTTGTACCCCACATTACTGTCCACCAGCGCCAGGAAGTCACCCTCCTCGGGGGGACGCAGGGCCCCGTCCCAATTCTGGCTGGCCAGCAGCTCAGCCGCAACCGGGTCATCTACGCTGATCTGCAGGTGGCGGCCATCGAGCATGGCCATGAGCGCTTTGGCCAGCGCAACAAAATCCAGCTCTCGCGCTTCTTCCAGCCTGCCCAGGATACTGACCGCCAGGGCAGCCATGAAATCCTTACGTTTCCCCCACCAATCGGAACTCCCTGCCTCTGCCACCGTGCCACTGCTGGTAGCCGGCCTCTCCCACGCCTCCTTCATCCACTCCATGACATTAGCCCCTGTCACCTCCCCGGCCATTTCAGGCACTTGCAACGGCCCCAATGCCTCAACCAGCAAACGTACAGCCTCCAGGTCCAGGGCGATTGCACCATCTGTAGTGACTCCCTGGTCCTGTTCATAGAGGGCACGGGCCACCTGGGCAGCCGCAGGGAAGTCGGGCGACCAGTTGCTGTCCCGGAGCAACAAGAGCTGGATGCCCATCTGCTCGCGCAGGGAAGGAGGAGGTTGCGGGTGCGGCTGGCGGAGGTCATCCACCGCGTAGCTGTCGCTCAGACGGAAGTCGCTGATCCGGCCTCCCTCCAGGCGGACTATCCCTACACTGCTGATAAAGCCGCCGGTGGCGCGCAGCTCATGGTTGTTTTGCGCCAGGATCAGATAGGTTCGGGGGCGATCCACCCCCAATAGGGACGGGGCGACTTGCGCGGCCGCCAGGCCGAGGCGGGCCAGGGGCAACAGACGCTCCAGGCGCTCCAGTTGTGCTGTCAGTTGGCCAGGAAGCGGGCCAGCAAGCGAGCTGGCCAGCACTTCGGCCTGGGCCAAATGGGCATTGGCCTGGGCCAGGTCCTGGGCCGCGGCCGCCAATCCCTGGACGGCTTCCGCCAGAGCCGTGCTCTCTTGAGCCTGGCCTATCCGCTCAGCCAGGGGCAGGAGGGCATCGAGAGCTATCCTGCCCGCGGAGGTCAGTTCGGTGGCCATCTGCAGCAGGGTGGGAGCCGCGGCTACGGTGGGGCCAACCTTGGGGAGCCACCCCAGCCGGGGTGCCAGCCACAGGAACGGGCTGGCTGCCTCCTGGGCCATCCGGAGGTGCCCCTCCAGCGCTGCCAGATCGGCGCGCAACGCCGGCAAGGCCACGGGGGTCGGATCATTGGCAATGGCCTGAATCCGCTGCAGGTCAGCCCATGCCAGCCGGGCCTGGCTCGCGGCTCGCGCACCGCGCCAGCCCAGCCAGCCGATGGTGCCGGCCAGGATAAGAAGCAATACAACGAAGACCCATTTCCTTCTCATCGTTGTTGTCCATTCTACGGGCTCGTGCCACGCACGCCTTCTACCGGGCCGGCCACAGCCTCACCAGCACCCCTTCCGCTTGCTCCTGATACCCGGGCAATATCAGGTTCAGCGGTTCGGCGCGATATACCGGGCGCAAGGCGACCACTCTTTGCAGCAGCTCACCCAGCCATGGCAGATGGGGGTTGCCGGTTATCTCCACCAGCGCCGGGTGCCAGGCAGCCAGGGTTTCCTGATACCAGGGGTAGACATACAGGTTTACATTCAGTGGGATCAGGTCAGGTCGCCGGCCAAGCCCGTATAATGCATACCATAGGGCAAAAGTGGGTTCATCGGTAGCTGTCAGGATCACGGCTCCGGGCTCAGCCTGGGCCAGTACCGCCTCCACAAATTCCCTGGCTTGCTGATCCCCCCTGAGGTCCATCTCATCCCAGTAACGCAGGACCGAGGCCAGCGGCAGGGCGGCCAGGGCCACAACCACGGCCAACTGCACGGCTTGCCGGCCGCGCTGCACGCTCATCACACGGCCTATCACAGCC
>DAOTZS010000199.1:0-7323 GCA_034434335.1 Anaerolineae bacterium
AGGGGGTGGGGCGAGGGCCACGACCCGGGGGCGAAGCAACGGGTTGCCGGAATAATTTTACAAGTTGCAACAATCGGCCTGAATAGTTACGATGCCCGCAGGCATCTGGGAAGGGAGCTCTCTACCTGGGCCTGACGCGAAGGATAGCCTGGCCTTGCTCACTTGGGGGTGTTTTCGGCCAGGCTAACGTTGGCGTCGGCCTCCAACTTGCTTAGCACAGTGTCAATGTCCTCGCCGTCCAGGATAGCGTTATAGGCGCTCTCCATCAGCCGGCGCACCTCTTCGTAGCAGGCGCACCACTGAGCTTCGTACGTCCCGTACTTGAGCAGGTCAAAGGCCGCTTTGAACATGGGCTGCTCGGCAAAGTAGTCCTGCAAGAGGGCCTCGGTTCCTGCGCGGGTCGGGAAGTAGTTGCTGATCTTGGTCCAGCGCGCCTGTTGTTGGGGCTCGGTGAACCACTTGACGAAGAGCCAGGCTGCCAGCTCCTGTTCGGGAGTGGTCTTGGGGATCGAGACGCTGGCGCCGTAGATGTTCATCACCGGCTCGGTGCCGCCGTCCATGTAGGGCAAAGGCGCGATGCCCCAGACGAACTCGCCCTGCTCGCCGCTCTTCACGGCTTTGTCGTAGTAGGGCAGGCCAGACGAGGAGCCGATGGTGAACAACGTCTTGTAGTTGCCGAAGTCAGTCTGGTCGCCGTATCGTTCGGCGATCAGTTTGGCGCACCCCTGGTCGTACAGCTCTTTCATGAAGCGCATGGTCTCCTTCACCACCTCGTTGGTGAAGTCGAAGGCGCTGCCATCGGGTTTGAAGTAAGTGCCGTGCCGGCTGAAGACCATGCTGGCGAAGCGCGAGGCGTCGGTGCTGATCTCGTAGCCGACGGTCCCCTTCTCCGGATCGGTTGCCTTGCAGGCCATCTCCTTGAACTCGGCCCAGGTCTTGGGCGGGCCATCGTAGCCCATCGCCTTGAGCCAGTCCAGGTTGTAGTAGAGGACCTCCATGGAGCGGTTGGGTGGGAAGCCCATGCGGAAGTGGCCGTCGCCGAAGAGAGGGCTGACGTCCGCCTCGAAGATGCCAGGGTAGAAATCGGCTTTCTCTTCGGGTGTCAGGCCCCATTTAGGGCTGTCCACAAAGAAGTCCATGTCCACCAGCGCGTCGGAAAGCTGATATTTGGCCACCTGGTTGGCGTAGCCCACCACCAGGTTGGGCAGCAGGGTGGGGTCGCCGGCCGAGATGGCGTTGATCATCTTGTCGTAGATCTCGCTGTAGCTGCCGGCATACTCGGCCGTGACTTCGATGCCCCACTGGTTGCTGGCGTTGAACTCGGCCACCATCTGGTTCAGGCCCTCCTGGCGCTCCTTAGTGTGCTGGTGCCACCAGAGCACCTTGGCGCCAGTCGGGTCCACGTTTTCATATGGCCCAGCAGCTTCGGCCGGCGTGGGCGCGGCCGGTGCGGCAGTAGGGGCAGCCGGCGCCGGTGTGGGTTCAGCCGGTTTGGCCGGCGCGGGTGTTGGTTCAGCCGGTTTGGCCGGCGCGGGTGTTGGTACCGCCGGCGCTGCCTGTGGAGCGCAGGCGGTCAGAGCCAGAGATGCAACCAGTACTACCAATATGGCGAGATACATCCATCTTTTGAACATGGCAGACTCCTCCTTCTTGTAGCGTCTGTTTATGATGGGGTGAAATACGGAATGGTTCAAAATTGGTTAACACTTCCTGCCCCCTCGGGCCTTCACTGCCCCTCACCCCCCTTTGTCCCCCTTCTCCCCTTGGCCTGCGGCCAGGGAAGAGGGGGGGAATAAGAGGGGGTTTTTGCAGTGGCGGCCGAAGGCCGCCACTGCAAAAACCCTTTTCTCTCCTCCCCTCCCCTGCCGCCAAAGGCGAGCGGGGGAGGGGCAGAGGGAGGGGTGGGGGCCCTGGGCGGCAATTCTAGCGACCGCAAAAAGTGTGAGCCGGTTTTCCCGGCAAATTGAACCATCCCGAAATACCATGAGGTACCTCCCTCGTGCCAATCCACCGTCCTGCCTGACTTACCATGAGTATCAACTTCCCTGCACGCATCACCTCCTTTCCATGTCTACACCATTCTTATCCCTTCAACCCGGTCGTGGCAATTCCTTCGATGAATTGTTTCTGGGCCAGGAAGTAGAGCAGCAGCACGGGCACCATGCTGATGGTGGCTCCCGCCATCCAAAGATGGGTTTCCGGGCCGGCCTCGCTGACAAAGTTCTGCAGGCCCACCGAGATCGGCCACCAATCGGAGCCCGCCTTGGTGGCCACCAGTGGCCAGAGCAACGCGTTCCACGATCCGATAAACGAGAAGATGATCACCGTCATGAGCGCGGCCCGCGACAGCGGCAGCACCACCCGCAGCAGAAAACGCACATGGCCTGCGCCATCTATCTGCGCCGCATCCCACAGCTCACCGGGGATCTGGGCAAAGAACTGGCGCAGGAGGAAGATATTGAAAAAGGTGGCCATGAACGGCACCGTCAGCGCGGGCCAGTTGTCGTACCAGTTGATGAAGGGCAGCAAGGGGTTGTTGCCAGTGATAGTCAGGAAGTTAGGGATCATGGTGACCGTTTCGGGGATCATCATTGTGGAGAGCAGAAGCCCGAACATGAAATCTCGGCCGGGGAAACGCATGCGGGCAAACGCATAGGCGGCCAGGGTGGAGACGACCAGCGTCCCCAGCGTGGTGATGACGGTGATCCGGATGCTGTTCCACACATACTTGCTGAAGCCGGCCGTCCTCCAGGCCTGGTAGTAGTTGCCGCCGAGGAACTCAGCGAAGAAGTAAGCTACCTTGCGGGCGGGGGTGCGGCACGCGCTCAGGTCTTCAGGGATAGGTCGACCCAGATAGGGGGTTTGCGCTCGCTCGGCTATCTGCTTCTCCAGCACATCGGTGGGATACTCGCAGCAGTTGGCATAATCCACCCGCGCAGCACCCGAGCGACGATCGGCCACCTGGTAGGCTCCCGGGGGTGCAAAGGTGAAGCGCAGGCCCCGGCCCGTATCTACCACGCCCCCGCCGGCTGGGATCGGCTGCCAGGCATCGGTGAGCTCGCCATTGGGGTCCCCAACTGCCGCGATGGGCACAGGTTCGGCCTTGTTGTTCACCAGGCGAAACTGCCACACCCCTCCCTGCTCCGTCTGCCGCACCTCGACGTAGTAGCTGTCGGTGTGCAGCTCCTGCACCCCGGGCCGCAAAACCGGGCTCACCGCGAAGTCAATCACCGTGCCCTCGCTATACTTGGGCAGGTTCGTGTAAGGGCAGACCGCGCGCACCAGGCGCGGCATCAGCCGGCCGGCATTGGCTTCCCCCAAGGTCATCACCGAAGTGCTCAGCATCCACAGGAACGGCGTGACCATCACAAACGCGCCGATGAGCAGCACCCCATACAGGAAACCGCGCGAGATAGCCCTGCGCAGCCGCAGCTCCAGGGGACCAGCCACCGCGCGCTCAGCCATAGAACACCATCCTCTCCCCAACGCGGTTCTGAATTTGCGAGAGGGCCAGGATGATCCCAAACAGCACGAAGGCCATGGCCGCCGCCTCCCCGAACTGGCCTTTGGCCCGGAAGGTCTGGAAGATCAGGATGCTGGCCACGTCCACCGTACCGCGCGCGGCCGCCTCTTTCATGACAAAGATGTGGTTGAAGGCCTTGAAGGTGCCGATGGTGGCGATAATGGTCAGGAAGAAGGTCGTAGGCGAGAGAAGGGGGATGGTGATCTTGCGCAGGATCGCCCAACGGTTGGCGCCATCCACCTCGGCTGCTTCGTACAGGTCGCGGGGTATGTTGCCCAGCCCCGCCAGGTAGATCACCGTGTCGTAGCCGATGAAGACCCACCAGTTGTAGATCATGATGGAAACCAGCGCCAGGCTGGGGCCGGCCAGGATCACCCCCAGCGGATCGGGGATCTGTGGCCAGCTCAGGTGGGTGCCAAAGAGCTGGTTCAGCAGGTCCACGATCACCAGGTTGACCGGCCTGGACTCGTGCAACCACTTCAGGGCCGGCAGCCCTATCGCGCTGCCGATCAGGTTCATCAGCCCTGTCTCCCGCAAAGAGAAGATGCGCTTGAAGACCACGGCGGTAGCCACGGAAGGTGCAATGTAGGGCATGAAGTAAAGGAGGCGGAAGAGGCCCTGCCCTTTGATGCCCTGGAACAAGATGTAGGCCAGGACCAGAGCGACACTCAGTTGCACAGGCACCGTGCCGAGGGAATAAAAGAAGGTGTAGATGATGGACTTGAAGAAGTCCTGATCGCCAACCATCCACATGCGGCGGAAGTCCACGAAGAAGAAGACGCCAGCCCCAGCCACCAGAGCACAGGCTGCCAGAAGGCGGCCCACCAGCTCTGGCAGGGAAGCGGAGTGGCCGGCGCGGTGCCAAAGCAGCCAACCCACCAGGAGCAGGCCCAGGCTCACCAGGTAGGTCCACTCACCCGAGGCGATCAACCCCGGCAGCGCGAGGGCCAGGGCGACAAGCGCGGCCAGGGTCCAGGCCACCGCCCTGCCCTGCGCGGTGCCCTCCCCAACATCCTGCCACCGTCTGTACGCCAGGAAGCCGAAGAGCGCGGCCAGCAACAGCCCGGCGACTGAGGCCACACTGGGCAGGCCCAACAACTTTACATAGTTGGCCACCCCAAGGCAATCAGTCGGCCTGAGGGCCTCAGGCGACCCAATGCCCAGAGAGGCCAGCCAGTAGGGCAGACAGGTTGACCCCCGCGGCTTGATGTTCCACCTGTGCAGGCTGACATATGCTGCATGGATCACTGGCCACAGGCCGAAGGCAAAGGTAAGGAGAACCGCAGGAAGCAGAAAAAGGTAGGCAGCCAGGACCTCTTTACAGGCACGGCCTCTGCGGCCAGCGAAAATGCTCTGACGTTGCCTGGATTGAGTGCGCATTATGTCTGCCTGTGATAATACTGATTGGACTTGTGCTGCGGTTCGGCACAAGCCACTACATATCGGATGAATAGATGAGAAGCCACCCCTCGTACTCGTCGAGGCTTCACTGCGCACGCCCTGATTGGCGACGAAGTGCCTTGAAGCCGGGCTGATTATAACAAACCAGCGATGGCCGGTCAAGGCAGAATCCGGGTCTCGTTCTACTGGCGCCAGGTACCTGCAGGGCCGCATTGGGCTGCCTACCGTTTTGCCCTCCCACGCCGTGTAGGCTATAATGGGAATTACTTCAGGAGACCTGCATGACGCAACAGGAAGCCCTTGACCTGATCCGTCGCTTTCTGAAGGCCGGCGATAGGGATGAGCTGATGCAACTGGTGAGCCAGCATCTGGGTGCTGTGGACGGTACCTTCTTCAAGGTTGCCGAAGCTGCTGCCCGGCAATTGGAGGAGGAGGGGAAAGCATCTGTTGCGGCAGCGCTGCGGAGCCTGAGCGATTCCATCTTGCGCATGAAGACGTTGATCTGAGATGGGTGAACAAGTCAAACTGCTGCTGACCTTTGATGTCCGCCCTGGCCGCGAGAATGCGTTCCGACGCTTCGTGGCAGAGGAACTGTTGCCTCAGGCTCAGGAGCTGGGATTGGTGCCCACCGATGCCTGGCATACGGCGTACGGTAAGTACCCCAACCGCCTGATCGGCTTTGTGGCCGAGGACCTCAAGACTGCGCAAGAAGCGCGAGCTACATTGCAGTGGCAGAACTTGATGAAGAAACTGGAGAGCTATACCGAGAATCTCAGTCAGCGCCTGGTGCGCCTGCGCGGCGGCTTCCAGTGGTAATCACGGCTTGAAGCGCCGTGCCAGTTCAGCTTCGACCTCTGCCCACTTCAGCTTTCTGGCGGCCAGCAATACCAGGCAGTGATAGAGTAGATCGGCCACTTCTGCTACCAGCCGTTCATCCTCCTCGCTGAGCGCGGCCACGGCGACCTCCACCGCCTCCTCACCGACTTTTTGGGCGATGCGGGGCAGGCCGGCGGCCAGCAACTGAGCTGTATACGACCCCGCCGGCCGGTTGCGCTGGCGCTCTTCGATCGTCTCCCACAAGGCCTCAAGCACCTCACTCATCGCTGAGGCTCCCCTCCTCAGGCTGGTCAGCCAAAGGCCGGAAAAAGCAAGTGACCGCGCCGGTGTGGCAGGCCGGCCCGGCCGGCTCGACCTGCACCAGCAGCGTGTCGCCGTCGCAGTCGGCCCAGATGGCCGTGACGCGCTGCGTGTGGCCCGAGGTGGCCCCTTTGTGCCACAGCTCGCCCCGGCTGCGGCTCCAGAAGTGCGTCTCGCCGGTCTCTTGTGTCAGGCGCAGCGCCTCGGCATTCATCCAGGCCACCATCAGCACCTGGCCGGTGCGCGCATCCTGCACCACGGCCGGGATCAAGCCGTGCTCGTCCCAGCGCAGGTCGGCCCAGGTCGCGTGATCCACCATCTCTGTTGTACCCCGCTTTGCGTCTGTTGCAGGTTCGTCCATGCGACCCGTAATCTCCGCTCGATATTGTAGCACGATATTGAGAAGGCGGCCAACAAGCGCCCGGCCGTCGCGGAGTTGGCCCTTTTTGGCAGTTACCTTTGCGCCTACGGCCGTTTAGCCGATTTTGATCGGACTCGATTCTCGTTATATAATAGTCATAATGCCAAAGCGGACGGTCGCGCGTTTCGGCAGTTCTCCTTCCTCCCCGCGACCGGGAGGGTGCAACCATGTCCGACCTCCTCGGCCAGGCCGTCGGTGGCTACCGGCTGACCGACCGGTTGGGCCAGGGCGCGATGGCGCAGGTCTATCGAGGCCTGGCGCCCGACGGCCGGCCGGTGGCCGTGAAGATCCTCTACCCCAATCTGACCGGCGATGAAGGGTTCCTGGCCCGCTTCCGCCGCGAGGCTGCGGCCGCCGGCCAGCTCGATCACCCCCATATCGTCAAGGTGCTGGATTACGGCAGCGAAGGCGAGCTTCACTACCTGGTCATGGAGCTGGTGGATGGGCCATCGTTGCAGGCGGCGTTGCGCAGCCGGCGACAGCCGCTCGCGCCCACGGAAGCCGTTGCCCTGATCGCGCCCCTGGCCGAGGCGCTGGATTATGCCCATCAACACGGGGTCATCCACCGCGATATCAAGCCCTCCAACATCCTCCTGGCCGGCGGCCAACTGGATGCCCCCGTATTAAGCGACTTTGGGGTGGCGCGCATGGTGGACGCCACCGTGGCGACCCAGGCCGGGGCCATGCTGGGCACGCCGGCCTACATGGCTCCCGAGCAGGGCGAGGGCCAGCCCGGCGACGAGCGCAGCGACGTGTACGCGCTGGGCGTGATCCTCTACGAGCTGCTCACCGGCCAGCCGCCCTTCCAGGCCGATTCGCCCTACGCGCTGATCCTGCGCCA
>DAOTZS010000200.1:0-16189 GCA_034434335.1 Anaerolineae bacterium
CTGCTCCCTCCCCTCTCCCGTTCGCCTTCGGCGGCGGGAGAGGGGAGGGAGTGGCAAAAAGGGGTTTTGTGGTGGCGGCCTTCGGCCGCCACCACAAAACCCCCCTCTTCAATCCCCCCTCTCCCCTGGCCTGCGGCCAGGGGAGAGGGGGGACAAAGGGGGGGTGAGGGGCTGTGAAGGCCCGAGGGGGCCGAAAGTGTTAACCAATTTTGAACCATCCCCCATTCCACTACCCTAAATGAGGTGCAAATGATCAACGAAACACGCCTGGTGCAGACCTTTCTGGACCTGGTAGCCATTGACAGCCCAGGTGGTCAGGAAGCCGAAATCGGCGCTGAGCTCATAAGGCGGCTGAGCGAACTAGGGGCTCAGGTTTTCCGCGATGAGCATGGCAACGTCATCGGCCGTTGGGATAGCAGCCAGGGCGATTGGCTTCTGCTCAGCGCGCACATGGACACCGTGGGCAAGGATACGGGGATCAAGCCCCAGATACGCGATGGCGTGATTTACTCGGACGGCACAACGATTTTGGGAGCCGACGACAAGTCAGGCATTGCGATCATCCTGGAAACGATCCACGTTTTGCGGGAAGCCAGGCTGCCCCATCCCCCTCTGGAAGTGGTCTTCAGTGTGGGGGAGGAGCTGGGGCTGAAGGGGGCCAAATTGCTGGATAAGTCCCGGTTACGGGCGCGCCGCGGCTACATCCTCGATACCGGGGGGCCGGTAGGCACGATCGTGAACAGCGCGCCGAGCCAGGATTCCCTCCAGGTCACGGTTTATGGTAAGAAGGCTCATGCCGGCAGCGAGCCTGAGAAGGGCATCAACGCCATCCGGGTGGCCAGCGAGGCGATTGCTGCCATGCCCTTGGGCCGCATTGACCCCGAGACAACGGCCAATATTGGCATCATCCAGGGCGGGGTTGCCACCAATATCGTGCCCGACGAGGTGCACATCCGCGGCGAAGCGCGCAGCCGGGACGAAAGCAAGCTGGCAGCCCAGACGGCCGCCATGAGGGCGGCATTTGAAGAGGCAGCCCAGCGCCACGGCGCACGCGTGGAGTGGAAAGCCACCCGCTCCTATCGAGGTTACCGTCTGGCAGAGGAGACCCCTGTCATTGCTGAGGCCATGGCGGCCGCGCGGCGACTGGGCATCACCCCCCTGCTGGTGCCAAGTGGCGGCGGCACCGACGCCAACATCTATGCCGAGGTCGGTATCGCCTGCGCTGTGCTGAGCACCGGTATGCAAGAAGCCCATACCCCTCAGGAACATATCGCCATCGCCGACATGGTGACGGCCGCGCGCCTGCTGGCAGAGATTGTGACGAACGCCTGACATGTGACCTGCATAATGTCCCGACCCTTGCCGATCTTGCTGATCCACGGCTTCAACGGAGATCCTGGCGACTGGACCGACAGCGGCTTTCGGCAGTATCTGCTGGCCGAAGGGGATCTGGCCCCCGATCTCGTGCGGATATTCCGCTATGGGATCGCCGAAGATGGCACCTACAATAACCGGGGGGATATCCGCCGGATTGCCTCCCGCCTGGCCGGTGTGGGGCTTGCCAGGGAAGAGATGGTGACCTGCAGTGTGGACCGCCTGAGTTACGACAGCCAGGCGCGCGGTGGTCCCGCGCAGGTGACCCTCATCGCTCACAGCATGGGTGGCATCATCAGCCGCTACTACCTCAGCCGCAGCCAGCCTGACGAGTTCGGCACCCTCTACCGGGGCAATGTGGGCCGCCTGATTCAGATCGCGTCTCCAAACCGGGGAGTAGACCTGCTACGCCTGACGAAGCTGGCTCCTCGTCATTCCCTCCCGTGGCATTTCATCCGCTTTCTGGAGAAGGTGGGATTGGCCCCCGCCCTGCCAGCGGCGGCGATCGAAGAGTGGGAAGCGGCACTGGAACGGGCCCAGGCAGAGGAACGGGCAGCCCTGGTGCCAGAGCTGACCATTGACCAAACGGGTTCCCTCCAACTGCCCGCATCCCGCGTTCTGCTCAGCGAGACACCCGTCTATCAGCAACTGGCCCCCGACAGCCCTCTGTTGGCGACCCTCAACCGGCCTGGTACCATGCCAGAGCATGTAGAATGTCACACGTTCTACGGGGACATTCGAGTCCGGGTGCGTGTACTGCTAGGGGAAGGGGGTGTTCCGCTATTGGATCACACGGTGAGCCTGGGGGACCTGGTGGTGCCGGCATATAGTGCCATGGAGATCCCTGGCGCCCGTGCCACTCCCCATGCGTGGATCAGCGAATACACGCTCAACCTGACGTTACGAACCGGGGCCTCGGAAGCGGAAACACGTTCCCTGGCCGGCCTGTTGCCTGCGAATTCCCATGCCAGGTTGTTATCTCAGCGGGAAGTCCAGGAGAAGGTCCTGGAGCTATTAAACCCGTGAAAAGGAGAGGTACCGTTGCGAGCTTTTCTGGTTGCCATCCGGGCCGTTGTAACCTTTTACAACGACCTGTTCTTGCTGGTGGGGATGAGCGTGCTGTGGTGGTTGACGGGCGGCATCTTCGTGGCCGCGGTGGTGGTGCTGGGCTGGCCGATGTTGGAGATCAACGGCCCATGGTGGCTGATGCCGTTGCTGGCCATTCCGGCCGGCCCGGCCACTGCTGGCCTGGCAAACGTCGCCCGTCGCTCGGCCCGTGAGCTGCATGTTGACCGCAGCTTTTTCTTCGACGGGCTGCGCACCTACTGGCGCCAGGCATTGGCGCTCAGTGCCATCAGCATGGGGGGCCTCAGCCTGCTGCTCCTGAACCTGCTCTTCTATCTCACCCGCATGAGTGGGCTCCTGCAGATGGTGGCTATCCTGTGGTTGTATCTGATCATCCTGTGGATGAGCATGCAGGTTTACCTCTACCCTGTGCTGGTGGGCCTGGAGGAGCCATCGGTGTGGGCCGCGCTGCGCACCTCTCTGGTGCTGGTATTGGCCAACCCCCTGTTCTCCATTATCCTGGTCCTTTTGGCCATCCTCCTCACCGGCATCAGCATTGTGCTGGCCATCTTGCTCTTATTCGCCTGGCCGGCCCTGGTGGTGTTGCTGGGGGAACACGCGCTGAAGCTGCTGGTAGAGCGGGCTCAGGCCTCCAAACCAGGGCAGGGTACGGGAAGTTGAACCCAGCCGCGCTTCACGCAAAGAGCTTCGTGATCTCGTCAGCGGGAAAGGTTGGCCAGGGAACCCGTTCGCCGTTGCGATGGGCTACAAGCCCTTCTGTGGGTGGGGCCACATGCCCGATGACGCGCGCGGGATAACCGGAGTCGGTCAGCACGGCGAGCAACTGCTCAGCGTGCAGGGCGGGCAGGGTTAGCAGGATGGCACCTGAGGCAATGGTGCCCAGCGGGTCCAGTCCAAATTCCCGGCACAGGAGTTCCCCTTCTGGCAGCACGGGGATGGCATCCAGGTCCACGACCAGGCCGGTGCCCGCGGCGCGCGCGATCTCCAGCAGCCCGGTTATGATCCCTCCTTCGGTTGGGTCGTGCATGGCATGCACCGGCGCAGTGGCGGCGGCCAGCAAGGCTGGTTGAACTACACTGATGCCGGGGCAGTGCAGGAAGCCTTGGGCCCGGGTGATGAACTCCTCAGGATAACCTCGGAGACGCAACTCTGCCGCGCGCTCCAGGGCGATCAACGCTGTCCCTTCGATGGGCACTTGCTTGACCAGCACGATGGCATCGCCAACCTGAGCCCCTGCGCTGGTGATCAGGTGGTCGGGGAGCACCTCGCCGAGCATCGTGCCCGAGACAATTGGGCGGTCCAGGTTGACGGTGATCTCGGTATGCCCGCCTGCCAGGCTGACGCCGAGCGCCTGGCAGGCCTCGTAGATCTGGGCGAAGATAGCCTCTGCCATGCTGGCGGTAGCCAGGCCGGCCGGCAGGAGTACTGTGGCCAGAAACCAGCGCGGCTGCGCACCCATGACTGCCACATCATTGGCATTCACGTTGACCGCATACCAACCGATTTCACTGGTGGCAAAGGTGATCGGATCGGTCTTGGCTACCAGGTAACGGTCACCCAGGTCGAAGACCGCTGCATCCTCGCCCGCACGCGGGCCAACGACGATCCGTGGGTCGTGCGGAGAGAAGCGCAGAAGCAGCTTTTCCAGGAGGGGGAGGGGAAGTTTCCCGGCTGGCAGCAATTCAGGTGGTTGTGACATAAGACCTCACCGCGGTGATGTGGTAGGCGTAGGCACCTGGTTTGTCGGGACCAAAGGGCCCGACCCAGGGCTGGCGCGAGTATAACGCAGAGTGGGGGGCGGTGTCAATGTGGTTTCCCAGCGGTGTCATTTGGGGTTATAATCAGTAACAGGGGTTAGCGGACGGGATTTATGGGCGAGGAGTGCAGGGGCAGGCCCCAACTTGTTGGGGGCTCTGGTGCAGCATCCGCGACAAGTTGGGGAGTCCTGCCCCTGCCATATGGTTAACCTGCCCGTCAAACTAGCCTTGACATAACGTTATGGAGGGAGAGCCAACATGAATCGTGTGTCACCTGCCATGATCGCTGTTACCGCCCTGCTCATCGCGCTGACGACCGTCTTTACCCTGGTTGTGCGCGTGCCTGTTCCGGCGACGCAGGGCTACGTCAATCTTTCGGATGTGGCAATCACCTTCACGGGGCTGGTCTTCGGGCCCTGGGTGGGGCTGGCGGCAGGGGGAGTGGGGACGGCCCTGGCTGATCTGCTGGGGGGTTACGCTCAGTTCGCCTGGCTCAGCCTGATTGCCCATGGGGCGGAGGGACTGCTAATCGGGTTACTGGGCCGCGGCCGGCGTACCTTGCCGGCCATGGTGGTGGCCTGGTTGGTAGGGGCTCTGGCCATGATCGCCGGCTACTTGCTGGGCGAAGGCCTGGTTCTGACCGGCTGGCCGGCCGCCCTGGCTGAGGTCCCCATGAATATCCTGCAGGTCGTTGTTGGCGTTGTAGTGGGCATCCCACTGGTGCTGGCCGTACGGCGTGCCTACCCGCCCGTTGACCGGCTGGGCCAGCGGCGGACATGGCGCGAGGAGTGAGGGCCTGCAGTAGCGGATGGGACAGCATCAGACACCCGACATCGTTGTACGAGACCTCTCCTATAGCTATCCACCTCTGACCGACCACGGCGAGCCAGTGCCAGTCCTGCGTGGAGTCAACTTCGAGGTCAGCCGGGGGGAGTTTGTGGCCTTGCTGGGCCGGGTTGGCGCTGGCAAAACAACGCTCTGCATGGCACTCAATGGCCTGGTGCCTCATGCCACGGGCGGCATCTTCCATGGCGATGTGGTCGTGCTGGGCCTTAACACCAAAAAGCACCCGGTGGCCGATATGGCTCGCTTTGTGGGCATGGTGTTCCAGGACCCAGAAAGCCAGCTTGTGCAGATGCGCGTGGAAGATGAGGTCGCTTTTGGCCCGGAGAACCTGGGCATACCGCCGGCTGAGATCGAAGCGCGCGTGACCTGGGCGCTGGAAGCAGTGGGGCTGTCGGACTACCGGGACCGTTCGCCGTTGATGCTCTCAGGTGGCGAGCAGCAGCGTGTGGCGATAGCCGCCATGCTGGCCATGCGCCCCCAGGTCCTGGTGCTGGACGAGCCAACTGCCAACCTGGATCCGGCCGGCAAGTCGGCGGTTTTTGCCGTGCTGTCAGAGCTGGCCCATAAACATCAAATCACGATCTTCATGGCCACCCAGGAACTGGAGCGGATTGCGCGCTTTGCGGACCGGGTGTTGGTGCTGCACGAGGGGCGGATCGCCCTTGATGGTGCGCCGGCCGAGGTCTTTCAGCATGTGGCAGAACTGACGGAGTGGGGGATCGGGGTACCCCAGTTGGTAGAGCTGGGACATCTGCTGACGCAATGCACCGGGCGCTCCTATCGGTTCACGGGCATGGCTGATGCTTACCGGCAGTTGCGGCATCAGGCGCGCAAGGTGCGCATGCATAAGGTGAAAGCAGTGCCGGCATCGTCACCTGAGCCGCGCATCAACCCTCTGGCCGAGAAGTCTCAGATTGTGGTGGAAGGGGTGTCTTACGTCTATCCAGACGGCACGGTGGCTTTACGGGACATCAATCTGAGCGTGCCCAGGGGGGACTTCATAGCTTTGCTCGGCCCCAATGGCTCGGGCAAGACCACTTTGGCCAAGCATTTCGACGGGTTGCTCAAGCCGACTACGGGCCGGGTCCTGGTGGCGCGGCGTGATACACGGGTGACGCCGGTGGCAGAGCTGGCGCGGCTGGTAGGGTATGTGTTCCAGAACCCCGATCATCAGATTTTCGCGCCGACCGTTTGGGAGGAAGTTGCCTTTGGCCCGCGCATGCAGCAGTTGCCGGCCTCCATTGTAGAACAGCGAGTATCAGAGGTTTTAGCGCGTCTGGGCCTGACAGAGTATGCCAGCCTGCCTCCGGCGGTGCTCGGCTTTGGCCAGCGCCGCAAGGTTGCCCTGGCGTCGGTGATAGTGACCCAGCCCGAAGCATTGATCCTGGATGAGCCGACCGGTGGTCTGGATGGGCGCAGCCGGGAGGAGCTGATGAAGCTGGTGCTGGAGTTCAACCGCCTGGGTCGCACGGTGGTGTTGATCACCCACGATATGCGTCTGGTCGCGGAATACACCACACGGGCTGTGGTGCTGCTCAACGGAAGTATGCTCTTTGACGGCTCAACCCAGGAGCTCTTCAGCAATGCAGAAGTTCTGGAACAGGCTCGCCTGACCTTGCCTCCGGTTACCCGGCTGGCCAATCGTTTGAGCGCAGAGGGGATGGCCGCAGGTGTTTTGACAGCTTCCGAGTTCGCCGGGGCCTGGCAGTCGAGACTACATGCCGCGCGCAAGGGGAAGAAGAAAGCGCATCGGGAGCCAGCCAGGTAATCAGATGTCTGGGAGAGGCAGAAATGCCGGGGACCTTTGACCTGTATGTACATCGTCATACCGGCCTGCACCGTTTGGACCCGCGCGTGAAATTTGCCTTTGTGGTGGAGGCGGTGTTCTTCCTTTTCCTGTGGCCCAGCCTATGGGTGGCTATGGGGGTGATCCTGGTCTGCTTCCTCCTGGCCCGCTGGGCAAGGGTTCCAGCCGCGCAGTTGGCGGGTGTGGCTCGGACCCTGGCACCCTTGATGGCGTTGGTCTTTGTGCTGACGGCGCTGTTCGGGGGCGGGCCCAGTCGCATCCTTTTCTTGATAGGCCCCCTGCCTGTGACCGTGGGTGCTGTGTGGCAAGGGTTGCTCCTGGCCAGCCGGTTGCTGGCGTTGGCCCTGATTTTCTTCCTCTGGCTGGCTACCACAGATCAGGCTTCTATGGTGCGCGGTTTCCTGGCCCTTGGCATGCCTTACACATGGGGATTGACACTGGCGTTGGCTTTGCGCTATCTGCCCATCTTTGCTGGCCTCTTCGAACAGGTATGCGACGCCCAACGGGCGCGCGGCTTGAACCTGGAGCAACGTGGGTTCTGGCAACGGCTGCAGGCTTACCGGCCGGTGCTGGTGGCGATGGTGATCTCGGCCCTGCGCAACAGCGAACGCCTGGGGTGGGCTCTGGAATCTCGGGCTTTGGGCGCGGCCGGGGTGCGCCGCACGGTATTCCGGCCTTTGCGGCTGCGCCGGGCCGACCTGCTCGGTTTCGCCCTGCTGCTGGCGGTGCTGGCAGCTGCTCTTGCCTTGCGTATCTCGTAACAGTGTATGGGACATCACTTATCTGAGGCATTAAAGCAGGTAAACTTGTAGGCAACAGGGCCGGGGTTAGGCAGGGCTGGCAGTGCCTAACTCCGGCCCGTTCATCTTTACCGGGACACTGGCGACTTTGCTTCGTAGTAACGACTTTCGTCGTTCAGAACGTGCCGGGCGCGACTGAGCTTTTGCTGCGCAACGCCCTCGGGCGCGTTTGCCCTTCATGTCGCTTTGTGCTATACTCGAATTCGCCAATGCCCCCATAGCTCAGGTGGATAGAGCGCCGGCCTCCGGAGCCGGGTGCGCAGGTTCGAGTCCTGCTGGGGGTACTGTTCTCCATAGCGACCGTTGACGCGGTCGCTTTTTTTGTTCCTCAGCGAAGTGGCACTTGTCACAGCGGCTGAGGCTGGCCAGTCTGTGGGTTGGGCAGGGTGGCCAGGCAGGTCAAGCTGAAGGGGGTTCTCCGTAGTGCGCGGCCAGGCCCGTAAGTTGGGGCGCGCTGACAACTTTGACAACCGAACCCAGATGGTCTGATAATGGCCTGGGCCAGATGTTGCCCATATTGCTGTTAGAGAGGAGACCAGATCATGGCAGGTTGGGATACACTGAAGGGACTATTGCTGGCCGAGTTGCGCCAGCGGGCCGAAGAAGGGTGCCAGGTAGAGGGTTTTGCAGAACAGATAGCCCAGGCTGGGCAGGACGAAGCGCGGCTGGCTCAGATCTACGATGCCCTTATGGCATTACCTGTGCGCAGCGACTACCCGTATGTTGAGCCGTCGGACCTGGAGGGCATCCGGGCCTGGCGGCCTGAAGGGCCGCGGAAGTTGTCTGCCAGGCGGAGCGAAGCAGAATGGCGAGACAGGTTTCTGGGTGCCTGGCTGGGACGATGTGTGGGATGCGCCTTAGGCAAGCCGTTGGAGGCGGCTCCATTTATGTCGGGCGCGGCTGGGAATCCTGGCTGGCGCAACGTTCAGCTCTGGTTTGAGGGTGCCGATGCCTGGCCAATTGCCGGCTATGTGCCAGGCAAATCGCGAGCTCAGGAAACGCTGGGGCTGAGCCTGAATCCGGCGTGCCGGCCTTGCGAACGCGAGCAGATCCGCTATATGCAAAGCGATGACGACCTGCGCTATACCGTGCTGGGGTTGGTGATGCTCGAAGAGAAAGGGCTGGATTTCGACACCTGGGACGTGGGCCAGCTGTGGCACAGACGGCTGACCTACGGCCAGGTATGCACAGCCGAGACGCAGGCCTACCTCAACTTCGCTCGGGTGACCTCGCATACCGAGACAGAGAGGCCGGCCGACTGGCGGGAGAAGCTGGCCTGGGTGCGCACCTATCGCAATCCGTATCGGGAATGGATTGGCGCGCAGATCCGCGCCGATGCCTGGGCTTATGCAGCCGCCGGCCAGCCCGAACTGGCGGCTGAGCTGGCATGGCGGGACGCGAGCCTCTCTCATGTCAAGAATGGCATTTATGGGGAGATGTTCGTGGCAGCCATGATCGCGGCTGCTTTTGTGGAGGACTCGGCGGAGCGGATCGTGGCCATCGGGCTGAGCGAGATCCCGCGACGGAGCCGGCTGGCAGAGGCCGTCGGCAAGGCAGTGAAGCTTGCTCAAACGGCCTCGAGCCAGGTGGAGTTGGTGGACCAGCTTTGGCAGGCCTTTGGCCACTATCACCCTGTACATACCATCAACAACGCGGCTCTGGTCGCGGCCTCTCTGATTTGGGCCAGGGACGATTTCGAGCAGGCGATAACCACCGCGGTACTGGGAGGCTGGGACACCGACTGCAACGGCGCGACGGTGGGCTCGATCATGGGGGCCAGATTGGGTGCCTCGGCACTACCGGCCAAATGGACAGCCCCGCTGAACGACACGCTCTACGCGGAACTGCCGGGATTTCACCCTATTGCCATTTCGGAATGCGCAGCGCGCAGCTACCAGACTTTTTGCAGGGTGCACCGTGAAAGCGCTTAGGAACGCCTGGCCGCTAAGGGGTGGGTCCCAAATGGTCGGGGGTGGATTTCTGCCATGCGCTTGAGGGGCAGGGCCTGTCCTCGCGCCTGCAGGGGCGACCACAAGGGTCGCCCCCTGTTGACGCCGAGTTAACAGTCACAGCTCCCGTCCGCCGTCTTCCTAGATCTTGCTGGCGTGGGCTGGGAGGATGGGGGAGGGTGGCCGCAGGCCGGGTAGGGGCCTCCGCCGCGCCCGTACCCGGGTAGCCGAAGGCATTGCCTTCGGCTACCCGGTGCGATTTCCAATCGCCCGCCCCTTAAATTTAATGCCTATTGGGGCAGGGACTTGTAGGGGCGACCCTTGTGGTCGCCCCCTGGGCAGGGACAAGCCCTGCCCCTACCAATGGTCGCCCCATACGCCTTGACCGTTATCTTGATGCTAATGGGGCACAGCAACGCTGTGCCCCTACGGGCTAATGGGGCACAGCAACGCTGTGCCCCTACGGGCGCGGCCACAGGGGTCGCCCCAGGCCCGCCGGCACACCCTCCTGGGCAAGGAACCTGGTACACACGCGCTGCTGCGCCCCTGCTACAGCGGCATCTGACGCGGGCTGAGCTGTGTGGTCATCCCGCCATCCACATAGATTACCTGCCCCGTGATATAGCTGGCTTCGGGCGATGCCAGGAAGGCCACCACTGCCCCGATCTCCAGCGGCGTGCCGACGCGGCCCAGAGGGATACGCTCGTTGCTCAGATCAGACGAGGGTGGCCGATCGGGGATGGCGCCCGGGGCCACCGCGTTGACCCGGATGCCGTACTCGGCCAGGTCGATAGCCATAGCCCGGGTCATGGCGTCAATGGCCCCTTTGGTCATGTCGTAGGGAAGGCCTCGCCAATGGGCACGCAGGCCGCCCACCGAGCTGATGTGCACGATGTTACCGCCCCCAGCCTGGCGCATCACCTCCGCGGCGCGCAGGGAGCAGAGATAGGGACCCCGGATGTTGGCGGCCAGCTCGGCATCCAACAGCGCCTCTCCTGCATCGAACAGACGTTGTCGGCGCAGATCGGCCGCGTTATTTACCAGCAGGTCAACGGCACCGAATACCTTCAAAGTCTCGTCAAACAGACGGTCCACCTCTGCCGTCTGGCCCACATCGGCCGGGACGGCGAGGACCTCTGCCCCCAGGCTTTGGAAGCGGGCGGCCGTCTCCGCCAGGGTCTCGCGCGTGCGGGCGTTGAGCACGACCCGCATCCCCTCGCGAGCCAGACGCAGCGCAATCCCCCGCCCGATCCCCCGGCTCGATCCCGTCACAATCGCCACGCGCCCTTGTAGTTCCGGATAGCGGGGGCGGATAGAAGGGTAGAGAGAGAATATGTCCGTTGTCATCTTCAGTCCTCTCCTTGGTGGTCGCAGAGTTGTTGACACCCCACGAGGGGGTGCTCAGGATTGCTTCTCGATGGCCGCCGGTCGCTGCTGAATGGCCCGCAGCCGCGCCAGGTCGAACTTCGGCTGACGATCAAAGGTGTAGATACCGTTTTGTTCCTGGTACACATCGGTCAACTGGGTATAGCAGTAGCCGAACATATGGGGGTTATCTAGCAGCGTTTTACACAGCCGCTCAAAGCGCTGGTAGAACTCTTCGGTGCTTGCTGGCCGAGCGCCGTATCCCCACGATTCTTCCCCAGGCTGAGCCGCAGGGTTCCACCAGGTGCCGCCGAATTCACTGACAAAGAAGGGCTGGCCTCGATAGGGGATGGACCAGGGTCGGTCGGCAGGGCCGTTGATGAACGGCCTGCCGGCGGCCAGCCCGGCGTGATGTCTGGCAAAGGTTTCGGGGTCTTGTTCATAGTCGTGGCAGTCGTAGACGTCTGCCTCGGGCACCCGGTGGGAGTAACCCGACGCGTCCAGGGCCGGCCGCGTGTTGTCCATGGCCTTGGTGGCCAGGAAGAGGGCCCGGGTCACATCGTCCAGCGTGGTGATCCGGTCGCTGATAGGCTGCCATGTCTCATTGAGCGGGCACCAGCCCACGATGCAGGGGTGCGAGTAGTCCCGTTCCAGCACTTCTAGCCACTGGGTGACATAGGCAGTGGTCGGCTGCTGATGGTCTTCCTCGGGCCCGCGGCCAGCACAGCCCCAGTCGGGGAACTCTCCCCACACCAGGTAGCCCAGTCGGTCGGCGTGATACAGGAAGCGTTCCTCAAACACCTTTTGGTGCAGGCGTGCGCCGTTGAAGCCGGCTGCCAGGCTCAACTCGATATCCCGGCGCAGAGCATCGTCGGTGGGGGCAGTCAGGATGCCATCGGGGTAGTAGCCCTGGTCGAGGACCAGGCGCTGGAATATGGGCCGGCCGTTGAGGCACAGGGCCTGCCCAGAGCGGGTGATGCTGCGCAGCCCGGCATAACTGGTCGCCCGGTCGTGGACGCGGCCCGCCGTGTCAACCAACGTGATCTCGAGCTGGTAGAGGTGAGGGTTGCCCGGTGACCACAGGCGGCGTCGTGCGGGCGGAATGGGCAGGTCCAGATGGGGGGTCAGGTCCTGGTCGGCGGGCACCTGGGCGGTGCAGATGATACCCGCTGTATCCCGTAGGGTCGCTTGTAAGTAAAGGCCAGGGCGGTTTTCAGTGAGCGGCTGTTCCAGCCGGATCACGCCGTTAGCGACGTCAGGGGTCAGCCGCGGCCGGCGTAGCGCGGGTTCGGGGACGGGTTCCAGCCAGACGGTTTGCCAGATACCGGTGGTGCGGGTGTAGAGGCAACTGTAGTTTTCGTAGCGCGGGGATTGCTTGCCGCGCGGCTGGACTGCATAACGGTCGTCGCGCGCCCGCACCACGATCGTTATCTCGTCGCCCGGGCCAGCGACGCCGGCCAGCTCACAGGTGAACGGTGTGAAGCCCCCGCGGTGCCTGCCAACCTGGCAACCGTTGACCCATACGGTGGCGTCGTAGTCCACAGCCTGGAAGTGCAGCAACACGCGCCGGCCTTCCCAGGCCTTGGGAATGGTGACCGTCCGTCGGTACCAGACGGCGTTCATGAAGTCAGGGTTGCCGATCCCCGACAGAGGGGACTCGGGACAGAAGGGCACGATGATGCGGCTTTTCAGGTCGCGCTGCAGGAAGCCCCGTTCCAGGCCACTGTCGCCTGGGTCTATTTCGAATTGCCATTCGCCGTTCAGGCACAACCAATCGGGGCGCATAAACTGGGGGCGGGGGTATTCGGGACGCGGAATTTCCATCGGGAAGTGACTCCTTTTTCTCAGCAGGGAGAGATTGACAGAGCTCACGCCGCTTTACGGCGTTGGCGGGAACTATTGTACTACGAGCCACGCGCTATCGCAATACGCAGCGTGGCAATCCCTGATCGCCGCCACAGGTGCCTGATACCTGGACAACCCGCGCAAGCCAGATTGATCCTCCACCAGAGACATGGTATGATGGGGTCTGGGCCAGTGGTTGTCCTCCCTTCTTGTTTACGGGAGTGTTGCAATTGCGCTACGCTGTGCCCCCACCCCCTGGCCCCGGCCCCCAATCGGGGGCGGGGGAATCCTTTGAAGGGTATTCTGGGCGGCGAAGCCGCCCAGAATACCCTCAATCTCGATACCCTTCCCTGCAAGGCGGGGAAGAGGGTGGGGGGATAGGGCGGTACGCTCTAAAGTGCGTAACCCCTTTTGTTGAGCGGTGGTGAAGACGAGCGAGAGGAGTAAGTATGTCGCAAATCCGCTTGTATGATGTGAGCAGGGTTTTCCCCAGATCAGGCTGGATGGAGCGCAGGGGCGGAGCATACCGTCCTGGCTGGGATGAGGCATGGGATAAGGCCTTCAGCGCGCGCGTGGAGATGCAGGCACGCCAGGAAGCAGAGGCGCGCCTCAGTTCCCAGGGGCCGGTGGTAGCCCTGGACCGGGTGAATCTCACCATCCCCGACGGCCAGACCTTCGCTGTGATTGGGCCTTCGGGCTGTGGGAAGAGCACTCTGTTGCGGGTTGTGGCCGGCCTGGACCAGGAATATACTGGAGACGTGTATTACGACGACGAGAACATGCGCGACGTGCCGCCGAAGGACCGCTATATCGGCATGGTATTTCAGAACTATGCCCTCTATCCCCATTTCAAGGGCAGGGGCAACCTGAAGTTCTTCTTCCAGGTGCATAAAGCACCTGATGCCGAAGCAGAGGAGCGCATCCGCGTTACCGCTGAGATCATGGGGTTTGGATTCAACCAGTTGCTGGAGCGCAAGCCCGGCACCCTGTCGGGCGGAGAGCAACAGAGGCTGGCCATCGGCCGGGCTATTGTGCGCAACCCCCGCCTTTTCCTTTTTGACGAGCCGCTTTCCAACCTGGATGCCAAGCTGCGTGCCCAGACCCGCGTGGAGATCAAACGTCTGCTGCGCCGCTTCGCCATCACCTCCATCTATGTCACCCACGACCAGGAGGAAGCCATGGCTCTGGCGGACCAGATCGCGGTTATGCGAGAAGGGCGCATCGAGCAGGTGGGCGCCTGCGAACAGCTATTGCAGAACCCGGCCAATGCCTTCGTGGCTGGGTTTTTGGGGAAGCACCCCATGAACCTGTTGACGGGTGTTGTGGCCGAGGATGGTACCCTGCGGGTAGAGGGCCTGGCCTTGCCCCTGCCGATGGGCGTGCGCACCCAATGCGGGCCTGGGGAGGAGATCACCCTGGGCATGCGCCCTGAGGCAGGCCACTCAATCCTGACAGCAGAAGCCGGGCCGGGAGACGTCTGCCTGAGAGGGGAGGTGGAGATGATCGAGCCCGACTTCGTGCGCCGTATCAACCATGTCCGCGTCTGTCTTGGCTCGCAGGTCTTTACCGTCACCCTGCCCATGGAAGAAGGGTGGCGGCCTGGGGAGAACATCCAGGTGGTGTTCCCCGGGGGCCAGCTTTACTTTTTCGACGCCCGCTCTGGCAAGCGCATCAGCCCTTGAGCTACGGCGTTGGGTGGACTTGTTTTGCGGGTGGGAAGTAAGCCCACGCGCCCGTTGGTAGTCAGGTGTAGAACCGGATGAGTTCAATTGGGAGAGGTATGGCAATGTCAGGTTATTGGACGCGACGGACCGTGCTGCGCCAACTGGCGCTGGCATGTGCGGCTTTCTGGGCTGGCTGTGCACAACCGGCCCAGCCAGAGAAGCCGCCCCAGCCAGAAACGGTGTCGGCTGAGGGAGCGAAGACGACGAGGCCCCCGACGGTGGCTCCGATGCCCCAGGCACCGGTCTCGCCGGCCCCCGGGGCTATGGCCTCACCAGCAACTGTTGTCCGAAGGGAGGAAAAGAAGATGAGCCAGGTAGCGTTGATTCACACATCAGAGCGCGCGGAGGGCGTACGGCGGGCACTTGCTCTGCTGGAACTGGATAAGCCGGAAGGTCTCGACGTCCTGGTGAAGCCCAATTTCAACAGCGCGGATCCTGCTCCCGGCTCGACGCACGATGATGTCTTGCGCGCGGTGATCGGCTGGCTGCACGAGTCGGGAGCCCAGCAGATCACGGTGGCCGATCGCAGCGGCATGGGTGACACCCGCCGTGTGATGGAGCAGAAGGGCATCTTTGCCCTGGCTGAGTCGCTGGGATTTGACGTCCAGGTGTTGGACGAATTGGATGCCGCGGGATGGGAGCTGATACGGCTGCCTCATAGCCATTGGCGTGATGGCTTCCCGATTGCCAGGTTGGCACGGGAGTCTTCTTACATCGTACAGCTCTGCTGCTTGAAGACTCATCGGTTTGGTGGACACTTCACCCTTTCCCTGAAGAACTCGGTGGGATTGGTGGCAAAGTTCGTGCCAGGGCGGGGCTACAACTACATGAATGAGCTGCATAGCTGGCCCCATCAGCGGCTGATGATTGCCGAGATCAACGCGGCCTATCGGCCGGACCTGATCGTGCTGGACGGCGTGGAGGCATACGTGAAGGGTGGGCCCGATCAGGGGCAGAAGGTGCAGGCCAATGTGATCCTGGCCGGGCGGGACCGCGTGGCCGTGGATGCTGTAGGGGTTGCCATCCTGCGCTATTTTGGGACCACGCCTGAAGTCGAGCGGGGGAGTGTGTTTTCCCAGGAGCAGATTGCCCGGGCGGTCGAGCTGGGGATTGGCGTTGCGTCGCCCGCAGAGATCGAGATCATAACCGATGATGCGGAGGGCGCAGCTTTCGCCGCGGAGTTGCGGCCAATCCTCGAAGGGTGAAACCGGCTCCCGACACAAAGATGAGGTGTGCTGGTCACCAGCTGCGACCAGCACAAAGATACTGCGCGGCCAGGCGACCAAATGGTACTACTGTACTATTGCTCCCCGTTCGTCTGCATGATATAAGGCGAGCAGACAACACTACCAGGATCAAGCGGGTTCGGCTCTTCCTGTTTGCATAATTCTTCAGGCGCTTTGCAAGTGCCGGGGGTGCACCGCGCTTTTTCAGATTAGCATTGTCATCGGCGTCTTGAGAACACAACTGTGGGAGGGATCTCATGCGTTGGAAACGTCGCCTATGCCGGTTTGGGCAGGATGACGGAGTGGGGATGGTAGAATATGCCCTGATCCTGTCCCTCATATGCTTGGCTGTTGTGATTGCCCTCACCTCACTGGGAGACTCGATAAAGCAGGTATTGGAGAGGACAAGC
>DAOTZS010000201.1:0-9508 GCA_034434335.1 Anaerolineae bacterium
TGGGAGACTTGATAAAGCAGGTATTGGAGAGGACAAGCACGGCTCTCAGCGTTCAGGGGGGAGCGACGCAGGGGGACGGTGACGAAGTGGCAGATCCAGGCCAAGGGGGCGGTGGTGAGACTCCTGGCGAAGGTGACGACGGCAGGGAATCGCCCCCTGTGCTGATAGGGCCTCCAGTGGTCGAACCAATCGAGCCAGGGCCTCCGCGCCCTATCAAGGGGCCACCCATAATTGAGTTGCCGCCCATCAGGATCGAGCCGCCGCGACCGCCACGGCCTCCGGTCTATGAGCGCTGAGCTGCCGCAGGCAGGGTTCCTCGGAGCCGATTGTCTCAGGCCGTTTGATCAAAGGGAGGGGCGCAACCGCTGACAGGTCCTGGCGGTGTCAGATTAGCGAGCCTCTCTGCAGAGAGTTTCTGACCGGGATCATGACCAGTTGGAAGAGTACGGTAGGGAAACGAGCCCGGCCTTTCTGCACAGGTCGCAAGAGTTGCCCCTACCGTATGGGCACCACGTATTTCAACTCGCGCAGGCGGTTGCGGAACGCGCGTTCCCGGTTGGCCGGGATCACAATGGTGCGGTCGCCGGCGAGTCGGCAGAAGCGCTTGAGTTTGTCGTCCGCGACCACCATTCTGGCCAGCTCGGGATCTTCGACGTTGATCGTGAGCGCGGCTGCGGGCACGCTGAATGCCTTCCCGCGGGCAATGCCCTCGCGGAAGAGAGCGGTCAGCTCGTCTGGCACAGGGCCGTTATGCCACTCCTGGATGTAGGCTAACGCGGCTTGCAGATCGTGCTCCTGCTCCAGCGCGGTAAGCAGCGAATCCAGATCAATGCGGTAGCTGCCGTCGTCCAGGGGTACCGCCACTGTCGTGAGCATAAGTTTGTCCGACGGGGTGACCTGTTCAGGGGCTATCACGCGCAGGATCACGCCATGCGGGCTCGCTGAAGGGTCTGCCACGGCTTGCAGGAAGGGTGGCCGGGAACGGGCAAAAGGCGCGTACTCAGCGCGCTGGCCGAAAAGGTAAGCCCCCAGAGGGTTGATGCGGAAGTATTTCAGCCCATCATACAGGCTGAAATACAGCTCATCGTAGTAATACACCTCGGCCTGATAGTTGGCCTCCTCGGGTAACAGGTAAGCGATATCCACCGCGCCAATGGTGGCCAGCGTTTCCCACAGGACGGCCAGGATGTACAGGCCGTGGATGATGCGCCAGTATGCGCTGGCGTCACCCCATGTATACTCGTGTGCATACCCCGCGTAGCCCACGTACAGGTTGCTGTATCCGGTAGTCTCCACCTCAAAGTCCAGTTGCCAGGCGACTATAGCCCGGAAGAAGTCCTCAATATCGATCCAGACCCCTGCGGGGCACCAGGACAGGGCCTCTACGATGCGCTCGCGACGATGGGATGGCGGGCTCAGGCTGGTACCGCGCGCGTTCTGGCCACGTATGGCTCGGATACGGGAAAGCTCATCGAATAGATTGGACTGGGTCCATTGTTCAAGCGCCTGCAAGAGTAGCTCTGGCTCTTGTGTTCTGAGCCAGGCGCGGCCGGCGTCGGTTAGTTCCAGCTTACCCCCGTATGACTGGGCCCGCCTGGAGAGCCCGCTCTGAATGGCGAAAAGGGTCAGCCCCACCGGGCGGATGGTTTCGGCAGCCTTGAGCGTCTCTGTGTGGGTCAAGAAGTCACCCTCGCGTAGCTGAGCAAGCAGCTTCTTGACTGTAGCTGCCGTGGGCATCAGGCCGCTGGGCGTCACCGACACTTCCCCGCGCTGGACCAGCCGCAGGAAAGCAGCCAGATCCGACGGGCCCGTATGTTCGGTCTCTGCGCGCAACAGCTCGTATTTTTCGCTCCCCAGTTTGATCGTCGCAGGCACCTCCGGCCGGCCTTCGATACGAAATGGCTCGAGGCGCGGGACCCATGTCTCCAGTATGGGAAGGAGATCGTCCGGGATGCGGCCATTATGGATGAACAGATCGAGCCTGATCGGCTTGCGCTCCCAGCTCCATTTTGACCCAGGCCGGCTTGGCAATCGCCCATAGCGCGCCAGAAAGACAGCCTCGTCAAACTGTCCGCCGTTATGGACAGCCAGAGACACTGCTTTGCGCGAGAGGTCATCCAACTGCTCCCATTGCTGGCGCATCCCTTCCGGGGTGGTCATGACATGTACGATGTGCTCAACCAACTCGGCCTTACGGGTGATCGCGCTGCCTCCGCAGAAGTTGGCCAGCGGCTTCAGGGTCTCTACCGTATACGACTCAAGGACCTCGCGTAACTTCATCTCGTGCACTCCGGGCTTTGGCTATCTATGCCCTGTCAGGCTCCATCCTGTCCCTCGGGCTGCCCGTTGCCCTCGAAGGCGGCTGCCAATGCAGCTCGCGTAATGGCGCTGTAGGCTGGCTCCAGGAGGCGGGCCAGGTCTTCATTGGGCAGGAAGGCGGGGGGACCCAGCCTCCTGAGCAATGGCTGAGCTACGATGGGCGGCTTGATCGCGGTGGGAAGTCCCTCCAGCCGCTCCAACGGCTGCCAGAAGCGCGGGATCAGCTCCTCCAGTGGGGTTACGGCCTCCGGCTCCTCCTCTGCTTCGGCCTCTTCCGACGCGGCTTCGCCAGCCCGCCGGTTACGCAGGGCCTGCAGGATCTGTTCCTGGGTACGGCCACGCAGGCGGAAGATCAGGAAGGGGTCCTCGTCGAATTGCTCGCCCAGGATGTAATGGGTGGCAGCCACATGCTTGCATGGGTTCGCCCAATCGGGACAGGTGCAGTCCGTGATCAGGTCGCCGGGGCGATCGGGGAAGAGGCTGACGCCGGCAGCCGCGAAGGCTTCCTCGATATTCGGCGGCATCTCGCCGGCCAGGAGTTGGGCGGCAAAGATCGCCTGGGCTGCCATCTGGTCAATCACCTTCTCCCACTGCTCATCGCTCAGGGGTGCTAGCTGGATGGTCACCTTGTAGGGCGTCGCCCGCGAGCCCTGCACCTTTGCCCGCACGCCGTTGGGTATCTCCTCGATGGAGAGCACCTGGCCGGAGCGGGCATAACTGCGGCCGCGGCGCAGGCGGCCGGGGTCCACCAGCCGTTCCAGGGCCGCGATCCAGCGCTCGGCCCACCAGCTCTGGCCGAATTTGCCGTGCTGGCTGCGCGCCTTGATGCCCTCGTCCGTGCGGATGGGCTGGGTGGGCTCGAAGTAAGTATAGTAATAACGATATCGGCGAGCCAAAGGAGACCTCCTTGCTACACAGCAGTTGACAGGCGATCCTGTAGTTCAGTAGTAACTATTCAGACCGCTTGAAATCGCCCCTCCTGGGCACTTCGTGCCAGGCCTCGCCCCGAAGGGCTCGGCCCGAGGGGCGTCGGCCTTCGCCGACACCCCTCATGTATGCATTATGAGAAAGGTCGGCGAAGGCCGACCGCTGGCCGCAGGCCCAAAAAAGGGTGACGCCTCGGGCGAGCCTTCGGCGTGGCCCTTCCAGTCACCGCCGAACAGTTACGTTCAGTAAAGGCAGTCCAGGGCCAACCTCCATGTCTCCAGCTTTTCATCTTGAACATCTAGGCGGCACTCTTTCCCTCGTCCTCTGTCAACACGTACTTCCGCCTCAGAGTGACCAGCTCCCGCAGTTCGTCGGTGGATAGCTCTGTGAGCCATTGCTCTCCGCTGCCGACGATCGCCCGGGCCAGGGCACGCTTGCTCTCGATCAGGTCGTCAATCATCTCCTCCAGGGTGCCCAGGCTGACGAACTTGTGTACCTGAACATTGCGCACCTGGCCAATGCGAAACGCCCGATCCGTGGCCTGATCTTCCACGGCCGGATTCCACCAGCGATCGAAGTGGAAGACGTGGTTGGCCCGCATCAGGTTGAGGCCGGTGCCACCGGCCTTGAGGGAGAGAATGAAGATGGGTGGCCCATCGTTGCTTTGAAAACGGGCCACCATCTGGTCGCGCTGGCGGGCTGGGGTGCCACCGTGCAGGAATAGCACCGGGCAGTTTAGCGTCTGCTGCAGGTAACTGTGCAGCATGTGACCCATCTCGGCGAACTGGGTGAAGATCAGCGCCCGATCCCCCACGGCCAGCAGCTCCTCCAGCATCTCGGTGAGCCGCTCCAGCTTTCCGCTCCGCCCGCTCAACTCATGAGCAGGTATGCCGTGATCGCTCACCTGGTGCAGGAAGAGGACCGGATGGTTGCACACCTGCTTGAGCTTCATCAGCATGGCCAGGATCAGCCCGCGGCGGTTCAGCCCATCGGCCTGTTCGATCTGGCTCAACGAGTCCTGGACAATCGCCTCGTACAGGCTGGCCTGCTCTTCGGTCAGGTGGCAGTAGACCTTGATCTCCATCTTCTCCGGCAGGTCCTGGATCACCCGCGGGTCGGTCTTGACGCGGCGCAGGATAAAGGGGCCTACCAACATCTTCAACCGGCGCATGGCGTTTTCGTCGCCATAGCGCTCGATAGGGATGGCGAATGATTTACGGAAGACCTCGCGGGAGCGCAGGTAGCCTGGGTTCAGGAAATGCATGATGGACCACAGCTCGGACAGGCGGTTCTCTACCGGCGTGCCGGTGAGGGCGATGCGGAAGCCGGCCCGCAGGCGGCGGATGGCCTGGGTTTGCTTGGCAACCGGGTTCTTGATGTTCTGTGCCTCGTCCAGCACCACGCCCCGCCACGCCACGGCCTGTAACGTTTCGGCGTCGCGGCGGGCCAGCGCGTAGCTGGTGATCACCAAATCGTGTTTGACGGCCTCGGCTGTGAACTCCTCGCCTTGCAGCCGGTTGTTTCCCTGGTGGATCATGACCGAGAGGTCGGGTGCGAACCGCTGCACCTCGCGCTCCCAGTTGCCTACCACTGAGGTGGGGCAGATGAGCAGGACTGGCCCATCGGCCTGGCCTTGCTCCTTGTCGCGCAGCAGCAAGGCCAGCGTCTCGATGGTCTTGCCCAGCCCCATATCGTCGGCCAGGCAGGCACCCAGGCCCCACCGCCGCAGGAACTCGAGCCACGAGTAGCCATAGCGTTGATACGGGCGAAGCTGGCCGCGCAGGCTGGCCGGCTGTGGCAGCTCGGTCAGCTTCTCGTGTTTAGTTAGCTGTTCCAACCATTCGTCCAGCCACCCCTCGAAGGCCACATCGTCTACCGGCAACCCCTGCACAGCCTGCTCGGCATCCAGGCCCATCTGCAGCGCCTCCAGCAGGGTGGCCTCACCTTCCCACTGCTTCGACTGCCAGAAGCGCAGGGCAGCTTCAATCTGCTCCGGGTCAAGCTGCACCCACTGTCCTCGGATCTGCACCAGCGGCGATTTGAGCGCCACCAGCGCCTCGAACTCCTCGCGGGTGAGCGCGGTATCCCCCACTGACAGTTGCCAGCGGTATTCGAAGAGCTGACTCATATTGAGCCGTCCTGGCGAGCGGTCGGTGGCCTGGCCTTTGGGCTTTATATGCAGGCGTACGCCCAACCGCGCCCCGCGCTGGTTCCACCAGGGTGGAACCAGCACCCCGAAACCGCTTTGCTCCAGCAACGGCGCGGCCTCGCGCAGAAACATGAACGCCTCGTCGGTGCTGAGCCCAAGCTGCTGGGGACGAGCTCCCTGCAGGCTACGGTGGATAGGCGGGAATACCCGGGCCGCGTATCCAAGCGCGGCTAACAGCCGTTCCTGGGGTCGGTCGAACTGCCGGCCCAGCCGGCTAAGCACATTACCGCGCGTCTGCCAGACATCATGGGCTGGCACCAACAGGGTCGGGTCATCCCTGGCCTGGAGCAGGTAGTCCAGGTTCCAGGTTGGCGGGTGGCCGTCCGTTTCCTGTTGCTGAGGAGGTGAGAGCCGGAACGCCACGCGGAAGCTCCCCGTCCCAGCCACCTGCAGGTTGCGCAGCCAGGCCTGCAGGCTGCGCTCAAGGCTCTTCAACTGGGCAGGTGATGCATCTACGCGCGGATTTTCCGTGAAGAGGGCACGCAGCCAGCGATGGGCGACGGAATCATCGCCCCGGGCCAGCGGCATGGGCAAAGGGCCCGCCCAGCGCCGGGCCAGGGCGTCTGCCATGGTCTTGATGAAACTGTCCAGCAGGCCGCGCGGCGAGGGTGGAGTTCCCTGGCCATCCCAGCTGGCACGGCAGATAGGGGGCATGGCCTGCTCCAACCGGGCCAGCCGGGTGCCATCCTGATAGCTATCCAGCACGGCCAGCCAGCGCGCGTGATAGGTTATCCCCCGCGCATCGGCCGGCACCAGGACAGGCACCACTTTCTGCTGGGCCAGGGTCTCCAGCACCAGGCCCGTGACAATATGCCAGAAGCGGCTATCGGCGCCGATGGCCAGCCCGGCTGGCGTCTCCTCGGGCGAGGGGAGATGGGCCAGGACCGTGAACGCGGCCGGCGCGGGCACGGAAAAGCCTTGGACCAGCCAGGGCGCCAGGGAAGGTGACGACTCATCCTCCAGCTCCCAATCGTGTATCAGTTGAGGCGATGGCTGAGGCCCGAAGCGGGTGGTCGGCAGGAGCAGGGTGAGCTGCCCAGGCTGGCCGACCAGCTTCGCGTGTCCCAGGGTGTGCAGCAACCTCTGCACCTCGGCCGCTGGCGCACTGAACGGATGAGGTCGTGGCCGGGCCCTGCCTGGCTGGCGACCTCGCGTGGCCTGGGGCGGAGGAGCTTCGCTGGTCTCCGCCCAGAATAAGAGCTCCCCCGGATCGTCAGGGATCACAGGGGGGCACCAGTGACTATGTAACACCCACATGTATAGAGTCTACCTCGCTAACGCTGCCTATTGTACATCTAAACCGGCCTCTTGAAAAGAAAGAACAGTAAGATGACAGATGGTCTGTTGTCATTTCTTAATCTGTTCTTTGCATGCCCTTAACCGGCCGCTAACGTGCAGTTAACCCGGCCCCACTATGCTGAAACATGGTTTGCCCTGCCCAAGACAGGGCTTCTTGCTCAACCTTCTGATGAGGACTGAAGGATGCGCTGGCCACATAAGAGTTCAGCCGCCCTGGCCGTGCCCCTCTCGGCTCTGGTGGAAGCAGTAGGCCAGGGGTGGAAAGTAACTTCGCCCGTCTATCGCAAGCAGATACCCGATCGGCCAGATGGCGCCTGGTACTATGATGTGATCCTGTGGCGCGAAGGTCGGGTCAAAGTGTTGACCGTGCCCGAGAGCGAGGAGTTGCGCCGCTTTCTGGCTGAGCATGGGCTGGAGGCGGAGGTCCAATAGGGGGTGAACAAACCTTTACACAGCCTTTACCGAATCTTAACCGGCCCTTGTAGTAGGGTTAACACGGCTGGCATAGAATGGGATGGGCCACGTGAAGAGGCCTTCATTCCATCTCAAGAGGTGAACAACCATGCGAGGCAAATCCCTAGTCGTTCTGGTCGCGGCAATCCTGTGGTTGACAGCATGCGGAGGAGGGGCGGCACCCCTTACCCCTGCCCCGACGCCAACACAGGTCGAACTACCTCAGCCTGCAGCTACTGCGATGCCATCTGAAGGCGTCAGCAGCCTGCCCGAGGTCAACCCCCTCGAGGTGAGCGGTGACATCATCATGGCCGGCTCATCTACGGTCTTCCCCCTGGCCGAGCGCCTGGCCGAGCGCTTCCGGGACGAGGGCTACAATGGCAACATCACCATTGACAGCATTGGCTCGGGCGCCGGTTTCGAGCGCTTTTGCAAGAGCGGTGAAACGGACATCGCCAACGCCAGCCGGCCTATCAAGACGTCGGAGGTGGAAGCGTGCCGGGCCATTGGCCGAGAGCCATTGGAGTTCCGGGTGGGCACCGACGCGCTGGCGGTGGTCGTGCATCGCGACAACGATTGGTTGGAGGAAGGAGTGACCTTGGAGGAGCTGGCCAAGATCTTCTCCAAAGACACCACCAACTGGTCAGATGTCAATCCGGCCTGGCCGGCGCAGCCGATCAAGCGCTTCAGCCCTGGCACCGACAGCGGCACCTTCGACTACTTTGTGGAAGCGGTGATGGATCACGTTTACGGCAAAGGCAAAGGTAGGGAGGTGTTGCTTGCTGCTGCCAACCTGCAATTGAGCGAGGATGATAACATCCTGGTACAGGGGGTGGAGGGGGATAAATATGCCATCGGCTACTTTGGCTATGCCTATTATCAGGAGAATGCTGGCCGGCTCAAAGTGTTGAAGATCAACGGTGTGGAGCCGAGCGCCGAGCACGTGGAGGATGGCACCTACCCTCTGGCCCGGCCCCTCTTCATCTACAGTACAGCCAACATCATGCGCGAGAAGCCCCAGGTTGCGGCATTCATCAACTTCTTCCTGACCTATGTGAACGAGGAGATCCTGGAGGTTGGGTACTTCCCAGCCAGCGAGGCCGCCCTGGAGCAAGCTCGCCAGGCCTGGCTTGCTGCGATGAAGTGAGGAATGGTGGGTTTGCCGTGATGGACGGTAGCCATGGATAAGATCCGGGTGCTCTTTCTCTGCACAGGCAACTCAGCACGCAGCCAGATGGCTGAGGCGTTCTTACGCCATCATGGAGGTGACCATTTTGAGGCCCACAGTGCCGGCCTGGAGCCCAAAGGGATCCACCCCCTCACGCGGCAGGTGATGGAGGAGGCTGGTATTGACATAAGCAATCAGCGCTCCAAAGGGCTGGCAGAGTACTGGGGCCGCCTCCATTTCGACTATGTGATCACCGTCTGTGCTAATGCAGAGGAGCGCTGTCCGTTCTTTCCTGGTCCTGGCAAACGGCTGCACTGGCCGTTTGAGGACCCGGCGGCGGCCACAGGCAGCGAGGAGGAGCGCCTGGCTACCTTCCGCCGCGTACGCGATGCGATTGAGGCCCGCGTGCGCGCCTGGGTACAGGAGGTATGCCACTCCGCCAGCCGTGATACGGATCATGGGCGGGAGTAAAGCAGCATGCAAGAAAACGCATCTCTATGGCTGATGCCGCGCGTGTCGGCTGCCACAGCAGGTGGCGCGGCAGCCGACCTGCGTCGGCGCCGGCGCTGGAGCGAGGGAGCCATTCAAGGCTTTCTTGTCCTGTGCGCCGCACTTTCGATCGTTACAACAATGGGCATCGTGGTGGTGTTGGGCCGTGAGGCCTGGCTCTTTTTCCGCCGGCCTGAGGTCAGCCTGGTTGACTTCTTCACTGGCACAACCTGGCAACCACAGATCCTCAAGTTCGGCATCTTCCCGCTGTTCAATGCCACGATCCTCACCAGCCTGATCGCCATGGCGGTGGCGCTGCCGCTGGGGCTGATGATCGCCATCTACCTCAGTGAGTATGCCTCACCGCGCGCCCGGGCCATCCTGAAGCCGATCCTGGAGGTACTGGCTGGTGTGCCAACAGTGGTCTACGGCTACTTCGCCCTCACCTTCATGACCCCGATCCTGCGCCGCATCTTCGGCGAGGGGGTGGTGGAGATCTACAACAATGCCTCAGCCGGGCTGGTGATCGGCATCCTGATCCTGCCGCTGGTCTCCTCGATGAGCGAGGATGCCCTGCACGCGGTGCCCAGGTCGCTGCGGGAGGCGGCGTACAGCCTGGGGGCTACACGGCTTGAGACCGCGCT
>DAOTZS010000202.1:0-6240 GCA_034434335.1 Anaerolineae bacterium
GGCTTGCCGTAGAGGCCCTCGACGGCCGGGAAGGGGGGCTTTAGCCGCGGGTGGCCGCGGTAGCCTTCGAGCGAAGTCAGCAGCGCGGTCTCTTCCCCACACTCGTAGGCGCCCGCACCGCGATGGACAATGACTCTTAGCTTCTTACCGGAGCCGAACATGTTCTCGCCCAGGAAGCCCTTGGCCTGGGCCTCGGCAATGGCACCCTCCAACCGCTGCGCGGCGAAATAGTACTCCCCACGTATGTAGATGAACGCCCATTCGGCCTCGATGGCGTAAGCAGTCAGGAGGATCCCCTCGATCAACTGATGGGGGTCGTACTCCATGATCATGCGGTCTTTGAAGGTGCCCGGCTCCGACTCATCAGCGTTGACCACCAGGTAGCGCGGGTACTTGCCCGCGGGCAAGAAGCTCCACTTCTGGCCGGCCGGAAAACCCGCGCCCCCGCGGCCACGCACGTTGGCCGCCTTGACCTCATCAATGACCTGCTGAGGCGTCTTGCCGCCGGTGAGCACCACTTTGGCTATCTGGTAGCCACCATCGGCGATATAGGTTTCGATCTTGTGTGAATCTGGCTTGTCTACGCGAGCCAGCAGGATATTGGTCTCCGCTTTGCCGCCGTGGCGGAACGGGCCGCCGGGCCAGCGCTCACAGGTGTCGAAGCCATGGCCCGAGGCAATCAGTGCCAACACCTCGTCCACCTTCTCCGGCGTATCCAGCTCCTCGAAATAGCGGACCTTGCCCGTATATTTCTCGGTGCACATGAACATGGGCGCGGTGGCACAGGAGCCCAGGCATTCACTCTCGCCCAGGGTAAACATGCCATCGGGGGTGGTCTGGCCGAAGCCGATGCCCAGCTTCTCCTGGAGCTGGGCGGCCAGCCAGGCGGAGCCGCGCAGCATGCAGGGCACATTAGTGCATAGCTCAATGTGGTAGCGGCCGGGCTCGCGCCTGGTATTGAACATATGGTAGAAGCTGGCAAACTCGCCCACCTCGGCTTCGTCCAGCCCAAACAGCGCGGCCACCTCGGCCAACACCTCAGGTGGCAGCCAGCCCGCCTCACGCTGGGCTACGTACAGCGCCGGGCCCAATGCCGAGCGTGGCACGGGATAGCGAGCCTGTAAGGTTCGGATCTCGGCTTTCGCCTTATCGGATAGCACTCACTCCTCCTCTACCGATCCACATCTCCCAACACAATGTCAATTGAGCCGATAATGATAACCAGGTCGGCGATGAACCCCCCGCGCGCCATCGTATCGGTCGCCTGCAAGTTGTGGAAGGACGGAGTCCGATAGCGCAGGCGGTAGGGGATGGCGGTGCCGTCGCTGACCAGGTAGAAGCCAACTTCGCCGCGTGGGCCTTCCACGCACTCATAAACCTCGCCCTTGGGAGGCTTAAACCCCTCGGTCATCAGCTTGAAGTGGTGGATGACGGCCTCCATGCTGGTATCCAGCTCTTGCCGTGGGGGCAACGCCATCTTGCGGTCGGCTGTCCACACCGGGCCGTCGGGCAGGTTCTTTATGGCCTGGTCAATGATGCGCAGGCTCTGGCGCATCTCCTCCAGGCGCACCATATACCGCGCATAGGTGTCGCCTTCCGTGGCGGTAGGCACCTTGAAATCGTAGTTCTCGTAGCCGCTATAGGGCCGAGCTTTGCGGTAGTCAAAGGCCAGGCCCGAGGCGCGCAACATCGGCCCGGTGACCCCCAGCGACAGTGCCTGTTCCAGGGTGAGCTTGCCCACCCCTTGCGTGCGTGCCTTCCAGGAAGGATTCCTGGTAACCATCCGCTCGTATTCGTCAATGCGGCGGGGGAAATGTCTCAGCACATCCTGCACGCGCTCGGTAAAGCTGGGCGGCACGTCCCTCCACAGGCCGCCGGGGCGGATGTAAGAGGTGGTCATGCGCGCGCCGCTGACAAGCTCGAAGATGTCCAGGATCTGCTCCCGCTCGCGGAAAGCGTACATCAGCAGGGCATGGTTCACGCCCGAAGCGTCCATCACGTGGGTGCCCAGCCAGAGCAGATGCGAGGCCAGACGTTGCAGCTCGGCCATGATGACGCGCAGCACCTGCGCCCGCGGGGGGATTTCCACCCCCATGAGCTTTTCCACGGCCAGGGCATAGCCCAGGTTGTTGCTCATGGAAGAGACATAGTCGGAGCGGTCGGTGTAGGGGGTGAAATCCTTATAGCGGATCGTCTCGCCCTGCTTCTCGAAGCCGGAGTGTAAGTAGCCGATATCGGGGTAGGCAGCCACCACCCGCTCGCCATCCAGCTCCACCACCACCCGCAGGACGCCGTGGGTGGCCGGGTGGTGGGGGCCCATGTTGAGGATGACGTGCCGGTTGGTGTCGGCCTGCTTGGGCGGCACCGTCTGCATGGCCTTGGCTTCGACGATTTGCTTGCCGAAGGAGGCGAATTCTTCGTCCTCCCAGGTCATCGAAAAGGGCACAGGCTCACCCCCGCGCGGCACGTCTTTGCGCAGCGGGTGGTTGGGCCAGTTATCCGGAAGGAGGATGCGGCGCAGGTCGGGGTGGCCGGCGAAGCGGATCCCCATCAGGTCATAGACTTCGCGTTCAGGCCAGTTAGCACCGGCCCACAGCCCGGTCAGGGTGGGCACCGTCGGGGTTTGCCCTTCCGGCACAGGCACTTTGAGGGCAATACGCTGCCCGGTCGCAGGAGACATAAGGTGGTAGACGGTGGTGAATCGTTCCCTGCCATTATAACCGGGATACTTGCTCCAGTCTACGGCGGTCAGATTGGCCAGGTGCTGAAACTGCAATGCGGGGTCATCGCGTAGCATTTGGGCCACCGCCACCAGGTCCTGGCACCGCACAGTAATAGTTGTCTCCCCGCGAAAGTGACTCACAGACTGGATGGCGTCGGGGAACCGCGCTTTGAGCTTTTCAACTGCGAGGTCGTTCTGGGTCATGCTGAGTTCCTGTTGTGGCCGAGGAAGGGCGGAAGAATGAACGACCACAAGGTTACTTTCTTGGTCTATCTGCTGAGCGCGCGATCGCGGAACTTCTCCTGGGTGATCTTCTTCTGCAGCAGCGTCAGCGCATAGAGCAGCGCCTCAGGCCGCGGAGGACAACCAGGCACGTAAACATCCACAGGGATGATCTTGTCCACCCCCTGGACGATGGCATAGTTGTTGAAAGGGCCGCCGGCACTGGCACAGATGCCCATGGCAATGACCCACTTGGGCTCGAGCATCTGGTCGTAAAGGCGTTTGATCACCGGAGCCATCTTATTGCTCACGCGGCCGGAGACGATCAGCAGGTCGGCCTGCCGCGGAGACGCGCGGAATACTTCAGAGCCGAAACGGCTGATATCGAAGCGGCTGACCCCCGACGCGATCTGCTCGATCGCGCAGCAGGCCAGGCCAAAGGTGAGGGGGAAGATGGAGAACTTGCGGCCCCAGTTGACCACTGCTTCCAGGGTGGTAGTGATAAAGCTTTCTGCGGGCAGGCGTTCTTCAAGTCCCATGGATTTCTCCGCTACATGGTCTAGGTCCAGCCGTTGCCGGCTGATTATCTATTGCCATCTAAAGGCGCCGTTCTTCCAGGCATACACAAAGCCTACCAGGAGGACGGCGACGAAGATAGCTATCTCGACCAGCCCGAATAGCCCCAGCTTGCGCGCGGCCACAGCCCATGGATACATCAAGATTACTTCGACGTCGAACAGGATGAAGAGAACAGCCACCATGTAGAACTGCACGGGGAAGCGCCGGCGAGCATCGCCCAGGGGGACAATTCCAGATTCGTAGGCCTCGTGTTTGGCCGGGTTATGGCGCTTGGGGCCCAAAACAGCCGATACAAGCAACGCAACAGCGGCAAATCCGGCAGCTACCAATACCATTACCAGGATCGGCACGTACTGTTCAGGCATAACCTGCTCCAGGCCGGGAATGGGTCAGTCAGCTCTGGCCGGCGAACATGCTCATCGCAGATTTCCATCTGGCGGCCATGACTCCCCTTTGCGGGCTTGCAAAGTCTATCACGAACCGGTTATCCTTGTCAAACTGCCAGGCTATATAACTTTGCATTCCGCCCCCGTCTGTGCTACAATGCGCATGCCCTGCTGCCGGGAGCTGCCCCCGCTCCTGGCTGTGGGCCTGGCAGGCTCAAGGAAAGAGTTTCCCTGCCAGCATTGCCAAGGAGGGTCGCCTTGCTTTCGCAGTACGCGTTCATCGGCATCTTCGTCATCATTGCCTTTGCCCTACCGATGATCGGCCTTGGCGTGGCCTGGCTGCTCCGCCCCAAGAAGCCCAACCCCGTTAAGAATTCCACCTACGAGTGCGGCGTCGAGACCATCGGCAATGCTTGGGTCCAGTTCAAAGCCCAGTACTATCTTTATGCCCTGATCTTCGTGGTTTTTGACGTCGAAGCTGTTTTCATCTTCCCATGGGCTGTGGCCTATAACAGGCTGGGCCTGTACGCTATGGTCGAGATGGCGTTGTTCGTGCTGATCCTGGTGGGCGGATTGCTCTATGCCTGGCGCAAGGGCGCCTTGGAGTGGCATTGACCTACACAAAGGTAACCATCACCTTACAGGAGTTACGCACTTTAGGGCGTATCGCCCCATCCCCCTACCCCCTTCCCCGCCTTGCGGGGAAGGGGGATCGGGATTAAGGGTATTCTGGGCGGCTTCGCCGCCCAGAATACCCTTTCAAAGGATTCCCCCGCCCCCGATTGGGGGCGGGGGCTAGGGGGTGGGGGTACAACGTAGTGCAACTGCATAACTCCTGCCACCTTATAGGTGACGGTCACCTAACGAGGGAACAGCTATGGACTTCGTGCGCGATTTCTTCGTCAACCTGGGCAACGCCTGGACGAACTGGATCAGCGGGTTTCTGCCTCCCTGGCTGGTGAGCTTGATCAACGACGTGGCTGTGGGGGTCATCCTGGTGCTGATGCCGGTCATTGCCACCCTCACCCTGACCTGGATGGAGCGTAAGGTCATCGCCCGCATCCAGAACCGCCTGGGCCCCAACCGCGTGGGGCCGTGGGGCATCTTCCAGGCCATCGCCGATGCGATCAAGCTCCTGGTCAAGGAGGACATCATCCCCGCTGGGGCTGACAGGCCGGTGTTCAACCTGGCCCCGATCCTGATCTTCGTCCCGGCTGCCCTCCTTTGGGCCGTGCTGCCCTTCGGGCCCCGGCTGATGGGCCGGGACCTGAATATCGGCGTGCTCTATCTGGTCGCCGTGGGCTCGGTCACCACGTTAGCGGTGCTGATGGCCGGCTGGTCGTCTAACAACAAGTTCGCCCTGATCAGTGCCTTCCGGGTGGTGGCCCAGTTGCTCAGCTATGAGGTGCCCATGGTGCTCTCTATGGCGGCTGTGGTGTTGCTGGCCGGCTCCATGAGGATGGGGGAGATTGTCGAGCGCCAGAGCGTGCCTTTCGGCCTGGTACTTCCCCTGGCCTTGATTGTGTATCTCCTGACCGCCATCGCCGAGACAGGCCGCGCGCCTTTCGATCTCCTGGAGGCCGATTCGGAGATCGTAGCCGGCTATTTCATCGAGTATAGTGGGCTGAAGTTCGGCTGGTTCTATATCGCGGAATACGGTAATCTGCTGGCGGTTTCGGCTATTGCCACCACCCTCTTCCTGGGCGGATGGCGTGGGCCATTCGTGGCAACGGTGCCGGTGCTCGGCCCATTCTATTTCATGGCCAAGGCGCTGGTGATCGTCTTCCTGCTGATGTGGATCCGCGGCACCTGGCCCCGCTTCCGCATTGACCAGATGCTGGCCTTCGCCTGGAAGGTGTTGGTGCCGGCGTCGCTGGCCAACCTGCTGTGGGTGGCGATCGCGCTCAAGCTGCCGGTGCCCACGCCCGCGCAATGGGCGCTCATCCTGGCTGGCAACGTTGGCATCATACTGGTCGCGCTGACCCTGCTGGGCCAGGCAGCCAAGAGATACGCGGCGCGACGTGGCCTGGCAGTCACATGAGTTGATGCCTCCATGATCCACATTATCCGCGACCGTGCCACACCTGGCCAGATAGAGATGAGAGATCTGGGTGCTATCCGTGCTCGTTTCCTTCAAGACGATCTGCCTGTGCGCCTGGGCGGTATCGCAGCCAACCTGGCCCGCATAAGTTCTTTTGCAAGGAATTCCCAGCTATGCAGTTAGTGGTTTTCGCCCTTCTTGCCGTAATCACCCTGGCCGCCGCGTTGATGGTGGTTACCACCAGAAACCTGCTGCGCGCCGCGCTGTGGCTGGTGCTTGCCTTTTTTGGC
>DAOTZS010000203.1:0-6352 GCA_034434335.1 Anaerolineae bacterium
ACCACCAAAACACCGTCCACCTCGACGGTTTTCTTGTGGCCAGGAGGGATCTCGCTGACGGTGGCGACTTTGATGAAACCAGACATGGGTTCTCCGCCCTACTCCTCTTCACCCAATCCCCACACTGCCGCTTTGAGAGCCTTGAGGGGCAGCAGGGCACATTTGATACGCACCGGGCCGACTTCAATGCCCAGCAGGTCGAGGATGTTCTCCTTATTCCAATGTTTCAGCTCGTCCAGCGACTTGCCGATGATCTCTTCCGACATCATAGAGGCGGCTGCCCGGCTGATAGCACAACCGTGGCCAGTGAAGGCCACATCGGCCACCTTGCCATCTTCGATCTTCAGCTCCAGCGTGATCTCATCGCCGCAGAGCGGGTTGCGATCGTGATAGGTCAGCGTCGGCTGGTCCAGGTGGCCGAAATGCCGCGGGTGCTTATAGTGATCGAGGATTTCTTCAGCGTACAAGTCCATCATTTTTGCTCTTATCGCTTCTATTCTATCACGAAGACACCCGCAGGCAAAAGAGCGCCCGGGGCGCACCGCGCTTGCGCGCTCTGGTGACCTCGTGCCACCGAGGTGAAGGGTTCGGGCTAGAAGCTAAACATCTCCACCACTTTGTGCAGCCCCTTCACCAGCAGGTCAACCTCGTCTTTGGTATTGTAGAGGTAGAAGCTGGCGCGTGCGCTGGCGGGGATGCCGAAACGTTCGTGCAGTGGCTGGGCACAGTGATGGCCAGCCCGGATAGCGATGCCCAGGCCATCCAGCACGGCAGCAATATCGTGTGGGTGGGCAGCTTCGAGGGTGAAAGAGACCAATCCCCCGCGCTTCTCGGCGCCTGGGCCCAGGATGCGCAACCCTTTGACCTCGCGCAGCCGTTCCAGGGCATAGGTGACCAGCTCGCGCTCGGCCGCGTGGATGGCCTCCATGCCGATCTTCGATAGGTAGTCCACGGCCACGCCGAGGCCGATGGCCTGGGCAATGGCCGGGGTGCCGGCCTCGAACTTCCACGGCAGCTCACTGGGCTTGAAGCCGCTCAGGTGCACCTCGCGGATCATATCGCCCCCGCCCATGAAAGGCGGCATGACATTGAGCAACTCGCGGCGGCCCCACAGGCAGCCAATGCCGGTGGGACCCAGCATCTTGTGCCCCGAGAAGGCCATGAAATCTATGCCCAGCTCTTTCACATTCACCGGCATGTGCGGCACAGCCTGACACGCGTCGAGCAACACCAGCGCGCCCACCTGATGCGCGGCCTCCGTCAACTCCTTCACCGGATTGATGGTGCCAAGGACATTCGACACGTAGGTGAAGCCGAGCAGCCTGGTGCGCGAGGTGAGCAGCCTGGGCAGGTCGTCCAGGATCAGGGTGCCATCGTCGGCCACGCGCAGGTAATCAATCTCGTAGCCGATTTCGGCTGCCAGGATCTGCCATGGCACCAGGTTGGAGTGGTGCTCCATCTCGGTAAGGAGGATGCGATCCCCGCGGCGCAGGTTGGCGCGGCCCCAGCTATAGGCCACCAGGTTAATAGCCTCGGTGGCATTGCGCGTCCAGATGACCTCTTTGGGGCAACAGGAGCCGATGAAGGCCGCCACCTTGGCGCGGGCAGCCTCGTACTGGGCCGTTGCCTCCTCGCTAAGGGTGTGCACCCCGCGATGGACGTTGGCATTGGTCTGCTCATAGTAGCGCGTCAGCGCGTCTATGACCACGCGCGGCTTCTGCGAGCTGGCTGCGTTGTCCAGATAGACAAGGGGCAGGCCATGCACGCGGCGCTGCAAGATCGGAAAGTCGGCCCGGATGGCTGCTACGTCGAGAGTAGTAGGTTGGGACATAGTCAACCCGGCGGCGATAGATTCGGTCACGGTAGCTGTAGACACGGATACCTCGGTAGTTTGTAACTATTCAGGCGGTGACTGGAAGTCACCCTTTTGGAGCCTGCGGACAGTAGTCGGCCTTCGCCGACCACTCTCATGATGCATACATGAAGGGTGTCGGCCTCCGCCGACACCCAGCACGAAGTGCCCAGGAGGGGCGATTTCAATCGGCCTGGATAGTTACGGTAGTTTGTAACCTGGATAAAGGAAGCCCTTAGCCTGACTGCCTGGAACGGAGTGCTCTCGCCGCGTCTTTGGCCGTATTCAGTCCCAATAGCGCGCATCTGAAACGCGTGGCTGCTATCTCGCGGCCAAAGAGCTCCAGGATGGCAGCCTCGGGAGTGGCCTCCACCTCGGCCAGAGCCTTGCCCCACAGTATCTCCGTGGCCATAGAGGCACCGGCCATGCTGATGGTACAACCCTCCCCTTCAAAAGAGATAGCGCTGATGTGTCCCGCGTCATCGGCCTTCGCATAAATGGCGATGACATCGCCGCAGCCAGGATTAATTCCTCGCATAACGACATCGGCATCCGGCAGGGCGCCATAGTGCCGCGGGTTTTCGTAATGATCGAGGATGAGGTCTATGGTAGTTTGGTGCTCCACTCCAACTTCCTCGCTATCTCTGCCTCCAGCTTATTCCTCACCCCTTCGACGGGGATGCGATCGAGCACCTCCTCGAAGAAGCCCTGGACAATCATGCGTTCGGCGTCGAGGCGGCCAATGCCACGGGACATCAGGTAGAAGATGTACTCTTCGGGGATCTGGCCGGCGGTGGCGCCATGGGTGCAGCGCACGTCATCGGCCTCGATCTCCAGGCCGGGGATGCTGTCAGCGCGGGCAGCTTTGCTCAGCATCAGGTTGCGGTTGGCCTGATAGGCGTCGGTTTTCTGGGCACCGGGGTAGACCTTGATGTAACCCTGGTAGACCGAGCGCGCGCGATCTCTGAGCGCACCCTTGAACAGCAGGTTGCTGGTGGAGTGTGGTGCCTTATGGAGCTGATTGGTATGATGATCCAGGTGTTGCCGGCCGCTGGGGAAGTAAAGGCCGAGCAGTTCGCCCTGGCTGCCAGGGCCATTCAGCTCCATGTTGATCCAGTTCTTGCTCAGCCGGCTGCCCCACGAACCAATGAAGTAACGCACGAGGCTATCGCGCGTGAGCTGCATCCGTTGCGTGCTAAAGTTCCAGGCGCTATCGGCCAGGTTTTGGAGGTGCAGATAGTGCACCTGGCTGTTGGGGCCGGGGAGCAGCTCGACGACGCTGTTGAGCAGGCCCTCTTCCGCGCCGATAAAGTCCTCGACCAGGGTCACGGACGCGCCTTCTTCGGTCACGATCAGAGTATGGTGCATCCCGGCCAGCTTGCCGGCGCGCTGCCAGATCACCGTCTGGAAGGGTTTCTCGATCACCACGTGCCGCGGGACGTAAAGAAAGGTGCCACTGTTCCACAAGGCGTAGTGCAATGCGCTGAACTTGTTCTCATCGGCAGCCACCACGTTGCCAAAATAGCTCATCGCCAGTTCGGGATAGGCTCGGATGGCCGTGGCCAGATCGGTGTAGATCACCCCGCGGGCAGCCAGCGAGGGGTCCAGCTCGCAGCGCACAGGCACAGCATCTGCTATGGCCAGGGCGCCGCAGCCCTCGATCTCGGCCAGGCTCTTTTGAGCCGCGGCAGGCAACAGCTCATCGGCCTGCAGAGTGGCCCTTCCAGGCGCAAGGGGCTGATACTCCTCCAGCCTGAACCCGGTCAGCTTCGTCCGGCGCCATGTCTCCTCATTGCCGGTGGGCCAGGGTATCTCCTCGAAAAAGCGCCAGGCCCTCTGCCGCAGATCGAGCATCCAGGATGGTTCGCCCTGCGCGGTGGAGAGAAGTTCGCCAGGAATGGTAGTAGTCATCGTTGCCATGAGCGCCCCCTCAACCTATAGACCCTTCCATCTGCAACTGGATCAGGCGGTTCATCTCCACCGCATACTCCATGGGCAACTCTTTGACCATTGGCTCGATGAAGCCAGAGACGATCATGGCGCTGGCCTCGTCTTCGGGGATGCCCCGGCTCTGCAGGTAGAAGAGCTGCTCCTCGCCGATCTTGCTCACCGAGGCTTCGTGGCCAACGGTGACATCATCCTCGTCAATCTCGATGTATGGGTAGGTGTCAGAGCGGCTCTTGTCATCGAGCAGGAGCGCATCGCAGACGACGTTGGACTTGGCGCCGGTCGCGCCCTTGCTGACCTTGAGCAGACCGCGGTAGGAAGCGCGGCCGCCGCCCTTGCTGATGGACTTCGAGATGAGCTGGCTCGAGGTGTCCGGCGCAGCGTGGATCAGCTTGCCGCCGGTATCCAGGTGTTGGCCCGGGCCGGCAAACGCCATGGAGAGGATCTGGCCCCGCGCGCCCTTCCCCAACAGGTAAACGCTGGGGTACTTCATAGTGACCTTCGACCCCAGGTTGGCATCAACCCACTCCATCGTCGCGCCTTCGTACACCAACGAGCGTTGCGTCACCAGGTTGTAGACATTGGTCGACCAGTTCTGGATAGTTGTGTAGCGGCAGCGGGCGTTCTTGCGCACAATGATCTCGATCACGCCAGAGTGCAACGAATCGGTGGAGTAGATGGGCGCGGTGCACCCCTCAATATAGTGCACACTCGCCCCTTCATCCACGATGATCAGGGTACGCTCGAACTGGCCCATGCTCTGCGCGTTGATGCGAAAGTAGGCCTGGAGTGGGATATCCAGGCGTACCCCCTTGGGCACGTAGACAAAGGAGCCACCCGACCAGCACGCGGTGTTCAGCGCAGCATAGGTATTGTCGGTAGCGGGCACGACCGTGCCAAAGTGTTCGCGGTAAATGTCGGGATACTCGCGCAGGCCGCTATCTGAGTCCATGAAGATGACGCCCTGGCGTTCCCACTCCTGCTTGAGGGAATGGTATACAGCCTCGCTCTCATACTGCGCGCCCGCGCCAGCCAGGAACTTGCGTTCCGCTTCGGGAATGCCCAGCCGGTCGAAGGTCTCCTTGATATGGGGTGGCAAGTCTTCCCAGCTCCGGCCTTGCGCCTCCACCGGCTTGATGTAGTAGTAAATGTCCTGATAATCAATGGCGCTCAGGTCGGGCCCCCAGGTTGGGATGGGCTTGGAGAAGAAGATGTCGAGCGCCTCGTGGCGCAGCTCGCGCATCCACTCCGGTTCCCCCTTCATCCGGCTGATCTGCTCGACGATCTCGTGGTCCAGCCCCTTGCGGGCCTTGAAGACATATTGCTCGGGCTGGCTCCAGCCGTATTTGTATTCGCTCTTGACACTCTCGAGCGCCTGGCGATCGGTCTCGGTGGCAGGCATGTGTCCTCCCTTGCTACGATGTCGGCACGCCGAACTGTTGGCGGACCCAATCGTAGCCTTTTTGTTCGAGCTCCAGCGCCAGCTCGGGGCCATCAGAGAGCACCACGCGGCCGTTGTAAAATACGTGGACAAAGTCGGGCTTGATGTAGTTCAGCAGACGCTGATAGTGGGTGATCAGCAAAACCCCCATCTGCGGGCCGATCAGGCTGTTGACCCCCTCTGCCACGACGCGCAGCGCGTCGATGTCCAACCCCGAGTCGGTCTCGTCGAGCACGGCGATCTTGGGCTCGAGCATGGCCATCTGCAGGATCTCGGCGCGCTTTTTCTCGCCGCCCGAAAAGCCATCGTTCAGATAGCGACGCGCGAAATCCGGGTCCATGTGCAAGCGCGCCATCTTCTCGTTCAACTCTTTGCGAAACTCACGCATGGGCATCAGTTCTGAGCCGATGGGCCCAGCGCTGCCACCCTCAGCCACGGCCCGCTTGGCACGCTCAGTATAGCCGCGCACCGCGCTGACCGCCTGGCGCAGGAAGTTCGCCATGCTGACGCCCGGGATGGCGACGGGATATTGGAAGGCCAGGAACAGGCCGGCCCTGGCCCGCTCGTCAGGGGCCATGCCCAAGATGCTCTGCCCGTTAAGCAGGATGTCGCCGGCCGTGACCTGATAGTGCGGATGGCCAGCGATCGTGTAGGCCAGGGTACTCTTGCCAGAGCCGTTCGGCCCCATCAGCGCGTGCACCTCGCCCTGGCGTACGGTCAGGTTAACCCCGTGCAGGATTGGTTTGCCCTCCACGGAGACATGTAAGTCCTTGATGATCAATTCCGTATGCATGGATCTCTTTCCTCACATCGGCTGTAAGAGCAAGGCATGCCTTGCCCCATACGCATCACGTTTAGGGAGACCAGCCGTAGGGGCACAGCGTCGCTGTGCCCGTTACGGGCGCAGCGACCCCCACCCGGCCTACGGCTACCCTCCCCCGCCAGCAGGGAAGGGTGCTCCCCTTATAAGGGTAGGTTTTTGCAGGGTTGGGAGGCTGCCCGGCGATAAATCACCGGGCTAAGAGGGCAAAGCCCCTTCGGGCCGAGGCCTTCGGGACTGGATACTTAGCCCGCAGGGCTTCGCTCTTTCAGCCCGGACGTTCACGTCCGGG
>DAOTZS010000204.1:0-18215 GCA_034434335.1 Anaerolineae bacterium
TGGGGGTATCTTTGCCGGCCACCTCATCCTGGCCACTCGCGCTTTGGGCCGGCACAGGTTCAAGGCGGACAACGCGCATGCGTTCTCGCACCACCCACTTCAGCCACTCGCGCAGGCAGACGATGCGCGCCATCTCATCGGCCTTTTCGCGCTCTGCCAGGGGCCGCTCGTCCCCAGGGAAGACCAGCAGGGCGTCCGGGTCATAGCCCTGGGGTTCCTCGGCCAGCCATTCCCGCAACACGGCCCGGCGGGCATACGCGGTATCGTGATACACCCGTTCGGGGTCATAACCGCGCTCACCCAGCCACTCAGCCAGGTACAGGGCGCGCACTTCATTATCGTCGAGGAAATCCTCCTCATTATAGCCGCGCTCCTTGACCCAATCCCAGGCCCGTTTGGTGGCCTTCTCCCAGGCCCGGTCGGCCAGCCAGGCCCGTGCCAGCTCAGCCTCGATCTCGTGCTCGCGCGCGCCATCGAAGACCGGGCTCTCCACCCGGAAGCCCAGGCGTTGGGCAGCCCACCCCAGGTGGGTCTCCAGCACCTGTCCAATGTTCATGCGGGCGGGCACCCCAAGCGGGTTAAGGATGATGTCAACAGGGGTGCCATCGGGCAAGAACGGCATATCCTCCACGGGCACGATCTTGGAGATGACCCCCTTGTTGCCGTGCCGGCCGGCCATTTTGTCCCCTTCCATGATCTTGCGGCGCTGTGCCACGCTGACCCGCACCATGCGTTCGACACCCGCCGGCAGGTCGCGATGTTCCTCGCGGCTGAACTCTTTGATATCTACGACTTTGCCATATTCCCCATGGGGCAGGCGCAGGCTGGAGTCCTTCACCTCGCGCGCCTTTTCGCCAAAGATGGCCCGCAAGAGCTTCTCCTCGGGACTCAGTTCGGTTTCACCCTTTGGCGTAATCTTGCCCACCAGGATGTCCCCTGGGGAGACAACAGCCCCGACCCGGACAATGCCATGCTCATCAAGGTCTTTCAGCGCGTCTTCGCCCACATTGGGGATGTCCCGTGTGATCTCCTCAGGGCCAAGCTTGGTATCGCGCGCTTCCACCTCATGTTTTTCGATATGGATGGAGGTGTATTTATCCTCATGCAGCAGACGTTCGCTGATGAGGATGGCGTCTTCGTAGTTGCCCCCCTCCCAGCTCAGGAAGGCGACCAGGACATTCTGACCCAAGGCCATCTCCCCCATGTCGGTGGAGCTGGAATCGGCCAACACCTGGCCCTTCTCCACGCGATCCCCTTTGACCACCACAGGGCGCTGGTCAATACAGGTACTCTGGTTGGAGCGCTGATACTTGCGCAGCTTGTAGGTGCGGCGCACACCACTGTCTTCCAGGACAACGATCTCGTCGCTACAGGCGCGCACCACCTCGCCGGCATTAATGGCCACAATCACCTGGCCCGAGTCCACGGCAGCCTGGCGCTCGATCCCGGTCCCCACAATGGGGGCCTCGGGGCGGAGGAGGGGCACGGCCTGGCGTTGCATGTTGGAGCCCATCAGCGCCCGGTTGGCATCGTCATGCTCCAGGAAGGGGATGAGGGCAGCCGACACCGAGACGATCTGCTTGGGCGAGACATCCATGTAGTCGATATGGTCCGGCGTCTCGAAAAGGAACTGCTGATTGCGCCGTACCGAGATGCGTGACTCGGTGAAGTGACCATCCCCATCTGTATGGGCATTGGCCTGAGCAATCGAATGGCGGTCCTCCTCATCGGCTGATAGGAAAACGATCTCGTTGGTCACTTCGGGGACGATACGCACTTCGGGCAAGACATCTCCCAGCTCTGCGATGCGATTGGCAAGAGCCTCGTCCACCTTGGTGCCGGGTTCGGCGATAACAGTGCCATCGGGGAGCGCGATCCGCTCACGCAAGGTCTTGCCCACCAGAGCAGCAGGCTGATTGGGCACCCGGTTCAGCACCCGACGATAAGGGGTCTCAATAAAGCCGAACTCGTTGATCCGAGCATAGGTAGCCAGGGAGCCGATCAAGCCAATGTTGGGACCTTCAGGGGTCTCGATCGGGCAGATGCGGCCATAATGGCTGTTGTGCACATCGCGCACGTCGAAGCCGGCCCTCTCCCGTCGCAGGCCACCTGGCCCCAAGGCGCTCAGGCGCCGCTTGTGAGTCAGCTCTGCCAGCGGGTTTGTCTGATCCATGAACTGGCTGAGCTGGGAGCCGCCGAAGAACTCGCGCATGGCTGCCACCACAGGTCGGATGTTGATCAAAGAAAGGGGGGTCACCTGTTCGGAGTCGCGAATAGACATGCGCTCACGTACGACCCGCTCCATGCGCAGCAAACCGACGCGCAGTTGATTCTGGATCAGCTCCCCTACAGTCTTGACCCGCCGGTTGCCCAGGTGGTCAATGTCATCTTCGCCCTCGACGCCGTTGTTGATCTGGATCATGTGCCTGATGACGGCCACCAGGTCTTCGTTGGTCAGCGTACGGTGGGACAGGGGCACATTGAGCTCCAGCCGGCGATTGAGCTTATAGCGGCCAACCTTGCCCAGATCATAACGTCGTGGGGCAAAGATCAGGTTCTGCATGAAGTTGCGGGCATTATCCAACGTAGGTGGGTCGCCGGGGCGCAGCTTCTTGTAGAACTCCAGCAAAGCCGCTTCCACACCCTTTGCGGAATCTGCCCGCTCAGGGGTACGGGTGGGATCACGTTCCAGAGTACTGGCAATATAGGAATGCTCGGGCTCGTTATCCACGTCGGCGAACAGCTCCAGGATCTCCTCGTCGGAGCCATAGCCAACAGCGCGCAGGAGCACCGTCACCGGCAGCTTGCGCTTGCGATCCACCTTCACCGAGATGACATCGCGCTTGCTGGTCTCAAACTCCAGCCAGGCCCCGCGGTTGGGGATCAGCTTGGCAAAGCACAGGCGGCGATCGGTGGCCCGATCCTCTTCCACGGTGAAATAAACACCTGGCGAACGGATTAACTGGCTCACCACAACCCGCTCGGCGCCGTTGATAATGAAGGTGCCGTTCTCGGTCATCAAGGGAAAGTCTCCCATGAAAACACTCTGGACGGAGACCTCCCCCGTTTCGCGGTTGATAAGCTTGACGCGCACCCAAAGCGGCGCGGAGTATGTCATGTCCCGATCGCGGCACTGCAGCTCAGAGTATTTAGGCTCGCCAAACCAAAAGCCATAGGCCTTCGCCTCTTCCTCCTTGCTCTTTGGTGGTTCGGGCAAAGGGGTCGAGGCAAAATGGAGCTCGAGGTTCTTGTTGAAGCTAACAATAGGCGAAATCTCCTCGAATAGCTCCTGCAGGCCTTCGGTTTGAAACCAGCGAAATGAGTCTAACTGTACCTCGATGAGCCGCGGCAGTTCGTAAACATTCGCAATACGGGCGTATGACTTGCGCGCGACACCGTTGCTATTGGTTCGGAGATACATATGAAGAGCTCACTCCTTACAAAAAGCAAAAAGCCAAGTCCTGGCGCGACTTGGTGTATCTCGATCGCTAAGAGCGCGGGGTATAAGAGACCTTCCCTGAAACCACTCTACACCCGACCTTCCGACAAGCAATTGGTAATCATACCCAAAAGCCAACCTCCTGTCAAATCAGGCGTTCGTGTCGCGCGAGTGTTCGTCCCTCCGAGCCGTCACATTATAGTCTACCAAAAAATCCAACCTTAAAATTTGGTGTTTTTCCCAAATTAGGACTAGACAGGGCAGGCGGAATGCATTACAATGGGGCGCAGTGGGAAAAAGTGGAGTAAGGTGGAGTCATAGTCTTTTCCAGTCTGTATCTCCTCAGTTCGGCTCGCACCAGGGACGGCAAGATGTTCAGCGGCGAAGACGAACACACGATGGACTCCAAGGGCCGCGTTTTCATCCCGGTCAAACACCGTGAAGAGCTGGGAGACGTCGTGTTCATCGGCCGTGGCATGGACGGCCAGATCAATGTCTATCCTAAGCGGGTGTGGGAGAGCATGGCCAGGCGTCTCGACGAGGAGGACCAGGCGGATGACACAATCCGCAACACCCGTCGTTTCCTGTTCGCAGCCAATGAATGCGAGCTGGACCGCCAGGGGCGCATCCTGATCCCGCCAACCATGCGCAGTTATGCCGGCCTTGGTACCGATGTGGTGATCATCGGCAACAAAGACCGCCTGGAGATCTGGAGCCGGGAGCGCTGGGAGGAGAATTGCAGGCAGGTGCTCGCTAACGCCAGCCGCAAGAACGATGACACTGAGGCGATACGCAAAGTGGGGCTGAGTCTCTAACCTGTGGAGCATGTCCCCGTCCTGCTGGCCGAAACGATAGCAGCCCTGCAGCTAAGCCCTGATGCCAGGTGCATTGATGGCACTGTGGGGGGCGGAGGGCATGCAGAGGCACTTTTAAAGGCAACGGCACCGAACGGTCGGTTACTGGGGCTCGATGCCGACCCCAAGGCCATTGAGGTGGCCAGGCTCCGTCTGGCTCCCTTTGGAGAGCGCGCAGTACTGGTCCAAGGTAGTTTTGAACAGCTCAGTTCCCTGGCCACCCTCTATGGCTTTACGGCCGTGGATGCTATCGTGCTGGACCTGGGGGTATCTTCCCTACAACTGGCAGACGCCGGCCGTGGCTTTAGCTTTCAGGCAGCGGGGCCTCTTGACATGCGCTTCGATCCCCACAACCCGCTGACCGCAGAAGAGATTGTCAACACATGGAAGGAAGAGGAGCTCGCGGACATTATCTATCGCTATGGGGAGGAACCGCGAGCCCGACGTATTGCCAGGGCCATTGTGGCCGCCAGACCTCTTCACACAACGCTGGCCCTGGCAGAGGTGGTTAGCCGGGCAGTGGGAGGGCGCTCGGGACGTATTCATCCGGCAACCAAGGTATTTCAAGCCCTTCGCATCCGGGTTAATAACGAGTTGGCTGCCTTGGAGGCTGTGTTGCCTCAGGCAATCGCTCTGCTGGTCAGCGGTGGCCGGCTGGCTGTTATCACCTTCCATTCGCTGGAGGACCGGATCGTCAAACACTTTATGCAGCAGGAGGCGCGGGATTGCATCTGCCCACCCGGCCTGCCCACCTGTGGCTGCGGACATCGGGCTGTGTTACGGATCGTCACCTCCAGGCCAATCCGGCCCAGCTCTGCCGAGGTGGAGCGCAACCCTCGCAGCCGCAGTGCAAAGTTGCGGGTCGCTGAGAAACTCTAGAAGTATGCCTGTCCTCAAAAGAGGTCGTAACTATTCAGCGGTGACTGGAAGTCACCCTTTTTGGGCCTGCGGCCAGTGGTCGGCCTTCGCCGACCACTCTCATGATGCATACATGAAGGGTGTCGGCGGAGGCCGACACCCGGCACGAAGTGCCCAGGAGGGGCGATTTCAATCGGCCTGAATAGTTACCAGAGGTCAACCATGCTCAACCGCACTACTCTACCGATCACATTGCCTCACCATAGCGACACGCCCCTGCGCCACCAGTGGCTCGCCGAGCCTACAACCGGACTGGTTCGGTTCCTCCTGGTGCTGGTCCTGGCCAGCGCATTGACCTGTGTTTACGTCTGGCAGGCCAGCACGATCGCAGCGGTCGAGCATGACACCACCCGCCTGCGCCTGCGCCTGGCCGAGCTGGAGCGCCAAAACACCAGCTTGATGCTGCAACTGGCTCAGTGGAATGCCCCAGCCTACATCGAGGCTCAGGCACGCCAGCAGGGGATGACCCCCGTCCGGCAACCGCGCTACGTGAGCCTGGAGGATGTTTCTGACACCCTCTCCGACTCTCAGCCGGCCTGGGGTGGGGTTGAACAAATCGTGTGGCAATGGTGGTCAACCCGATGAAAAGGGAGAGCACACGCTGGACGCACTACACCATCTCCACCGAGCTGCCAGAGCCGCAACAGGCTGGTGAAGAAGAAACCCTCCCGCCGGCCGAGGCGCGCAGCGTGCTGATTGGCCGCGCCCGTCTGCCGGCAGCCATCTTCCTGGCCATCCTTCTGATCCTCTTCGTCAGGCTGGCCTACTGGCAACTGTTGGGGACAACACCTGAACCCGGGCCCCCGGCTGTGCAGGCTGCCGAGCCCAGCCGGGGGCGTATTGTTGATACCAACGGCCTCCTGCTGGCTACGGACAACTTCATATGGGAGATCTACGCCAATCCCAACCAGTTCCGCCAGTCTGACGAGCAGGCCACCCTCGCCGATGAGCTGGCCAGCATCATGGGCGGCTCCGCAGAGGAAATACGTAACCTCCTGTTGAGCAGCGATGCCCCCTTGCTGACGTTGCGAATCGGAGCCTCCGAGGAGCAGTGTCAGGCTGTGCAGGCTCTGGAACGGCCATCTGTTTTCTGGTGTGCAGCGCGGCGCACCCGCGCCTACCCCATGGGCCCTCTGGCAGCCCACCTGCTTGGCTTCGCCAACTACTCTCTGATCGGTGTTTATGGAGTGGAGGCCAGCTACGACGCCTGGCTGCGCGCCGATATGGAGTGGCCGCTTCAGCGCCTGCCAGGAGCTCCTCAACCCATACCAGAAGCATGGAAACTCTACCTGCCCTCGCCTGGCGGCCGTGACCTGGTCTTACACCTCCACGCGCCCCTCCAGCACATGGTCGAAACGCGGCTGGCTGAGGCTCTGCGCTTCTACGAAGCTGAGGCTGGCACCATCATCATCCTCGACCCCCGCACGGGTGGCATCCTGGCGCTGGCCAACCTGCCCACATTTGACCCCAACAACTACTCGGAGGTGAGCCAGGAGGTGTGGGTGAACCCGGCCGTCAGCCAGATCTTCGAGCCCGGTTCGGTATTCAAGCTGATCACGATGGCAGCCGCCCTGGACACCGGCCTGGCCACACCCGATACCATCCTGGAGGATGAAGGGTATCTCCAGGTGGCAGATCGCTTCATCCGCAATGCCGAGCGCAAGAAGTACGGCCAGATCACCCTCAGGGACACGCTGGCCAAATCCGTCAACGTGGTTACGGCCAAGCTCTGCCTGGAGCTCGGGCCAGAGATCTTCTATCGCTATGTGCACCTGTTCGGCTTCGGCAAGTTGACCGAGATTGACCTCCCGCTGGAAGGATACGGGATCGTCAAGGAGCCCGGCAACCCGCTCTGGAGTTATTTCGATCAGGCAACTAATTCCTTTGGCCAGGGCATCTCGGTGACCGCCATTCAGATGATCAACGCTGTGGCCGCCATCGCCAATGGTGGCACCCTGTTGCAGCCTCAGGTCGTGCGGGGCCTGATCTGGAATGGCCAGATGTACACCGTGCCTCCACGGGTGTTGGGCTACCCGATCAAGCCCGAGACGGCACGTACCCTGACCGAGATGATGGTCTATACGGTCGAGAAGTCTGCCTATCCCAACCTGGTGCCCGGCTTTCGAGTAGCAGGCAAGACCGGCACGGCCGAGATCCCCACCGAACAGGGATATACTGCCCAGGAAACGATCACCAGCTTCGTGGGCTTCCTGCCAGCCGACGATCCACAGATTGTGATCCTGGTGAAGCTCGTGAAGCCCAAGCGTGCACGGTGGGCAGAACAGGTGGCTGTGCCGGTCTTCAGCCAGGTGGCGCAGGATGCCGTTCAGGCCCTGAAGATGCAACCTGGCGGGCATCTGCCCTAATGAGGGTCTGCGGTCCGGTGCGCGGGGTGGGACCCAATATCAACTGCACGTCGTCCCAGGAGATGTATGTTGACCCTCAGCGACGTCTGGCAGGGGCTAATAGGGGCGTCGGTGTCCGTACCGCCCGAGTTGGTGGGCCAGCCAATCACTTCTGTCGTAATTGACTCTCGGGCCGCGCAACCCGGTTCACTGTTTGTCGCCTTGCGCGGGGAAAAGAGCGACGGCCATCTGTATCTGGCCGACGCGTTCACGAGAGGGGCGCGGGCAGCTATTGCCGAAGCGCGGGCCATGGAGCTGGGGATCACGGCCACCTTCGTCTCGCAAGACGGCACCCTTATCCGTCCCGAGGTGGGAATCTCCGGCGAAGAAGCGGCCGGCTTGCCTTATGTCTTTCTCGCGCCGGATAGCCTGGCAGCTCTGCAAAAGGTGGCTGCGCATTGGCGGGCTCAGATGCCGGCCGTGGTGATAGGGGTCACCGGCAGCGTGGGCAAAACCAGCACCAAGGAAATGGTGGCCAACGTGCTATCCCAGCGCTTTGTGACCCTGCGCAGCAGCGGCAACCTGAACAACGAGATCGGCCTGCCGCTGACCTTACTGCAGTTAACCCCTGCCCATGAGCGCGCGGTGCTGGAGATGGGGATGTACGCGCTGGGCGAGATAGCCCACCTGTGTACGCTGGCCAGACCGCGGATTGGGGTGGTAACCAATGTCGGGCCGACCCACCTGGAGCGGCTGGGCACCATCGAACGCATCGCCCAGGCCAAGGCCGAGCTCGTCCAGGCCCTGCCCCCCGCCGAGGAAGGGGGAGTGGCCATCCTCAATGCGGATGATCCGCTGGTGCGCGCCATGGCCGGCCTGACCCGGGCCCGGGTTTTCACTTACGGCCTGAACCCGGCCAGCGACGTGTGGGCCGACGAGATCATGAGCCTGGGGTTGGATGGCATCCGCTTCCGGCTGCACTATGGCCAGGAGTCGTTCCACCTGCGGCTGCCGATCTTGGGTCGGCACAGTGTGCATACTGCCCTGCGCGGCGCGGCGGTCGGCCTGGTCGAACACCTGAGCTGGACGGAGATCATCGCCGGCCTGCAAGAAGTGCGTGGTCAACTGCGCATCCTCGTGGTGCGTGGGCTGCGCGACACTACCTTGATTGACGATACTTACAATGCCAGCCCAGCTTCCATGTTGGCCGCGCTCAACCTGCTGGAAGATATCATGCACGACCCCCAGCGCGCTCAGGCCGGCGAGCAACGCTATATCGCCGTGCTGGGCGACATGTACGAGCTGGGGTCCTATGAGGAAACGGGGCATCGGCTGGTGGGCGGCCGGGCTGCCCAGGTGGTGCACAAACTGGTCACCGTGGGCCGGCGAGCCCGCTGGATCGCTGAAGAGGCGCTGGCCAGCGGCATGCAACCGGCCGACGTCCACATCACCGACAACAACGCCGATGCCATAGCTGTCCTACTGGGCCTGATCAGGCCGGGAGACGTGGTGCTGGTCAAAGGATCTCGGGCCGCCGCCATGGAAACCATTGTGGACGCGCTCTCTCGACCACGGCCAACGGGGAGTTGATGCGCCATGCTTGAAAAGGCACCCATGTCGTTCGCCCTCACCCTGGCCACCATTTCTTTCCTGCTGGCCGTGATCTGGGGCCGGCCGCTCATCACCGAACTGCGTCGCCGGCGTATCGGCAAACAGATCCGGATCGAGGGGCCAAACTCCCACCAGATCAAGACCGGCACGCCCACCATGGGCGGCATCATGATCCTGACCCCCGTGTTCCTGATCACGGTTGTCCTGAACCTGGCCAATTTCCTCAGCGGCGTTGAATGGGGCAAAGCGATCTTGCGGCTCTTCAACTTTGCCGAGGGCAGCCCCCTCATCGGCAAGTCGATCCTGGTGCCCCTGTTGGTGATGATCTCCTTCGGTTTCCTGGGCGCCCAGGACGACCTGGCCGGGGTGCGCGGCAAACGTTCCGACGGGCAGGGGATGCTGGCCAGGTTTAAGGCCCTTTACCAGGTGGTGCTGGCGCTGATCACCAGCCTGGGGCTCTACTTCTTCCTGGGCCTCCACAGCGTGGCAATCCCGGGGGTAAGGGAGAAGATCAACATCGGCCTGGCCTATATACCCATTGCCATGTTCATTATTGTGGGTTCCTCTAATGCCGTGAACCTGACCGATGGGCTGGATGGCCTGGCCGGCTCCACGGCGGCGGTGGCGTTTGTTGCCTATGGCATCATCGCCTATCTGCAGGGGCAATACCCCTTGATGTCTTTCTGCTTTACGGTGGTGGGCGCGCTGTTTGCCTTCCTCTGGTATAACGCGCACCCGGCCGAGCTGTTCATGGGGGATACAGGCTCCCTGGCGCTGGGAGCTACCCTGGGAGTGGTAGCCCTGATGACCGGGCAGTGGCTTCTGCTGCCCGTGGTCGGGCTGGTCTTCGTTGCGGAGGCTCTCTCCGATATCCTCCAGGTGGGCTATTTCAAATGGACCAAACGGCGCACCGGCCAGGGCAAACGGATTTTCAAGATGGCACCGTTGCACCACCATTTTGAGCTGCTGGGCTGGTCCGAAACGCATGTGGTGCAGCGTTTTTTCCTGATCGGTATCCTGGCAGGGATGTTGGGGGTTGCTCTGGCCCTGCTGTGAGGCATGGCGGGCAGTGGACGAGGTAATTCAGTTTCGCGGCATCCTGCCGCCTGAGGAAGGGAGCTCACAAGGCCGGCGTTACATGCCACCCCCGAGCAAGGCCAGCGCGGGCGGCCTGATCCTCAACGCGCTTGCGCCCTTGCGGGGGGAGCTGGACGCGGCGCTGGCGCGCGGTGATCGGGAGGCCGCGACGCGCCTTGCCTACCGCGCCCTGAGCCAGGTGGCCGATGCGCTGGCCGCCTGCCGGGGTGACACCCTTCAGGCCTGGCAGGTACGGGTCCATGCCCTGCTGGTGGAGCTGGAATCCCTGCCCCTGGAACCCCAACCCGATGGCACCCTGGCCGAACGGGGCACGGCGGTGCGCGTCAGCTACCGCAACTGGGCCATCAGCCGGGCAGAGGCCGAGTCTTGGGCTAACAACCTGGCCGAACGCTTCCAGGCCCTATGGCCTGGGGCCTGGATTGTCTTTCCATCCATCACAAGTGGCGCGAGCCGTACGCCAGCTCACACTTCGGCCTTGGGAGTGGCAAGATGAAGGTAGCAGGCAAGGTCAGAAGTCCAGCCCTCGACTATGCCCATCGCCGCGTGACCATCTTGGGGATGGCCCGCCAGGGCATGGCTACAGCTCGCTTCTTCCTGGCGGCAGGGGCGCGGGTGACTGTCAGTGACCTGCGGCCGGCTGAGCAGTTGGCCCACGCCCGCGCCGAGTTGGAAGCTTACGCGGCCCAGCACGCGGCCTTGGGCTCCAGCGCTTTGCGCTTCGCCTTAGGAGGGCATCCAGAGTGGCTGCTGGATGAGACAGACCTGCTCTGCCTGAGCGGCGGCGTCTCTCCTGCCATCCCCTTCGTGCGCGAGGCGGTAGCACGTGGCATCCCGCTGAGCAATGACAGCCAGCTCACGTTGCATCATTGCCCTGTCCCCATCATCGGCATCACTGGCTCGGCCGGCAAGACCACCACTACCACCCTGGTGGGCCTGATGCTGGAGGCGGCAGGGTATGTGGTCCACGTGGGGGGCAACATAGGCACCCCCTTGCTGGACAGGTTGGATGCCATCGGCCCGGGCGACAAAGTTGTCCTGGAGCTTTCCAGTTTCCAGTTGGAGCTCTTTGACCAGCCCCTGGCCGGGACGTGTCGCAGCCCGGCCATTGCCGCCATCCTCAACATCACGCCCAACCATCTGGACCGGCACCCGTCCATGGGCCATTATGCGGCAGCCAAGGCCAACATCTTGCGCTTCCAGGGGCCCGGTGACACCTGCGTGCTCAACGCCGATGATCGCTATACGGGGCCGTGGTGGCGCATGGGCCGCTGCGAGATCCCGGCTGATCATGGCCACGAGGAGGTATATTTCCCGCTCCAGGCCCATCGCGTGGCCTTCAGCCTCATAGAGGAGTTGCCCGAAGGTGCCTTCTTGCGCGGGGACCTGCTGATCTGGCGGCAGGCTGGCCTGCCCGATACGCTCATCTGCCGGGCTCACGATGTGCGGCTCAGGGGGCGTCACAACCTGGCCAACATCCTGGCTGCCTGCTGCCTGGCCGGCGCGGCTGGGGCAGATGTGGCTGCCATGAGGCAGGTGGCGACCACCTTTGGCGGGGTCGAACATCGGCTGGAGATTGTTCGCCAGCAGGACGGAGTGCTGTGGGTCAACGACTCGATCGCCACCGCGCCGGAGCGCACCGTGGCCGCGCTGCGTTCCTTTGCCGAGCCGATCGTACTGCTGGCCGGTGGCCGGGATAAGCAGTTACCCTGGGATGAGTGCGCGGCGGTGATCCACGAACGGGTGCGTCACGTGATCCTTTTCGGCGAAGCGGCGGAGTTGATCGGCGCCGCGCTGGCGCGTTACGAGCAGGAGACCGGAGCCGCGCCAGTGCCGGTCTCCCGCTGCCGCGATCTGGCCGAGGCGGTCTCGCTGGCGGCCAGGATCGCCCGCTCAGGGGATGTGGTGTTGCTCTCCCCTGGCGGGGCCAGCTTCGATGCTTACCCCGACTTTGCTGCCCGCGGACAACACTTCCGGGCCCTGGTGGAGGCATTGCCGTGAGTGCTCAGACCCGACAGGGACGCCGGGCCTCCGCGCCACTTTCCCGGCCCGGTCGAGGCAGACGCTCAACCCTGGCTGGCGCCCTGGCAGGATTGGACTATCCCCTGGTGGCCATTGTGGCCACCTTGCTGGCCTTGGGGCTGGTGATGGTTTACAGCGCCAGCTTTATGCAGGCCCAGATCTCGTTTGGGAACCCGGCCTACTTCTTCGTCAGACAGGTCATCTGGGTAGCACTGGGGATTGGCGCTTTGCTTGTAATGGCCAACATCCCCTATCACTTCTGGCAGCGCATGGCACTGCCCATCATGGGGTTGGCTTTGGCCCTGCTGGTGGCAGTGCTGATCTTCGGCGAAGAGCGCTTTAACGCCCGTCGCACGTTCAGGGGCAGCATTCAGCCCAGCGAGTTCGCCAAGCTGGCAGTTGTAATCTACATCGCGGCCTGGATCTCGTCTAAGGGGAAACGGCTTGCCCAGGTAGACGCGGGGCTGATCCCCTTCGCCATCCTGATGGCCCTGATCACGACTTTGCTGGTGTTGGAGCCCAGCTTCAGCGTGGCGATTATTATCCTGGTGATCGGCACCACCATGTTTTTCGTGGGCGGCGGAGATGTCAAGCAGCTCCTGATCACGGCGGCCATTGGATCATTGGTGTTGCTACTGTTGTTATGGCAATCGGGCTATGGCTTCCAGCGTATTACCGATTGGTGGCGCTCCCTGTCCGATCCCCAACAGGCTTCGTACCAGACCACCAAAGTGATGGAGATTTTGCGCAAACATATTGGCATCGGGACCAACCCTAGCAACTGGGAGGAGAAGATCCTGGTGCCGTTGCTGTGGAGCGACTATCTTTTCGCCAACGTAGGTGCTGATCTGGGCTTTGTGGGCACGGCAGGCGTAGTGGCCTTGTTCGCCGCCTTTGGGTACCGTGGCCTGGGGATTGCGCTCAATGCGCCCGATCAATTCGGTGGACTCACAGCCATTGGCATCACGACCTGGATTCTCACCCAGGCGGCGATCCATATCAGTTCATCGCTGGCTCTCATCCCGGCGACCGGTCAGCCGCTGCCGTTTATGAGCTACGGCGGCTCGGCGATGCTGGCCTGCATGGCAGCAGTGGGCCTGTTGTTGAGCATCGCGCGCGTTTCTCAAGAGAAGAAAGCACCTTATGCGACTTTTGCTTTCGGGTGGAGGAACCGGCGGACACGTTTATCCGATCCTGGCCGTGGTCAGCGCGCTGAGGGAGCTCGCTCAAACCAGGGCGGACTTATCCAACCAGATGGCGGCAGAAAGGGCAAACCGCGCCGAGGCGCACAGGGAGGAGCAGTCGGAAGCAGCCCCGCCTCCCACGCCTCACCCAGAGGGCCGTCCCGAACCGGCCGGCGGCGCTGAGGACAAGCTTGAGCTGTGCTATGTGGGCGAGGCGGGGGGGATCGAGGCGGAACTGGCCCGACGAGCCGGCATCCCCTTCAGCGCGGTGGCGACAGGCCAGATCCGGGGTCGGGCGCCCTGGATTGCGGCGCGCAATCTAGCCCGGATGGCGCGCGGAGCCAGGCAGTGCAGTGCAGTTTTGCGCCGCTTTCGGCCCCATGTCGTTTTTGTCACCGGTGGCTATGTCACAGCCCCGGTGGCCTGGACAGCCTGGCGCCAGGGCATCCCCGTGCTGATCTACCTGCCCGACGTGACGCCGGGCCTGGCCATCCGGCTCACGAGCCGGCTGGCGGCAAAGGTAGCAGTGTCGTGCGAAGAAGCAGCGGCCTGGTTCCCAGGCAAGGCGCTGGTGACCGGCTACCCTGTGCGGCCAGAGCTGTTAGCTGCCGATCGCTGGGCAGCACGTGCCGCGTTGGGGTTGCGCGAGGGGGAGCCCGTCCTGCTGGTATTTGGTGGCAGCCGGGGAGCGCGTAGTATCAATAAGGCCCTGGTGGCCGCGCTGCCTTCTCTGCTGCCCCGCTGTCAGGTCGTACATATCAGCGGGCAGCTCGACTGGCCGTGGGTCTCCCGCTCTGCGGAAGGGTTACCGGCTACGCTGCGGGAGCGCTACCACCCTTATCCTTATCTGCACGAGGAGATGATCTATGCGCTCGCGGCCGCCGACCTGGCCATCGCGCGGGCGGGCGCTTCGGTGCTGGGGGAATTCCCGGCGGTTGGCCTGCCAGGCATCCTGGTGCCCTATCCGTTTGCTGGACGCCATCAAGAGGCCAATGCCGCATACCTGGCCGCGCGAGGAGCGGCAGTTATTGTAGCCGATAGTGACCTTCCAGCGCTCCTGGCGTCTACAGTTTTAGAATTACTGGATGCTCCGGAGCGGCTGGCAAGGATGGCACAGGCTGCCAGGGCATTGGCACGGCCCCATGCCGCTTGCGCTATCGCTCAGGCGTTGTGGGCATTAGCCAGGGGTTGACATGAGCTCGGTGATCTTGCTCGCCACGATCATGGCCATATCGGGTGTTGTCGGTTACCAGCGCGGCACCCGCCCGGCGGTCATCAATCTGATTACAATCCTGGGTGGGCTGTTTCTTATCGGCCACGCCGGTCCGGCAATTGCCCGCCTTGTCAACGGCATCAACAGAGCAGTTCACGTGGCGCCGGTCGCCGTGCGCGTGTTGGGCGGCAATGGCGCAGGGGATGTGAGCCAGGTGGTGAGGGCCCTGCAGGAAGTCAAGCCGCTAGTTGCGGCCGACGGAAGTGGGCCGGGGTTCCCTATCTTCCTGTTTGCGCTGGCGAGTATCAGCTTCCTGCTGGGGCGGACGCGCTGGCTGCGCGGTATCCCTTCGCTGGCCGGGTTAGCCTTGGGGTTGGTCAACGGGTACCTGTTCGGGGCATATCTGCTGACGGCCTTGGGCCTCAGCGAAGTGATGCTACCCCTGCCCTTTGGGTTGAGCCGGCCCGCCGCGGCCGGGCCGGCAGCCCAGGCACTGCCCCAAGGCCCCGGGCTGTTTGACAGGCTCACTAGTCTGGTCACCCAGAGGCTGAGCCAGAACCAACTGGCACTGCTCATGGTCATCGCCATCGGCCTGTTTGTCGTCCTGGCCACCCGCTTCAGCAGCAAGTCTGCCAAGAAGGGGTGATGCCATGGGACCAATTGAGCTTGTCTTTCTCTCGATAATGGCCCTGTTTGGGGTCATCGGCATTGTGCGGGGGTACGCCCGCGAACTGGGCGTGACAATAGTGTTGCTGGCGGGGCTGTTGGTGTTGGTGTTCCTGGAGACCGAGCTGACAGGGTATTTAAATCAGGGGCTGGCTGCCATTGCCGGCGAAAGCGTGACGCAGCAGGCCACCACCAAGGCTCTCCTGTTCGCTGCCTTTCTGACCGGCATCATGTTCATCTCATATCAGGGCGAGACCCTGGCCTTCCCGGCCAAGGGCAAGAGTTTCATCTTCAGCCTGGGCAGCGGCCTGCTCAACGGGTATCTGTATGCAGGCAGCCTCTGGTATTACCTGGGCTCTGCCAACTGGCCGTATATGACCATCAGCCAGCCTTACAGCCAGTTTTATCAGTTCGCCTGGAGGCTGCTGCCACCTAACATCCTGACCTGGCCCTACCTGATGGGGCTGGTCCTGTTCATGTTGATCATGCGGGTGATAAAGTGAGGTGGGATATGCCAGCACCCGATGGAGTTCAGCAACCTTCTGGGGGTCCCGCAGAGGCCCCTGCCTGGGAGCACCTGCTTTCCTGTCCCCCGGCTGAGCGGCCGGGCATCCATATCCATCTGATCGGGATCGGGGGGACGGGGCTATCGGCGATCGCCTCTCTCTTGCTGGACCTGGGCTACACGGTCTCCGGCTCTGATCAACGCCCGAACGATGCAACGGCTGAGCTGGCGCAGCGAGGGGCCACGATCTACCGTGGGCATCGCGCGGAGCAGGTGAAGGGTGCGCATCTGGTGTTGATGTCATCGGCGGTGCCTCAGGATAATGTGGAGGTGGTCGCTGCGCGGGCAGCCGGCATCCCCGTGGTCAAGCGCCGCGAGTTCCTGGGGCCGCTGATGGAGGGCCGGCACGGGATTGGAGTGGCAGGCACCCATGGCAAGACGACCACGGCCAGCATGATCGCTATCATCCTGTTGCGCGGTGGGCTGGACCCCAGCTTTATCCTGGGTGGCCGGGTGGCCGTAGGGCCGGCCGAGGGTATGCCCACTTCCACCGTGTCGGCCAGGGCCGGCCGCGGGCCTTTTGTCATCGAGGCTGATGAGTACGATGGTATGTTCCTGGGCCTGAGGCTGGAGGTGGCCGTGGTGACCAATGTGGAGTGGGACCATGTGGACTGCTACCCCACCCTCTCTTCGTTTACCAACGCCTTTCGGCAGTTCGTAGGGCAGTTGCCCCCCCATGGTTTCCTGCTGCTGTGCGCCGATGACCCCGGCGCGCTGGCCCTGCGGGATGCTGCGCCGGCAGGGGTGACTGTGCATACCTACGGGCTGTCGCCGGGCGCCGACTGGCAGGCGCGCAATGTGACGCTCAATCAGCGCGGTGGCCTGGATGGCGAGGTGTGGCTCAGGGGTGAGCAGGTGGCTGCTCTCTCGTTGGCGATCCCAGGCCGACATAATGTGCGGAACGCACTGGCTGCCCTGGCGGTTGGCCACTGGCACCGCATCCATCCTGGCTGGGCAGCCATCATGCTGCGGGATTTCCAGGGAGCCGGTCGGCGCTTTGAGGTTGCCGGCGAGGCGTGGGGTGTGCTGGTGATTGACGACTATGCCCACCATCCCACCGAGGTGGCGGCCACGCTGGCCGCGGCCCGCTTGCGCTTTCCCACCCGTCGCATCTGGGCTGTGTTTCAGCCCCACACCTACAGCCGCACCAAGGCCTTGTTGCGGGAGTATATGCACAGCTTCGACGATGCCGATAAGGTGCTCCTGCTCGACATCTATCCGGCGCGCGAAAAGAGCGACCTGGGGGTGCACAGCCGCGATCTCCTGGCCAGGCTGGACCACCCGGATGCGCGCTATGTGGGCAGCATCGCGGCCGCAGCCGAGTATCTGCTGGCCCAGGTAGAGCCCGAGGATGTGGTGATCACCATGAGCGCGGGGGATGGCAACCAGGTGAGCCAGCTCCTTCTGGCCGGCCTGCGCCAACGTGAGGAGAAGATGTGAGGCGGAATGGACGCATGTCCATGACCGAGGAAGCCAGCGCGCTGGAGCGCTTTTGCGCTGCCGCGGCCAGGGTTGGCGCCCAGGTAATACGCGAGGAGCCCCTGGCCCGTCATACCACCTTTCGCATCGGCGGCCCGGCCGAGTTGTATGTGGAGGTCGGGGAGAGAGAGCAGCTGGCGCAGTTGACAGAGCTGGCTGCCCAGTGCAGGGTGCCGTACAAAGTGTTGGGCGGGGGCAGCAATGTGCTCGTCAGCGACGCGGGGATACGCGGGTTGGTAGTCGTAAATCAGACCCGCACGATCCGCACTATAGTGGAGGGGCCGGTCCCAGCCGGGGAGTTGCCCCAGGTGGTGGCCGATGCAGGAGTGCCCTTGGCCGGGCTGGCGCGCTGGGCCATCCGGGCCGGCTGGTCAGGGCTGGAGTGGGCAGTGAGCGTGCCTGGCACAGTGGGCGGCGCGGTGATCGGCAATGCCGGCGCCCATGGGGGAGAGATTTCGGCGAGCCTGGCTTGGGCGCTGATCTCCTATCCCCACCAGGGCCAGAGGGTCTTGACGGCCAGTGAGCTGGCCTTCAGTTACCGCAGTAGCTGCCTCAAGGCCCAGGTGGCTGAGGGGCCGGCTCCGCCTGTGGTGCTGGCAGCCGGCTTCCACCTGCGGCCTGGCGATGTGAGGGAGATGACCGCCCGGGCTGAGGCCTTTCTGGCCCAGCGCCGGACCACTCAACCGGTGGAGCCAAGCGCCGGCAGCGTGTTCCGCAACCCACCCGGCGACTACGCTGGCCGCTTGCTAGAGGCGGCCGGGCTGAAGGGAGCGCGCTGTGGCGCAGCACAGGTCTCGTCTCGCCACGCGAATTTCATCGTTAAC
>DAOTZS010000205.1:0-9297 GCA_034434335.1 Anaerolineae bacterium
ATTGGCTGAGGCGCAGCAGGCAGCGGGGCTGGTGTCGGCCGAGCAGGTGGCCGACCTGCGCGACCACATGGATGACATCAACCTGGCCCGCAGCCAGCAGATCGAGGCCGAAATCGGCCACGACCTGATGGCAGAGGTGCGCGCCTATGCCGAACAGTGCCCCGTCGGCGGAGGCATCATCCACCTGGGTGCCACCTCTATGGACATCGAGGACAATGCTGACGCCCTGCGCCTGCGCGAAGCCCTTGACCTGTTGTTGGCCAGGCTGCGCGAGCTGCTCCTCGCCTGCGCGGACCAAATCGAGCGGTGGGCGGACACCCCCACTATGGCCTTTACCCATCTGCAGCCCGCAGAGCCAACGACGATCGGCTACCGGCTGGCCCAGTACGGGCAAGACTTGCTGGCCGACTGGCGCGATTTGTCTCGGGTGCGGGGCGAGATACGCGGCAAGGGCTTCAAGGGCGCTGTCGGCACCTCCGCGTCTTATGTCCAGCTACTGAGCGGTTCCTCGCTGAGCGCGCGGGCCCTGGAGGAGCGCATCATGGCCGCGCTGGGGCTGGAAGCCTTTCCGGTTGCCTCCCAGACCTATCCGCGCAAGCAGGACTACCGGGTCCTGTCGGCGCTGGCGGGGCTGGGACAATCGTTGTACAAATTCGCTTTCGACTTGCGCCTGCTGCAGTCCCCCACCATTGGTGAATGGGCTGAGCCCTTTGGCGCCAGGCAGGTGGGCTCAAGCGCCATGCCCTTCAAGCGGAATCCCATCCATGCCGAGAATCTGGACAGCCTGGCCCGCCTGCTGGCTGCGCTGCCACGGGTGGCCTGGGACAACGCAGCCCACACCCTCCTGGAGCGTACCCTGGACGACTCAGCTAACCGCCGGGCCCTGATGCCCGAAGCCTTTCTGATCGCCGATGAATTGTTGCGCCGCGGGTTACGGCTCATCACAGGGTTGCAGGTAAACACGGCTGCGGCCGATCGGCTGTTGGCCACCTTCGGCGTCTTCGCAGCCACAGAGCGGCTATTGATGGAGTGCGTCCGCCGCGGGGGAGACCGCCAGGAGCTACATGAGGTCATCCGAGGCCATTCGCTGGCCGCCTGGGAGGCGCTGCAGGCCGGCCGAGGTAACCCCCTGGCCGAGCTTTTGAGCCACGACCCGCGCCTCACTCGCTACGCCAGCGGCGACCAGATACGTGGGTGGCTGGATGCCACGGATTACGTAGGTGATGCCCCCGAACGAGCCCGGGCCTGCGCCGAGGTTATCAGGAAAAGTGTGTCTGAAAACTGCTCGTAGTAAGCCACGAAGCGGAGCGGAGTGGCGTCTGAATGGCCTAAAAACGCCTCGTAGCAGACCGCAAGTGGTGTAAAGTGGCATCTAGACAGCACTCCGCTTTGCTCCGTGCCTGACTACAAACGAATTCCGGCTCGTTCTCAGGCTGTCATGTTATGCTGGAAAAACCGACTCACCGGGAGCTGCACGATGCTATCTCTAGAAGACATCTACTCAGCCATTCCGCACGCCCTGCAACGGGTTGATCTCCCAGAACTCGGCCCTCGTCATGAGGGCAAGGTGCGCGACATCTACTTCGTGAACGGCTACCGGGCCCTCATCACCACCGATCGGGTGTCGGCGTTTGATCGCGTCCTGGGCACCATCCCGTTCAAGGGCCAGGTGCTCAACCAGCTCAGTGCCTGGTGGTTCGCCCAGACTGAGGATATCGTGCCCAACCACCTGGTGAGGGTGCCCGACCCCAACGTGATGATCGTCCGTGAAGCCCAGGCCCTGCCGGTCGAGGTCATCGTGCGGGGCTATATCACGGGTGTGACGTCCACCTCGCTGTGGACCCTTTACAGCCAGGGGGTCAAGCGCCCCTACGGCCTGGACCTGCCGGCTGGGCTGCGCAAGAACGACCCCCTGCCCCAGCCGGTCATCACGCCCACCACCAAGGCCAGCGGCGGCGCTCATGACGAACGGCTGACCCCTGAGGAAGTGCTGACGCGCGGCCTGGTCGCGCCAGAGCTCTGGCAGGAGATCACCCGTGTGGCGCTGGCCCTTTTCCGCCGCGGCCAGGAGGTTGCCCGCCGCGCCGGCCTGATCCTGGTAGACACCAAATACGAGTTTGGCCTGATCAGGGAGGGCGAAAAGGAGCGCCTGGTGCTGATTGACGAGATCCACACACCCGATTCCAGCCGCTTCTGGGTGGCAGAGAGTTACGAGGCAAGCCGAGGCCGCGACGTGGAGCCGGAGAGCTTCGATAAGGAGTACCTGCGCCTTTGGTTCGTCAACCAGGGTTATCGCGGGGAAGGCACCCCCCCGGCCATGCCGGCCTGGTTCGTGGCCCAGGTAGCCCAGCGCTACATCGCGGCCTATGAGCTTCTGACCGGGGAACGTTTCGTGCCCGGAGAACAACCTGCCGCGCCGCGCATACGCGAGAGGGTACTGAGATGGGCAGGCTCTCTCCAGTAGCCGCTACCCCTGAAGTGGCTGTCCCTGCAGAGGTCAGCATGCTTGTCCCGATCATCATGGGCTCCAAATCCGATCTCGCCCACGGGCAGGCCATCGCTGAGGCCCTGGCTGGCTATGGCATTCCCAGTGAGCTCCGGATTGCCTCGGCGCATAAGGCAGTCCGTTATCTGCTGGACCTGCTGGCCGCCTACGAAGCTGACCCGCGGCCGAAGGTGTACATCACTGTAGCAGGCCGGTCCAATGCCCTCAGCGGCCTGGTAGATGCCAACGTCGCCGCGCCCGTTATCGCCTGCCCGCCTTATGGAGAGCGCTTCGCCGGCGCCGATCTCCTTTCCTCCCTCCGCATGCCATCGGGGGTAGCACCGGCTGTGGTGCTGGAGCCGGCCGGCGCGGCCTTACTGGCGGCCAAGATCCTGGCCCTGAGCGAACCTGCCCTGAGGGAGCGCATCCGCCAGGCTCAGCAGGCTGCGGCGACCCAGATAGCGAGGGATGACCAGGAGCTACAGAACAAGTGAGGCAGCAGGCAAGACGTAGGAGGCAGGATGGAAAGGGATTTGGCTGACGAACTGGACCGCCCACGAGAGGCATGCGGCGTGATAGGTATTTACGTTCCTGGCAGCGAGGCAGCACGCATTGCCTTCTTCGGCCTCTACGCGCTACAGCATCGGGGCCAGGAGAGCGCCGGCCTGGCTACCAGCGATGGTCGCACCACCTATCTCCATAAGGGGATGGGACTGGTATCGCAGGTGTTCACCGAGCGGGAGCTGACACCTCTGCGAGGCCACATGGCCATCGGCCATTGTCGCTACTCGACTACTGGCGCGTCCACCCTGCGCAACGCCCAACCATACCTGATCGAGACCATCCACGGATACCTGGCTGTGGGGCACAACGGCAACCTTACCAATGTGCGTACCTTGCGCCAGCGGCTGCTGGCCCGGGGGGTAGGGCTGAGTTCCACCAGCGACAGCGAGGTGATCACGCAAATGCTGGCCGCGCCCCCTCCGACAGGGGAGCCCAATGGCCCGGATTGGGAGGCACGCATTGCAGCGTTCATGGCGCAGGCCGAGGGGGCGTATAGCCTGGTGATCCTGACTCAGCAGGCGGTTTTCGGGGTGCGCGATCCGTGGGGGCTGCGGCCGCTGTGCCTGGGGGAGCTGTTGGGCGATAACGGCTACCGGGGCTATGTGGTCGCCTCCGAGTCATGTGCACTGGGCACAATCGGCGCGCGCTTCCTGCGCGAGGTAAAGCCTGGCGAGATTGTCCGCCTGGATGCCCATGGCATCACCAGCCGGATGGGCTGCCCACCTTCGCCTCGTCGCGCCCTTTGCATTTTCGAATACGTCTACTTCGCGCGGCCCGATTCGATCCTGGAAGCCCAGATGGTACATCTGGTGCGGCAACGCATGGGGCAACGCCTGGCGCAGGAAGCCCCTGTGGAAGCCGACCTGGTGATCGGCGTGCCCGATTCGGCCACCCCGGCGGCCATCGGCTTTGCCCAGGCCTCGGGCATCCCTTACAGCGAAGGGCTTACCAAGAACCGGTATATCGGCCGGACATTCATTCAGCCTGATGATCATCTGCGCCGGTTAGGAGTGCAGCTCAAATTCAACCCCCTTTCCGCCAACCTGGCCGACCAGCGGGTGGTGTTGATTGACGACTCGATCGTACGCGGCACCACGGCCGGCCCCATCGTCCGCCTGCTGCGCGAAGGTGGCGCGCGGGCAGTCCATGTGCGGGTTTGCTCGCCCCCCGTACGCCACCCCTGCTTCATGGGTGTGGATATGGCCACTTACGACGAGCTCATCGCCCACAGCAAGACGGTAGACGAGATCTGTGCTTATATCGGCGCCGATAGCCTGGCCTACCTGTCCCATGAGGGTATGATGGCCGCGGTGCGAACCGGCGCGGATGGCCAGGGTGGATATTGCAGTGCCTGCTTCACGGGTGAGTACCCGATCCCATTAGACGAATGGTGGACCCATAAAGCGTTATTTGAGCCGGCTGGTGAGGTCTCCCCTCAGGAACCCCTGCCAGCCCTTCGGCTCATCCCCTCTGGCGACAATAGCCAACGAGCGCGTTGAGGAGGCGGTATGCAAATCCTGGTTATCGGCAGCGGCGGCCGCGAGCACGCCCTGGCCTGGAAGCTGGCTCAGTCGCCGGTCGTAGAGCGCGTGTGGGTGGCACCGGGCAATGGCGGCACAACCGGGCCGCGCGTCTGCAACCTGGCCGTCACCGAGACCCCGGCGCTGATCGCCTTCGCCCGCCAGAATCGTGTGGCCCTCACCGTGGTCGGCCCCGAAGCCCCTTTGGCCGAAGGGATTGTGGATGCCTTCCAGGCCGCCGGGCTGCGCTGCTTCGGCCCCACGCAGGCCGCAGCGCGCCTGGAAGCCTCGAAATGTTTCGCTAAAGAGTTCATGGTACGGCACGGTATCCCCACCGCCCGCTATGCCGCCTTTGACAATTACGCGGCCGCCCTGGCTCACCTGAGAAAGGTGGATTACCCGGTGGTGGTCAAGGCCTCGGGCCTGGCCGCCGGCAAAGGGGTAGTCATCCCCGCCGATCAGCCGGCGGCGGAGGAAGCCCTGCGGCAGATGATGGTGGAACGGGCCTTTGGGCCGGCAGGGGAGCAGGTGGTAATTGAGGAGCGCCTGGTGGGGCAGGAGGTCTCGGTCCTCGCCTTCTGCGATGGAGAGCGCGTGGCCGTGATGCCGCCAGCCCAGGATCATAAGCCGGTCTTCGATGGCGATCGGGGGCCGAACACCGGGGGCATGGGGGCCTACGCACCAGCGCCCCTCGTCTCCCCAGAACTGCTGCGGGAGATCATCCAGAGGATCCTGCAGCCAGCAGTTGACGGAATGCGCCTGGAAGGCACACCTTACGTGGGCGTGCTCTATGCCGGCCTGATGATCACGTGGGAAGGACCACGTGTGCTCGAGTTCAACTGCCGCTTCGGCGACCCTGAGACTCAGGTTATCCTTCCCTTGCTCGAAAGCGACCTGGTAACGCTGCTCGAGGCATGTCTGGATGGCGCGCTGCGGGAAGTGGTGCCGCGCTGGAAGCCCGGCGCAGCGGCCACGGTAGTAGCGGCTTCTGCCGGCTACCCCGGCAGTTATGCCACAGGGCTGCCGATTGACGGGCTGGAACAGGCCACTGCCCTGCCCGGGGTGATCGTGTTCCATGCCGGCACGCGTCGTGGTGCTGACGGCCGGCTGGTGACTGCTGGCGGCCGGGTATTGAATGTGACGGGTATAGGGCCAGATCTGCCCACTGCTCTGGAGCGGGCCTATGCCGGCATCACTGCGATCCATTTTCCGGGGATGCATTATCGCCGCGACATCGGCGCCAAAGCAGGGGTCAGAGCCAGCTCTGTTACCTGGCCAACTCATGCCCAGGAAGGCGAGCAAGCCCCAGCGAGGCCATAGATGACAGAGAGATATCGCGAGGCAGGTGTTGATATTGCGGCCGGCCATCGGGCCGTGGAGTTGATGCGCGACGCGGTGAGGGCCACTTACGGCCCTGAGGTGTTGCTGGGGATCGGCGCATTTGGCGGCCTGTTCGATGGAATGGCGCTCAAGGGCATGGAGGCGCCCATTTTGGTGGCTTCTACCGACGGCGTGGGGACCAAAACCCTTATTGCCGCCGCCCTGAGGCGTTTTGACACCATCGGCTACGACATTGTCAACCACTGCGTGAACGACATCCTGGTGCAAGGGGCCCGACCGCTCTTCTTCCTCGATTATATCGCCGCGGGCCGGCTGGAGCCAGAGATGGTGGCTGCAGTGGTGCGTGGATGTGCAGAAGCATGTCGGGCAGCCGGCTGCGCGCTGCTTGGCGGCGAAACTGCCGAGATGCCAGGGGTTTATGCACCGGATGCGTTTGACCTGGTGGGCACCATAGTGGGGGTGGTAGACAGAGCCCGCGTGGTAGACGGGAGCCGCATCCAGGTTGGGGACGTGATCCTTGGGTTGGCTTCCTCTGGCCTGCACACCAATGGCTTCTCGCTGGTCCGCCGCGTCTTCGCGGGTTGGGACCTGGAGGCAATCGTCCCGGAATTGGGTGCGGCCTTGGGCGAGGTTCTGTTGACCCCTCATCGCTCGTATCTTTCCGCCGTGGAACAGCTTTGGGCCGCCGGCGTAGATATCAGGGGCATGGCACATATCACGGGCGGGGGGCTGGTGGATAACCCACCTCGCATCCTTCCACCCGGCACAGCGGTCTATCTCCGACGAGGGAGCTGGCCGGTGCCGGCGATCTTTGCATTGATCCAGCGGGTGGGAAAGGTGGACGCAGAGGAGATGGCCCACGTCTTCAATCTGGGGCTGGGCATGTTGCTCTTCATCCCACCCCTGCATGTCCAGCGGGCGCTTGATGTGCTGGAAGGCGAGGCCTGGGTGGTGGGCGAAGTCGTGGCCGACGAAAACGGCCCTCGTGTGCACATCATGTAGGGAAACCAAGAACATGACACCGGAATCCGAGATAAAACGACTGGTAGTGCTGATCTCAGGAAATGGGTCCAACCTGCAGGCCATCATAGATGCAGTGGCCCAGGGCACATTGGCGGCGCAGGTTGTGGGTGTCGTCTCGAACCGTCGCGCGGCCTTCGGCCTGGTGCGGGCCCAACGCGCCGGTATCCCAACGCGCTATTTCCCGTTAAAACCGTACCTGGATACGGGCCGGCCGCGCACGGCCTATGATGCCGACCTGGCCGACGTGGTGATGGGGTTTGCACCGGACCTGGTCGTGCTGGCGGGATGGATGCATGTCCTCAGTCCGGCATTCCTGGACCGTTTTCCCGGCCGCGTCCTCAACCTGCACCCGGCCTTGCCCGGGCAATTCCCCGGCACGCACGCGATTCAGCGGGCATACGAGGCGTTCCGGCGGGGTGAAATCACCCACACAGGGGTGATGGTGCATTGGGTGGTGCCCGAAGTGGATGCGGGGCCGGTGATCGCCAGCGCGACCGTGCCGATCCACGCCGGTGACACGTTGGAGGACCTGGAGGCCCGGGTGCACGCCACGGAGCACCGGCTGCTGGTGGCTGCCATCCGGCAGGTGTGTTCTTCAGCCAAAGGGTAACTTTGAGCAGACTGCGCAGATCATAAGAGGTGAGCAATGAAGAAAAGACGGGCTCTGTTGAGCGTTTACAACAAGAGCGGACTGGCTGAGCTGGGGCGGGCTCTGGTCGAACTGGGATTCGAGTTGGTGGCTTCGGGGGGCACGGCGCGCGTGCTGGCCGCGGCTGGATTGCCGGTAACATCCGTGGAACAGGTAACCAGTTTCCCTGAACTCCTGGGGGGACGGGTGAAAACATTGCACCCTGCTATCCATGCTGGTATCCTGGCACGACGCACCCCGGAACACCTGGCCGAGCTGGAAAAGCACGGCATAGCTCCCTTTGACCTGGTGGTGTGCAATCTCTACCCCTTTGCCGACACGATAGCCCAACCTGGCGTCGGCGAAGCAGAGGCCGTTGAGGAGATTGACATCGGCGGGGTAACCCTCTTGCGGTCGGCCGCCAAGAACTATGAATCCCTGGTCGTGGTGTGCGACCCGGTAGACTACCCAGAGGTGATCGAGGCTCTCCGCCAGGGGGGCCCTTCGCTGGCACACCGGCGCAAGCTGGCGCTCAAGGCCTTCCGCTGCACAGCAACATACGACGCGGCAATTGCAAACTGGCTGAGCGGTTTGGTCGAGGTTGATGAGCCTCTGCCAACCGAGCTAAACATAGCAGCACGACAGGTGATGAAGCTGCGCTACGGCGAGAACCCTCATCAGCAAGCTGCCCTCTATCGGCCGCTGTCGGGCACCTGGGGCTGGTCCGGGCACCTCTCCTCCTTCGAGCAGCTTCAGGGCAAGGAGCTTAGCTACAATAATATCTTGGACCTGGACGCGGCCTGGGCAATGGCCTGGGAGTTCACCCGGCCGGCCGTGGCCATCGTAAAACATACCAATCCCAGCGGGCTGGCTGAGGCGGATGACGTCATCGAAGCGTATCGGCTGGCGTATCAGTGCGACCCGGTCTCGGCTTTCGGCTCGATTATCGCCATCAACCGTGAAGCTGACCTGCGCCTGGTAGAAGAGATCGGTTCCCTGTTTGTCGAAGTGCTGGCCGCGCCGGGATATACTCCGGAGGCGCTGGCCTGGCTGGCGGCCCATAAACCCAATTGTCGGGTGATGTTGGGGAGGGGCGCAAACCGCAGGTCGCTGTTATTGCGCTCAGTCGCGGATGGATTGTTAGCCCAGACGGCCGACACCCGTGGAGTGGATGAAAGCACCTGGCGCGTGGTCACGCGGCGGCCCCCCTCAGAGGCAGAACGGCGCAGCCTGGCCTTCGCCTGGCTGGCGGTCAAGCATGTCAAATCGAACGGGATCGTCCTCGTGCGGGATACGGCAACGGTGGGAGTAGGCGCGGGGCAGATGAACCGGGTAGACTCGGTCCATCTGGCTGTGCGGCGGGCTGGCGAGCGGGCCAGGGGAGCCGTGATGGGCTCCGATGCCTTCTTCCCGTTTGCCGACGGTGTCGAGGCCGCGGCCGAGGCGGGGGTCACGGCGGTGATTCAACCCGGGGGCTCGCTGCGTGATGCCGAGGTTATTGCAGCAGCCGACCGGTGGGGGATGACGATGGTTTTCACTGGTGAGCGTCACTTCCGGCACTAGGGCTTTGTAAAGCTGGATTCTACACTTTCCGGATTGACCCCCACCCCCGGCCCCGCCCCCTATCAGGGGGCGGGGAGATCGGCATTAAGGGGGTTTCTGGGGCGGCGAAGCCGCCCCAGAAACCCCCACACTTGGGATTTCCCCCGCTCTCCCCTCCCAGGGGAGAGCGGGGG
>DAOTZS010000206.1:0-19064 GCA_034434335.1 Anaerolineae bacterium
CTGCGTGCACAAGGCCTCATCGAGGAGACCCCTATTGACGGGCCGGCCCTGCGAGCTGCCATCCATCGGTTGCGCAACGGTGGCATTGTCATTACGGCTGTGGACTGGCCACTGGCTGCCTCTGGGGATGAGCCCCTCCCCTTCTTCGGCCGGCCGGCTTTGCTGCCCACTGGACACATACGGTTGGCCATCAGTGCCGGCGCCTTACTGTGGCCAGCAGCCTGCCGATGGGAGCGCGAGCGAGGCTATGTGATCCACAGCTCTCCACCTCTGGAGCTAGAGCTGAGCGGCGACCGCCCGGCCGACGTGCGACACAACGCCTGTCGGGTGTTGGCGGTGATAGAGCGGTGGATTGCCGAAACCCCCGAGCAATGGCTGATGTACTACCCGGTGTGGGTGCAAGAAAAGGGGCGCCACACGGAAGAGCCAGGTCGCGCGGCCAGGGAGGGCAAGGCCGGGGCCCGGAGGTGATACTCCAGGCGGTGAGACTGGAAGGGCCACGCCGAGGGCTCGCCCGAGGCGCCACCTTTTTGGGCCTGCGGCCAGTAGGCGGCCTTCGCCGACCTCTCTGGTGATGCGCACACGAAGGGTGTCGGCGCAGGCCGACACCCGGCACGAAGTGCCCAGGGAGGGCGATTTCAATCGGCCTGTAGTTGTCTCTCAAGACGGGGAGGGATTTCATGGCTGAAGCAAAGGGCAAAGTAGTTCATTACGCAGATGTCCCGGCCCAGGCATTTGGGTCCGAGGCGCCGGGGGTTTCCATCCGCTGGGTTATTGATGACGAGCATGACGGCGCGCCCCACTACGCGCTGCGGGTGATCGAAGTAGCGGCCGGCGGCCATACGCCCGATCACACCCACCCCTTCGAGCACGAGAACTTCGTCATCGAAGGCCGTGGCAGGGTGCGCATCGGCGATGAGTGGCATGAGGTTGGCCCCGGCAGCGTGGTGTTTGTCCCCGCAGGAGTACGGCATACTTACGTGAACGCCGGCGATACGCCGTTTAAGTTCCTGTGCGGTATCCCGGTCGCCAGACTCATGCCCCAGGGCTGAAGAGGGAATGAGAAGAGGGTTTTGCGATGGCACAGCCGTCGCAAAACCTCCAGGAGGTGATAGGGGCTGAACAGTTATCCCTATGCTTGCTTATCGGAGGGTGACTCATGGGTAAAGGAGATCAACGCACACGACGTGGCAAAATCCATCGGGGCACCTATGGGAAGACCCGCCCCCGCAACAAGAAGCGCGCCCAAAAGACGCAGAAGACGGCCGGCTGAGTATAGGTGGGGTAGGGCAGAAAGGTACGCTGCCGGGTTGGGTTACGCGGAGATCAGCAATAGCTGGCGTAGATCGCGCGCGCCGCGCACTGCCTGGCCAGCATAGTGGTTGTTGAAGTAAACCAACGTCAGGGGGGCCGCGGCGTCCAACTGGCGCAGCCTCGGCACCCATTCCTCCAGTTCCTCCCGGCTGTAAGTGTAGTTATAGCGCTCCCAGGCCTCCTGGTGGTCGTACCATTTGGCAGCATTGCGGCCGTGGAAGCGGACGTAGGCCACCGGCCCGGTGGCCACCGCCACGGGCGGCATCAGCCCGCGCAGGCGCGGCTCATCCACGCTGCAATAACCCAGGCTCAGCGAGCGCAGCAGGGCGAAAGTTGGCTCGCCCACCCAGGCAGCGTTGCGGAACTCCACAACGACCGGGAGGTCGCCCAGGCCGTCGCGCAGGCGCTTGAGGTAGTCGCGGTTCTGAGGTGTGGGATGGAAAGAGTAGGGGAACTGGGCCAGCACACACCCTAACTTGCCGGCCTGCCTCAAGGGCGCCAGCGCGGCCACAAAGGCCGTGAAGTCAGGCGCTTCACGTTCGTGGGTGAGTGCGCTGAACGCCTTGACCGCGAACAGGAAATCGTCCGGTGTCTTCTTAATCCATCCTGCCACCGTGCGCGCGTCGGGAACCCGGTAGTAGGTAACGTTGAGTTCCACCGTGGAGAACTCACGGGCATAGAAGCTCAGATGCTCGCTCGGGGGCAGGTCGGGCGGATAGACCGGCCCTACCCAGTCCGGATATGAGAACCCTGAAGTACCGATCCTGATCATCCTGGCCTCACTTTTACAGGAATGCCGGTCGCGCGGCTGGCCATATTACCTCTCGGAACCACTATAACCCCATTTCGAATCTAATGCAATTCTAATCCATCGTTAAGGCTGGGCTAAGCGGAAACGCGTAATTTTAGCAGTTTGGAGCGGGCGGGCCAGGCGTGCATGCCTCGGCGCTGTGCCCTTTCTCTTCCCTGCTCTTGGGCAAAGGGGATGGTTCAAAGCCTGACCGTGGACATACTCAGAACATCCTTTCATGAGGAGGTTGTGCTATGCGACGGTTCCTCACAGTAGTTGCCTTGTTGACACTGGTATCATTGGTTTTCAGCATGCCTGTTCTGGCGCAAAGCTCTGAGCCGCCAAGCGAATCGCCCCAGCTTGTGTTGTTCACCTCCTATCCAAGCCAGATCGTCGGTGTTGGTGAAACGGTCTCGATCTCGCTCAAGCTGCGGGCTATCGGTGTCGCTCAGATCGTCCGTCTGGAGATGAAGGAACTTCCCGAAGGGTGGACCGCCACCTTCCGCGGTGGTTCGACTGATATCCAGTCGGTCTACGTGGAGCCGGGCAGCGATGCCTCTGTAACGCTGCGCCTCGAGCCGCCAGCCGGTGTGGCAGGCAACACCTACCGTTTTGTGGTGCTGGCGCGCGGGGAGCTCAGCCGGACCGAGTTTCCCATTGAGCTGACGGTGAAAGAGAAGCTGCCGTCGCGGCTGTCCCTCAAGACCGACCTGCCCACCCTGCGGGCCGCGCCGACAACTACGTTCCGGTACAGCGCGACGCTGAAGAACGAAGGGGATGAGGACCTGACTGTCAACCTGGGGGCCGAGGCGCCCACAGGCTTTCAGGTCACCCTCAAGGTGGGCGGCAATGAGGTAACCAGCCTGCCCCTGGAGGCGAACCAGAGCAAGACATTGAGTATCGAGGCCAAACCCTATATGGAGCTCCCTGCCGGCCAATACCCCATCACCGTATGGGCGCGCGGGGGAGACCTCGAGGCGAACATCCAGTTCACTGCCGAGATCGTTGGGCAACCTGAGCTGACCCTTACCACGCCTGATGGCCGGCTATCCGGCCGCGCTTACGCCGGCCGCGAGAGCCCCTTGAAGCTCATCGTCCGCAATACGGGCACGGCTCCTGCCCGTGGGCTGGAGCTCAGCAGCAGCGAGCCATCCGGCTGGTCGGTACAGTTCGACCCCAAGCACATTGACGAGATCCCGGTGGACCAGCAGGTCGAGGTCACGGCCAGGATCAGGCCGGCGGACAAGGCTGTGGCCGGCGACTATATGGTTACCATGCGGGTAAGGGCCGAGGAGGGCCCCAACAAGTCCGCCGAATTTCGCATCACTGTGCTGACTTCGACCCTTTGGGGAGTGGTAGGAGTGGCGCTGGTGGCTGTGGCCGTTGGGGTGGTTGCTCTGGCCGTTTCGCGCTTTGGCCGGCGATAAGGGGGCTCTGGCAGCCCATATGGGCCACAAAGGAGGGAACGGACCATGGGCAACGATGGAGAGCTGGTTATCGAGACGCATGGCCTGACCAAGCGCTACCGCAATGTGGTAGCCGTGGACGACCTGAACCTGGCTGTGCGGCGGGGTGAGGTGTTCGGCCTCTTGGGCCCAAATGGCTCGGGGAAAACGACGACCATCCTGATGCTGCTGGGCCTGACCGAACCAAGCGCCGGCACGGTACGGGTGTTGGGGCTAGACCCGGCGCGGCAGCCCCTGAGCGTCAAGGCGCGTGCCGGTTACATGCCCGATGAGGTGGGCTTCTATGATGAGCTGACCGCGCGCGAGAACCTGATCTATATTGCCAAATTGAACGGCCTGCCGCGCGCAGAGGCCTATCAGCGTATTGATCGGGCCCTGGCCAGCGTCGGCCTTAGCGAGTTTGCGGACTGGCGGGTGGGCACCTTCTCGCGCGGCATGCGTCAACGCTTAGGCGTGGCAGACGTGCTGATCAAGGAGCCCCAGCTTATTATCATGGACGAGCCGACCCAGGGCCTGGACCCGGAAGGCGCGCGCGAGTTTCTGGAGATCATCCGGGACCTGAAACGCCAGGGTATTACGGTGCTCCTCTCGTCGCACCTGCTCTATCAGGTTCAGGCTGTTTGCGATCGGGTGGGCTTATTCCAGCGCGGGCGCATGGTGTTAGAGGGCACGGTCTACGAGCTGGCCCAACGTGTATTGGGCAGTGCCTATCGCATTCATGTGGAGGCGGATGGCCCGGCGGCCGAGATCATCCGGGCCTTGCAGAAGCTGGCCGGCGTGGCCCAGGTGAGCCAGGAGGGCGATCGGCGCTATGTTCTGCAGGCTGCTTCTGACCTGCGCGCCGAAGCCGCGCGCGCGGTAGTCAATGCCGGGGGCCATCTGCTGGGGCTGAATGTGGAGGCGCCCAGCCTGGATGAGATCTATGCCCGCTATTTCCAGGAGGAAGCACATGGCACAGGAGCTTGAGATAACCCGGCCAGCCCGCGAGGGATCGCCATGGACCGGCCTCTGGGCGGTAGTGGCCAAGGAGATGGCTGATCACCTGACCAGCGTGCGGATGCGCATCCTGGAAGGGCTGATCGTGCTCACCGCGGCCGGGACCGTCTATGCTGCGATGCAGAACCTGCGCCAGACGGTGGGCGAAGACCGCTTCTTGCTGCTGAAGCTGTTCACCACAGCCCGCGAGCCCCTGCCGGCCTTTGTGGGCTTCCTGGGCTTCCTGATACCGCTCGTTGCCATCGCCCTGGCCTTCGACTCGGTAAATGGCGAGTTCAGCCGGCGTACCATGTCACGGGTGCTGGCGCAGCCGATTTACCGGGACGCGCTGTTGATGGGCAAGTTCCTGGCAGGGCTCTTTACCCTGGCCCTGGTGCTGACCGCCATCTGGTTACTGATTGTAGGGTTGGGGCTGCTGGGGTTGGGAGTGCCTCCCAGCGGCGAGGAGGTGGCACGCACCCTGTGGTTTCTGGTAGCCTCGATCTTCTACGGTGGCATATGGCTGGCGTTGGCGATGGTCTTCTCGATCATCTTCCGCCAACCGGCGTCGGCTGCGCTGGCCTCTATCGCGGTCTGGCTCTTCTTCACCGTATTCTGGGAAATCGTAGCGGGCTTGCTGGCGCAGAGCCTGGCCCCGGTGCAGTATGGCTTCGCCGAGGAGATCTTGCGCCAGACTAACCTGGAGCTGGCCCTGGCGCGCATTTCGCCCGACACCCTCTATGGTGAAGCGATGTTGGCCCTGCTGCAGCCCACTATACGCTCGGTGGGACTGCTGCTGCCCATCCAACTGCAAGGGGCGCTGTTGGGGACCCCTCTGCCACTGAGCCAGAGCCTGCTCTTGATCTGGCCTCAGTTGACAGGGCTGATCGCGGCGACGATCCTGTTGTTTGCGTTGGGCTACGTGCTATTCCAGCGGCAGGAGATCCGCGCCTAGCTGCGCAGAAACGGCCTGCCCGTCCAGGGCGCGTGCGGAGGAAGCCGGGGAACACAAGAGTGTTCTTCTCGCTTCTAACGCATTCCTGCATGTTGTGACTTGCGTATAATCGCAGCAAGCCCCCTTTATTGGCAGGAGTTACGCACTTTGAGGCGTATCGCCCCATCCCCCTATCCCCTTCCCCGCAAGGCGGGGAAGGGGAATCGAGATTAAGGGTATTCGGGGCGGCGAAGCCGCCCAGAATACCCTTTTCATAAGGATTCCCCCGCCCCCGATTGGGGGCGGGGGCTAGGGGGTGGGGGGTACAGCGTAGTGCAACTGCGTAAATCCTGTTATTGAGCGAAGTCGATACAAGCATAATCACGGTGCCGGGATCATGGCCTCGGCACCGTGATTATGTTTTCTTGAGTCCTTAGAGCGTGTTTGAGAATTCGTTCGTAGTCAGACACGGAGCAAAGCGGAGTGCCGTCTGGATGTCACTTTACACTACTTGCGGGCTGCCAGGAGGCATTTTGGGCCATTCAAACGCCACTCCGCTTGTACGGGCAGAGCAACGCTCTGCCCGTACGCCGTGGCTTACTACGAGCGTTTTTCAAACAAGCTCTTAGCCTGGGCGGGCCTGACCACCTATCAGCCGCAGGATGGCTGGCACGATATCGGTCAGGTCATGCAACGAACGGACGAAGGCCCGGCGCAGAGCTGGCGCCCCGATCACCAGGGCTGGCACGGGGTTGGCTGTATGCCGGCGTGTGCTGAGATCCTCCAGGTTGCCGTGGTCTGAGGTGATCAGGATCAGGCCACGGGTGTCGTCCCAGGCAGCCAGCAGCCCGCGCAGCACCTGGTCAAACAGTTCCAGCAGGGCACAGGCCCACTCCATATCCTGGCGGTGACCAGCATAATCACTGAGCCAATACTCGAAGAAGGCAAGATGGTGGTCGGCGGCCAGGGCAGCCAGCCGTTGGCCGGCTACGTCAGGCTCCAGCACCGGTGCATCGGTGAGCCCCAGGTGCTCGCGCCACCCTAGCCCGGTGAAGTCAGCGGATAGGGCACGGCCGGCGTAGAGATCACCAGCATCCTTGAGAGGCAGGCCGGCGCTGGTGACTGCCAGGGGAACAGCGGAGTAGAGACGGTGCCCTGAGGCAATAGCCCGAAAATAGCTGGGGGGATAAGCGTTCAACAAGGCGACCCGATACCCGGCATGGCTCAGAGCCTGGAACAGGTTCCCGTTCAGCAGATAGTCGGCGACAGCCCGGTTAGGCTTGGGGCCGTAGTGATAGCCCAGCTCGGCCGGCACATTGCGCCCTGTCAGCAGAGCCGCCTGCCCTGTGGCAGATTGCGGCAGGCCTGTCACTCCCAGGCAGGCATCCAACGCCAGCAGGGAGGCCCGCCTGCTCTCCAGGGGCGCGCTGCTGTAGAGCAACCGTTGCCCTCCCAGGAGGTCCTGCAGGGTGGGCATGGTCGCCCGTGCCAGGGGGTTGACAGACGGATCGGCAGGCCCCAGCCCCACGCCGTCCAGGAACAGGAACAGGACCTTCATGGGTCATCACTCTGCTTATTCGGGGTGGAGTTTCCAACAGGATAATCGCCTAAGCGCTCAAGGAACGGCTCTCGATCTGGGCTCGTGCCTTGAGTTCAGTCCGGTCTGGATCAGCGTCGCCGGGCCAAAGGAGCAGGCTGATGCACTCTGCGCATTATACCCGCATAGAGCTGCCCATTGCAACCGACCCCCCCTTGGCGGTATGGCGTTATCTTGACAGCCCCCAGCCTCAATGTTATCCTTGGGCCCTCATTGGCAATGGGGGTGGTCATGTCACAGGTCTGATTACCCCCATGATCCCCAACAGACCCCAAGGAGAGCACAATGCGCATCGTTGTTATCGGCGGCACTGGCCACATCGGCACTTATCTGGTTCCTCGGCTGGTGGCGAAAGGTCATGACGTGATTGTGATGAGCCGGGCCCGGCGTCAGCCGTACCAGCCACACGGTGCCTGGGCCTCGGTGGAGCAGGTCGTCGTAGACCGGGAGGCCGAGGAGGCGGCTGGAACCTTTGGCAGCCGGGTCCGCGAGCTGCGGCCCGATGTCGTGATTGACCTCATCTGTTTCAGGCTGGAGAGCGCGCGGCACCTTGTGGGGGCCCTGCGCGGACAGGTGCAGCACTTCCTCAGTTGTGGCACGATCTGGGTGCACGGCCCCAGTGTGGAGGTGCCTACCACAGAGGCGCAGCCCCGCCGGCCATTTGGCGAATATGGCATCCAGAAGGCAGCCATTGAGGCGTATCTGCTGGAGGAAGCGCGGCGTAACGGGTTCCCGGCCACAGTGCTCCACCCTGGGCACATTGTCGGCCCGGGCTGGGCACCCCTCAACCCTGCCGGCCATTTCAACCCTCAAGTGTTTGTCACCCTGGCCCGCGGCCAGGAACTCTGCCTGCCCAACCTGGGCATGGAGACAGTACACCACGTCCACGCCGACGACGTGGCCCAGGCATTTGAACAGGCGATCGCCCACTGGCGCACTGCGGTGGGAGAGAGCTTTCATGTGGTATCGCCAGCCGCTCTGACTCTGCGCGGTTATGCGGAGGCGGTGGCCGGCTGGTTTGGCCAGCCAGCCCGGCTGCGCTTCCTCCCCTGGGAAGTATGGCGGACCACGGTCTCCGCAGAGGAAGCTGCTGCCACATGGGATCACATCGCGCACAGCCCCAATTGTAGCATTGCCAAGGCGCAACGTCTGCTCGACTACCACCCCCGCTACAGCTCACTGCAAGCCATCCATGAGTCGGTACTTTGGTTGATCGAGCACAGGGTGATCGAGGTCTGAGGTGGCGCCTGTGATTCTCATCCATCATGCCGCACACCGTGGCTACCACGGTTTTCCCCCTGGCTCCCTCAGTGGGCTACGGTATTGCCTGGAAGCGGGGGCACGGGTGGTCGAGCTGGATATCACTCCCCTGGCACATGGGGATTTCGCGTTGTTGCACGACGAGCAACTGGAGGAAGAGACCGATGGCCAGGGGCCTGTGGTGGAACTCGACGCCGCGCAGGTGACCAGGTTACACTATCGCCTGGGAGGCATTGTTACCGATGAGGCTGTGGGCCTGCTCAGCCAGGCAGTAGCCCTGGCCGCCAGATACCCACATCTGTGGGAGCTTCAACTCGACCTGAAGCCGTACGCGCCGCTGACCGATACCGTGCTGGGCGAGCTTATACGCCTGGTCAGCCCATTGCGGGAGCGGGTGCGCGTGAGCTCTCCCGCCGACTGGGCGCTCCGCCGCCTGCATGCTCTGGCCCCCGAGCTGAACCTGGGCTTCGATCCCATGTTCTACCTGGACCTGGAGCGGAGCCCGGACGACCGGGAGGTAGCCCCGCCTTTCCGGCTGAGCGCGTATGGCTATCTGGATGACCATCCTCTGGCCACCCGCGTGTGGGGCTCGCCGGCCGATTATCTGGCTGCGCGCGCTGAGGCGCTATGGGTTCAGGCACCGTTTCCGCTCTGGTATATCCGGGGGGTGTTACTGGCGCGCGCCCTCGATGACGGCTTCGACTGGATCGCCTGGTTGCGCGAGCGGGGCGCGGGAGTGGCGGCCTGGACGTTGGACCCCGACCAGCCTCATCACGTGGCCCTGGCACAGCGGCTGGCAGCCCTGGGGGTGGAACGGATCACCACCAACGATCCGCCCGGCCTGGCCGCCGCTCTGGGAGACGAGGTCACTTTCTGACCCAGGCCGTCAAAGCAGGTCGGCCAGGGCCACCCATTCCCCTGGCCGGCCTGTGACCTGGACTTGCCGCCTGATAACTCCTGCTGCCTCAAGCTGCTGGAGGCCGGCCTCGATCTCTGGCTGCGGCCAGCCGAAGAGCAGGGCAAGCATGCGACCAGGTATGGCCCCGACCGAGCGCAAGTACCGTTCGATGAGATGGCGCCGCGCGTCGGCCTGCCGGATATGGCGCGCCTGTTCCGGCAAGGCTGGGTAGTGGCGGTGGACGCAGTCGTAAATAAAGGCATAGCGCCACGCGCCGGCCTCAGCGACGCCGACCGGCAGGATCTTGAAGTCGGCCTGCAAGGTTTCCAAAGCGCGGTTGAAGGGGGAATCCGCCGAGCGGCTGGTCAGGTGCGCAGCCTTGCGCAGGGAGATCGTATCGAGGGGGCCTTCGCTGAGCAGTGCCTCGTAGATGGCTTTGGCTTCCCATGTCATACGCCCTTCCTGGTACTGGTAGAGGTAGTCCTCCTCAGGGGCCCCATAGTTCTCTGAGAGGGCGTAGAAATAGGGCACGGTGTCGAGGGAGATGATAGTGGCGCGACGGCGGAGCACTTTAGCGTAGTACCATGCGCGCGCGCCGAGCAGCTCGTCTTTCCAGCGCCAGGTGATATGTCCGGGGTCGTCGTGCTCGTCGGGCACGGGCCGGTCTCCGGCCACCGCTACCCATAGGCTGGGCATCTCGACCTCTTTGACCGGCCAGAAAAAGACATACCCGCGCTCGTTCACGAAGGCAATGGCCTCCTCGCGCCTGGTGACGCGCTGGCCTGGCAGCAGACGATAAGTGGCGCGGCGATATGCCTGTATCCTTTCAGGGGTGAGGACGCTCATCTCTGCTGACTCCTGTCGCAATGCTTGGAGGCGCATGCATGTGGCAGTACTCTGCCTCCCCTCGCAGGATGGCCCTATTCTAGCTCGCAGAGAGGGGAGTTGGCAAACCGTTGCCCCCTTCCCTCCCCCCGCTCGCCTTTGGTGGCAGGAGAGGGGAGAAAGCGTTAACCAATTTTGAACCATCCCCGGAGGGTGATATGGCTTTTGCTGCCGAGCGGTCTCCCTCGGCCGCGCGACACCCCAGCCGCCAGTTGACAGCCAACCCAAGGTGTGTCATAATCCTGGTTGACGCGTTGCGTCATAACCGCAATCCTGTTTCTGGGGGAGGTGTACGATGGTGAAGAGGGAGAAGAAACCAGCGGAGGAAAAAGCTGAGCAGGTCGAACGCAACCCATTGCTGGCTTCCTTGCGCAAGGTCCTGCTGGCCGGGATCGGCGCAGTGGCCCTGGCCCAGGATGAGGCGGAAAACCTGCTCAACAGGCTGGTCGAGCGCGGGGAGATCGCCGAGGCCGATGCCAGGAAGCTGGTGCAGGAGGTCAAGGCGCGTCGTCAGCAGGAGATCAAGAAGGTAGAAGAGGAGCTGGACAAGCGGGTGGCTGAGGTGTTGCAGCGCATGAATGTGCCCACCAAGGCGGACCTGGAGTCGCTTAGTGCTCAGATTGCCGAGCTCACCAGGAAGGTAGAGAAGTTGCGCCAGGGTGAGTCGGCGATGTAGGAGACGTTGCCGTGCTGGTGATCAAGCGCTATCAGAACCGCAAGCTCTATGATACCGATGCCAAGCGTTACGTCTCGTTGGAAGGCGTGGCCGAGCTGGTCCGCCGTGGAGCCGAGGTTCGGGTGGTTGATCACGCCACCGGTGATGATGTGACTGCCATAGTCCTGGGGGAGATAATCTTGGGCCAGGAACGGCGTCGGCGGGGAGCTCTGCCGCGCTCCTTGCTGTGCCGGCTGATCCAGGGGGATAGCGCTGCCTGGGCCGCCATCTCGCTGGAGTCAAGCCGTGAGGCAGGCCTCCTGTCCCTGGTGGACCAGGAGATCCAGCGTCGTGTGCAGCACCTTGTCAATTTGGGTGAACTGGCAGAAGATGAGGCGCTGCGTATCCTGGACAAGCTGCTCTCAGCGGACTATGTGGGCCCTATGGAGGGTTGGCCGGCTACGGACGATCTGGAGCGGGTGTTGCGCCGGTGCGACCTGCCCACGCGCGCCGATTGGCAGCGGGTGATGGAGCAGTTAGCGGCCCTGGCCCAGGCCGTGGAGAGCCTGGCTTGTCAGGCGGAGGCGAGGTGAAAAGGGTAGTTCCATGAAGATCTCTAAACTGCGCCCTTTGGTGATGGGCACCCCCTGGCGTAACCTGACCTTTGTGGTGCTGGAAACCGATGAGGGGTTATCAGGGGTGGGTGAGGTGCGTATCACCAATCGCACCGATGCCCTGTTGGGATACCTGACAGAGGCAGCTCCTCACTATGTGTTGGGGCAGGATCCTTTCGACCGCGAGCGCATCTTTCAGCAGATGTACTACCACGATTTCGGCCGGGCAGGGGAAATCGTGATGAGCGCCATCGCGGCGGTGGAAATCGCATGTTGGGACATCATAGGCAAGGCGCTGGGCCAGCCGGTATATCGGCTGTTAGGCGGCGCGGTGCGGGACAAGATCAAAGCCTACGCTAACGGGTGGTACACCGTAGAGCGGACACCGGAAGAGTTCGCCCGCGCTGCCCGGGCGGTGGTAGCGCGCGGCTATCGGGCGGCCAAGCTCGATCCTTTTGGTGCCGGTTTCTATGAGCTGGACCGCGCGGAGAAGTTGCGGGCTATCGCCCTGGTGGAGGCGGTACGGGATGCCGTAGGTTTCGATTTCGAGATCCTGATCGAAATGCACGGACGGTTCAACCCGGCAACAGCAGTTGAACTGGCGCGCGAGCTGGAGCCTTTCCGCCCCGGCTGGATTGAGGAGCCCGTGCCTCCGGAAAACGTGAAGGCGCTGAAGAAGGTGGCCGATCAGGTGCACATCCCGGTCGCTGCCGGCGAGCGGCTCTATACCCGCTATGAGTGCCGGGAGCTGATCGAACTGCAAGCTTGTGACATCGTGCAGATTGATGTCACCCACTTCGGTGGCCTCAGTGAAGCGCGCAGGCTGGCAGCCTGGGCAGAGATTTATTACATGCTGATCGCGCCCCATAACGTCTGTGGGCCGGTGGGCACGGCCGCGGCGCTCCATCTGGATGCCTGCACGCCCAATTTCAAGATCCAGGAGTACTTCAACGACTTCGTGGATCCATGGGTCAAGGAGGCGGTGAGGGGCTTGCCGGAGGTGGTGGACGGCTACTTCAGCCTGCCTCAGGGCCCCGGACTGGGTGTGACCCTGGACGAGGACTTCGTGGCCGAGCATCCGCGCCAGAGCGTGCATTTCAATCTCTTTACCGAGGACTGGCACAAGCGGCAGGCGACCAGGTGAGGCCGGGCGGTGGCCACCCTGGTAAAGTGTGATGATCTGGAGAGCTGAGTCTGAGCCGGAGGTTAGACACGTGTACGCAGAGGTTTTCTCCCGAGCACGGTGGAGTCTGCCGAACGAGGCAGTATGGCGGCCCCCTACCGATGTTTATGAAACCGATGACAGCGCGGTGGTGATTGTGGAGATTGCTGGGTTGAACGACGGGGACTATGAGATCTCGCTGGTCGGCAGATGGCTGATTGTGAGTGGTGAACGCCGCGACCCTGCTGAAAAGCTGGCTTACCAGCAAATGGAGATCCGCTACGGCAAATTCCTGACCCAGGTGCATCTGCCCTGGGCCCTGGAGAGCACGGGCCACAGCGCCATTTATGAGAATGGGTTCTTGAAAATCACGTTGCCCAAGGCGCAGGCCCGGCGGGTCCCGATTCGTGCTGTCGGCAGTGAATGATCATAACGGAGCCAGTTGGATTGGGGAGCTCAGGTGATGCCCTGGCTGGCCTGGTATGGGCAGGCCTGACATCCCTGGCCGCCCTTCTGGGTCACCAGAAGGGGGCGGCATGGTAGTGTACAGAATAAGGTGAGGAGTCAATGGCAGAGAGTGAACGCAGTGAACTGCGCATCCCTTCAGAATTACCGATCTTGCCGCTGCGCGGCGTGGTCGTTTACCCCATGATGTGGTTGCCCCTGACCGTGGGGCAGGAGCGTTCCATCCGCCTGGTGGACGACGCACTGGTGGAGTCACCTGGCCAGCGCATCATTGGGCTGGTGACATCGCGCAACCCGGAGATCGACGAACCCGCGCCGGACCAAATCTACCAGGTTGGCACGGCCGCGCTGGTGCATCGCATGTTGCGCGCGCCCGACGGCACCATCCGCCTGATCGTCCAGGGGTTGGAACGCATCCGCATCGTGCGCTATGTGCAGGAACACCCCTACCTGCGGGCACAGATCGAGGTGATACCAGACCACGAGGAAGAGGAATCCCTGGAGCAGGAAGCGCTGATGCGCGCCACCCAGGACCTTTTCCGGCGCCTGGTTGAACTGGTGCCGCATATGCCGGAAGAGCTGGAGACGGCAGCTATTAACGCGGGCAGCGCGCGGCAGTTGGCTTATCTTGTGGCAGCCAGCGTGCGCATGGACCCGGCCCAGGCCCAAGAGATCCTGGAAATCGACTCCGTATCCCAGAAGCTGATGAAGCTCAACTCGATCCTGACCAAGGAGCTGGAGGTGTTGGAGCTGGGGCGCAAGATCCAGTCCCAGGCTCAGGACGAGATGAACAAGATGCAGCGCGAGTACTTCTTGCGCGAACAGCTGCGGGCGATCCAGAAGGAGTTGGGCGAGGGGGACGAGCAGCAGGCCGAGATCCAGGAGTTCGAGGCGCGCATTGCGGCCGCGGGAATGCCTGAGGAAGCTGAAAAGGAAGCCCGCCGCGAGCTGGACCGCCTGCGCAAGATGCCTACGCAGGCTGCCGAGTATTCGGTGATCAAGACCTATCTGGATTGGATGGTCAGCCTGCCATGGTCGAAGATGACCGAAGACAACCTGGATATCGCTCACGCCCGCAAGGTGCTGGACGAGGACCACTATGGGCTGGAGGAGATCAAGGAGCGCATCCTGGAGTTCCTGGCGGTGCGCAAGCTGCGCCTGGAGCGCAAGGCGGAAGGGGGGGAGAGCCAGCCCACTGACTATATCCGCCGCGAGCGCGAGGGGGTGATCCTGTGCTTTGTGGGGCCGCCGGGCACCGGCAAAACTTCACTGGGCCAGTCCATTGCCCGCGCGCTGAACCGCAAGTTCGTGCGCCTGGCCCTGGGCGGCATCCGCGATGAGGCTGAGATTCGCGGCTTCCGCCGCACTTACATCGGCTCCATGCCCGGGCGGATCATCCAGATGTTGCGCCGGGTGGAGAGCCGCAACCCGGTCTTCATGCTGGATGAGGTGGACAAGCTGGGCCGCGACTTCCGTGGCGACCCCTCGTCCGCGCTCCTGGAAGTGCTCGACCCCGAGCAGAACGTCGAGTTCAGAGATCACTACCTGGATGTGCCGTTCGACCTGAGCCAGGTTTTCTTCATCACCACGGCTAACTGGCTGGAGACGATCCCTCAGCCGCTGCTGGATCGCATGGAGGTGATTCAGCTTAGCTCCTATACCGAAGAAGAGAAGATCAAGATCGCCCAGGGCTACCTGGTGCCCCGCCAGATCCGCGAAAACGGATTGCGGCCCGAGGAGATCGTCTTCGAAGAGGAAGCCTTGCGCCGCATCGTCCGCGAGTACACGCGCGAGGCCGGGGTGCGCAACCTGGAGCGCCAGATCGGCGCGGTGTGTCGCAAGGTGGCCACCAAGGTGGCCGAAGATGGGGGCCACACCGAGCCCACAGTCATCACTGCTGATAAGCTGAGGGAGTACCTGGGCCGGCCCAAGTTCCAGACCGAGGTGGCAGAGCGGGTGGAGATCGCAGGGGTGGCCACCGGCCTGGGCTGGACCCCCACCGGGGGGGACATCATGTTCTTCGAAGCCACCCGCATGCCGGGCAGCAAGGGGTTTACCGTCACCGGCCAGTTGGGGGACGTGATGAAGGAATCGGCGCAGGCCGCGCTGAGCTGGGTGCGCAGCAAGGCCAAGGACTACGGCATCGAAGAGGACTTCTTTGCCAAGAGCGATATCCACCTGCACATCCCGGCCGGTGCCACTCCTAAAGATGGCCCCAGCGCAGGTGTGACCATGGCCACCGCCCTGGTCAGCCTGCTGACCGGCCGGCCGGTGCGTAAGGATGTGGCCATGACCGGGGAGATCACCTTGCGGGGCCAGGTGTTGCCGGTGGGAGGCATCAAAGAGAAAGTCCTGGCTGCCAACCGCGCCGGCCTGACCACCGTGATCCTTCCCAAGCGCAATGAGGGGGATCTGGAGGATGTACCGCAGTCGGTGCGGGAGAAGATGAAGTTCATCTTTGCCGAGCGCGTAGAGGAAGTCATCGAAGCCGCGCTCGTCCCCGCTGAGGGTGGAGATGGCCGGCAACCCGCAGATGCCGTTTCTCTTCCTGGCGAGGACTCGAAAGTTGCCGTTTGACAAATCGCGAAAAGCAAGCATAATGGGGTTGTCAGTACGCCGGCATCTGCCGGCGTACTGTTTATCCGTGAGGGCAGCGCAAGCGGCCCGTAGAGAAGAAAGGAGGCGATATACGCTTTGTGAGCAGTAAAAAAAGAATAGAGAAAGCGCTCTGGGCTGCAGAGGGCGATTGGCGGAGGGTGGATCTCCACCTGCACACCCCTGCGTCGGCAGATTGGCAGGAGCCAGGGGTGACCTATTTGCAGTGGCTTCAGAAGGCCGAGTCCCGGGGCCTGGACATTGTGGCGATCACCGACCACAACACAGTGGAGGGGATCGCCAGGTTGCGCGCTGAGATCGAGCGCTTGACTTGGTTGGAGGCGAACGACCGCCTCAGGCCTCAGGAGCGTCGCGATTTGGATGAGTACCGCCGTCTGGGCGAGAAGGTCTTGGTCCTGCCCGGTTTTGAGTTTACAGCCACCTTTGGGTTCCACATCCTGGGCATTTTCCCGCCCGACACCCCGCTCCGCAAACTGGAATTGCTGTTGTTGCGCCTGAATGTGCCGGTTGACCGCCTCTCTGAGGGTAGCACAGAGGTAGGCGCTACCACCGATGTGCTAACCGCTTATCGGCTGATCAATGAGGCGGGCGGGCTGGTGATTGCCGCCCATGCCAATGCTGCCCATGGGGTTGCCATGCGCGGCCTGGGTTTCGGTGGCCAGACGAAGATCGCTTTCACCCAAGACCCCAACCTGCATGCTCTAGAGGTGACCGACCTGGAAAGCACGAGCCGGCGGGCTACCGCTCGCTTTTTCGACGGCTCCAAGCCCGAGTATCCCCGCCGCATGCATTGCATCCAGGGCTCCGACGCCCACCGGCTGACGCGCGATCCCCGTGATAAGAACCGGCTGGGGATCGGCGACCGGGTGACCGAGGTGTTGTTGCCGGAAGTCAGCTTTGAGGCGCTGAAGGCGGTGCTGGAAGGGGATGACTTCACCCGCACGCGGCCTTTCCGGCCCACCGCCGCAGAGCCGTTCGACCACGTGCAGGCCGCGCGGGAGCAAGGCAATACCATTGTGCAGTCATTTCATGAGAGCATGTCAAGGCAGGGTGGCCGTCTGAACCGCATCCTGGCCGATGTGTGCGCATTCGCCAATACCCGCGGGGGCACCATCTACATTGGTGTGAGCGGCACGCGCAAGGGAAAACCGCGTGGGGTGCCCAATGCAGCCGAGGCGGCTACTGCACTGCGCAAGGAGATCGAACGAGAGATTACGCCACCGCTGGACGTACGGGTAGACGTGGTGGAAAGCATGGGGGTGCCGCTGGTGCGGGTCAGTGTGCCGGCCGGGCCGGATAAGCCATATGCCCTGGGCCAGACGCGCATTTACATCCGGCAGGAAGGGGAGACTAATGAGGCGGTGCGCGACGAGGTTGTGCAACTCGTCTTGGGTCGCTATGGCTCAGCAGGGGCAGCCCCGGCTCAACCTGCGGTCGCCCCAGAGGTGGGCAAGGCACCGGCCGGCGTCCCGAGCGGCGCGGAATCGGAGGCCCCGGCTCCGTTGCAGGTCGCGGTTACGCCATCCATTGGCGTGGAGATCCTCTCCTGTGAGGAACGCAAAGGGGTCCGCTACTTCAGTATCCGAGATCTGCGCAACGGCAACACGATCCACAACGTGACCCAGGGCTCGGCGCGCAAGCTGTGGAGCTACGCGCTCAGCCAACATCTCACCAATCCGGTGGACCCGGCGAAGGTAACCTGGAATGGCGACTTCGGCCTGTGGCAGGCATCCCGGCGGGCACGGCGTCTGCGCTACGATCTGGTCTTGCGCCAGCCCGATGGCACCTTGCGCGTGTTCTATGGAGTCACGGCCGATGGCATGACAGGCCCCTGGCAGCAATTCCTGCGCGATGAGGACCGGGCCGAGTAGCCGGCCGGGGGAGGGGATAAAAGGAAATGGGGTTTTGCGGTAACAGCTTCGCTGCTGCTGCAAAACCCCATCCTTTTTTGTAACTATTCAGCGGTGACTGGAAGTCACCCTTTTTGGGCCTGCGGCCAGTGGTCGGCCTTCGCCGACCTTTCTCATGATGCATACATGAAGGGTGTCGGCGGAGGCCGACACCCGGCACGAAGTGCCCAGCAGGGGCGATTTCAATCGGCCTGAATAGTTACCTTTTCTCTTCCCTCTCAGGCGCACTATAGGATGTAGAATACCACGAACACGACCATCCCGAACATGATCACATCCAGCAAGAGCGGCCGATCCTTGAAGATCACCACGTCTGGCGGATCGGTCTCACCCTTCACATGGATCAGGTACAGGTAGCGGAAAAGGCCATAGAGCACAAAGGGGATGGTCAACATCATGGTGTGGTTAGGGGGCAGGTTGGGTGCCGAGAAGGTGTAGAGGGAATAGGCCATTACGGTGCTGGAGCTGACCAGGGCAAGCATCTCGTCGAGGAAGTGCACATTGTACTCTCCCAGGATGGCACGCGTGTCGTTGGCATTCTCTTTCATGAGCACGATTTCCTGGCGTCGCTTGCCCAGGGCTACGAAGAGCGCCAATAAGACGGTGCAGACATAGATCCAGGGAGAGAAGCGTTCAGCTTCGATGATCAATACTCCGGCTGCCACCCGTAATACGAATCCCGCGGCTACGGCCAGCACGTCCACGATGACGATGTTCTTCAGCCAGAAGGAGTAGGCGATCATCAGCCCCAGGTAGCCATAAAGGAGTAACGGCAGCCAACGATCCAGCCACAGGGTGAAAGGCACCGTGACCAGGATGATCCCGATGGCGGCCCACAAGGCCAGCCTGGGGTTGAGCGCACCGGATGCCAGAGGACGGTAGCGTTTGCTCGGATGCTTGCGGTCCTGCTCAATGTCAACCAGGTCGTTGATAATATAGACTGCGCTGGAGACAAGGCAGAATAGCACGAACGTCAGCAAGGTGCGCGCAAATGGCTGGGGCTTGAAAAGTTTAACGTCAAACAGGAGCGCGGCCCAAACGAAGACGTTTTTGGCCCATTGCTTGGGGCGCATCGTCTGCAGGAGGAGCCGTCCCTGATTCAAGTGATAGCTTCGGGCGGTAACGCTTTGGGTTGTTTGGCGCATGGGTGTTTCAACTCCTCAGGACGGCGATGATACCCTAAGCTTGGGGCTTCGTCAACCTGGCGCGAGGGCGATGTATCCGGAATCTACCGGCCAGAAGTCGTGCCAATGGGCGGTGGCGACCCTGGTGGTCGCCCCACGGTAGGGGCGATCCTGGTGGTCGCCCATTGGCATCAATTTAACGGTCAAAGCCACCCTCCCCTGCCGCGCCCCCTACGGGGGGCTGGCGGGGGAGGGTGGCCGCAGGCCGGGTGGGGGCTTCTGCAGAGCCGGCAGGCTGGCCCCCACCCTGGCCCTCCCCCGCTGCGCCCCGGTACGGGCACAGCGTCGCTGTGCCCGTACCGGGCTGGCAGGGGAGGGTCTTCGTCGCCCCAAGAGAGA
>DAOTZS010000207.1:0-6052 GCA_034434335.1 Anaerolineae bacterium
TGCGCGGGGGATAAGCCATTGTAGTGCGAGCTTCAGCTCGCATCACAACGTAGTGCGAGCTTCAGCTCGCATCGGAATATACTGCGAGCTAAAGCTCGCAATACCCGAAAGTGCGAGCTTCGGCTCGCATCACAACGTAGTGCGAGCTTCAGCTCGTATCGGAATATACTGCGAGCTAAAGCTCGTAATACCCAGAAGTGCGAGCTAAAGCTCGCAATACTAAACTATGCGCCAACCAATACACATGATACTTCTAGCCATCCTCCTGCTCGGCCTGAGCGGCCTGGCCGGCACCGTTGGCGGGCCAACCCATGCCGCGGCCCAGGTGGCCGGCTACGCCACCTCCAGCGTGATCAGCTGCCTGCCCGTTGGCACCACCTACCTGGGCGCATCTCATTCCCCTTCGCCCTACTGGATCGAGGAGCAGGTGGAGCTGAGCTGGACCGGTGAGGCAACGTCGGCCCAACTGGTCGCCTACGAGTTCAATGCCGAAGGGTGGTGGGGCCACGATATCTACGTCAACGGCCACAAGATCGGTACCGCCACCGGCACGCGCAACAGCGAGACCCTGTGCCGGGGCTTCGAAGGCCGCCAGCCCCTCACCTGGGACTTCGACCCGGCCTGGCTGGTGCGGGGCCGCAACACCATCAAGATCACCGTTGATCCCAGCCTGGCCGACCAAAGCTGGGGCCTGAGCCGGGTCCAGCTCCGCGTGGCCGGGCCAGCCGTCAACGGCCCGCGCTACCAGCAGGTTACCGTGCCCAGCACCTACTACTTCAACTGGCAGGGCTACCAGAACGAGGGCACCTGGACCCATATCCGCCTGCCGGCCAGCTACGACGGCAGCCAGCCGACCCCCCTCGTTGTCGCTGTCCACGGCTACGGCAGCACCGGCGAGGACATCATGCTGGACCTGGCCGCCGCGGCCGAGGCAAAAGGGTGGCTGCTGGCCGCTGCCGACCTCCACGGTGAGGTGAACAACGGCTTCTTCAGCCTCGACAGCGCCGGCCGGCCGCGCCTCAACGCCGGGCTCAAGCACATGGGGGCCCGCGCCGCGCAATACGACATCATGGACATCGTCCGTTACATGAAAGCCAGCTACAACGTGGACGCCACGCGCGTCTATCTGGTGGGCCACTCCATGGGGGGGCTGGCCGCCCTGCTCACGGCCGCCAAGTGGCCCCAGGAATTCGCTGCGGTGGCCTCTGACAGCAGCCCTACCAACCTGGTCGAATGGGAGTATGACACGCGCGTCTACGACCCACCTGGCCTCACCCCTAACATCACCCTCAACTTCGCCATGCGGGAGGAGACCGGTGCCTTCGAGCCGGCCCAACACCAGCTTCAGGTCATGCGCCGGCCCTACATGTATGACTTCGAGTATGCGCGCCGCTCGCCCCAGGAGTACGCGCTCAATTTCAAGCACCTGCCCCTCCTGTTGCAACACCCGTCTGGTGACACCAAGGTCCACCCCCACCATGCCGAGGACATGTACTACGCGGTCTCGGGGCAGGACCCAGAGCACGTCGAGCTGCGCTGGTTCCCCGGCGACCATGGCCAACCCCTGGCCGACCGGGCCATGGATATCCTGAACTGGCTGGCCGGCTTTCAACGGCTGCCAGGTCAGGCCCCTCAACACAACACCTTCACCCTGGACGAGAGCGGCCGCGTCTTCTGGCTCGGCGTGCGCCTCTCCTCCGATGCAGTCAGCGTGGACCCGGCCACCTTTGCCCTGCGCACCGAGGCCCACTTCGCCCGCATCTACGACGCCACCTACGATCTCGCCGGCCGGACGATCTCCCTGGACGCCGAGAACCTGGAACCCGAGACCGGAGACCCCTACAACTTCGGGGCCTACCCACCGCAGGACCTGACGGTCACCCTGCTCTGCTACCTGGACCAGATTGGGCTGCCGCGGGCCGGGCCCTATACCATCGAGTGCCTGAACAAGGACACGGGTGAGTTCACCCTGACCTACGCGACCGCTGTGGATGGGGTGCTGGCCGTGCCCCTGCCCAAAGGCGCTTTCCTCTACCGGATCGTGGCCGGGGATCAGCCGCCACGCTATCAAGTCTTGCAGCTACAGCAGGGGGCCAACGGCTATGCGGGGGCCAGCGACACCATGCTCAGCGAGTGGGCGCCCACCACCAACTACGGGGCCAGCAGCAAGCTGAACATCGTCCACACCGGCCCGTCGCCGACCATCAAGCCGTTGTTCCGCTTCGACCTCAGTCCCTTGCCGGCCGGTGCCATCGTGCGTTTTGCCGTCTTCGGGGTCTACGTCACCGATACGCCAACCAACGTCAACCGCATGCCGACCGGGCTGTATCGGGTGAACCGCGCGTGGGATCAATACGGCGCCACCTGGAACCAGGCCCGGGCCGGGGTGGCCTGGGCCGTGCCAGGGGCCGAGGGGGTGCCTGGCGACCGCGCCCCAGACACCAGCGACTGGCGCCTTCTGCAGGCCGACCCCGACGGCAATCCCCGCTGGTACGGCTTCGATATCTCAGACCTGGTGCGCGATTGGCAGGCCAATCCCGGCCAAAACTACGGGCTGCTCTTGCGCGCCGCGCCGGTCACATCCCAGGTCACCCGCAAAAACGACGACTTCAGCGTGGCGGCGGCCGAGTACTACCTGGTGGCCCAACGGCCACGCCTGACCATCGTCTACACGCTGGATGAACCTACCCCCACGCCCACCAACACCCCTACAGCCACCAACACGCCGACCGACACCCCCACACCTACGGCCACCCCAACGGCGACATCCACGCCCACGGCCACCCCTACCCCTACTGACACTCCCACCCCGGCCGCCGGCCAGATCACCGGCCAGGTCTTCATGGACCACAACCGCAACGGTGCCCTGGATGGGGACGAGGCCGGGCAGGCAGGGGTGATGGTCTGGCTCAAGCGCGAGGGGCAGCTCTATAACAACGTCGTCAGTGGAGCCAATGGCCAGTTTGCCTTCCATGTGGTGCTGCCGGGGAGCTGGCAGGTGGAGGCCAACGTGCCGCCCAGCTATGAGGTGACGACCGCCGGGGGCAATCCGGTCACGGTGGAGGTGGACGCCGGGAGCCAGGTTCATGTGCTGTTCGGGCTGGCACCCAGGCCCACCGCCACACCGACGCCTACCCCTACTGCTACACTGACCGCAACACCGAGGCCGTTGCCGCGGTATTACGTGCCGATGGTGGTCAGATAATGGATTTCGCGCGTTTCTACGACGCTTACTGGAGTGCTAAAGGCGACAAGGTTGACCGCCAGCGCCTGGAGCTGCTGGCCCGGCATGTCAGGCCGGGTGAGCGCGTGTTGCAGGTAGACTGCGGCCCGGGCTGGCTGCCCGAGATGCTGCAGGCTCGCGGTGCTCGCGTGGTGGCCACCGACCTCTCGACCGTGGCCGCCAGGCTGGCGCGCGGCCGCGGGGTGGAGATCTGCCTGTGCGACATAGATTCTGGCCCCCTCCCCTTCCCTGAAGGGGAATTCGATGTGCTGATCTCCGATTCGCAACTGGAGCATCGGGTGAACACCACCCATGCGCTGGACGAATTCGTGCGCGTCTTGCGACCTGGCGGCCGGTTCATCCTGCTGCTGCCTAATACGGCCCACTGGCGCGTGCGGCTGTGGCTGCTGCGCGGGCGCCTGCCTTACGTGGACCACACCCCCACCGACCCGCTGCACCTGCGCTTCTTCACCCTGCCCGACACGCTTGCGTTGCTGGCACAGCGGGGGCTCACAGTCGAGCTCACCGATGGCAGCGCCAGCCTGTGGGTAGATACCCTTTATCCTGCCTGGTTGCGCCGTGGGCTGGCCGCGCGGGTTTACAGTCGCCTGGCCCGACGCTGGCCCGGCCTGCTGGCACGCGATTTCATCATCGTGGCGCGCAAGGCCAGCGCGCCAGCACTCCCGCGCCAGGGAGGAGGGAGCACCCCATGAGCCTGAGGCATCAGGTGGTCGGCGGGCTGTTTTGGGTTGGCCTGGCCCAGTTGACCAACCGTGCCCTCTCCTTTCTCGCCATGCTGGTGCTGGCCAGGCTTCTGACCCCCGCCGCCTTCGGGCTGGTGGGCATGGCCTCGCTGGCCATCGCCGCGCTGCAATATTTTCAGGACGCCGGCTTCGATGCCGCGCTCATCTATCGCCGCGGCGACATCACCCGGGAGAGCTACACAGCGTTTGTCACAGTCATCGCCAGCAGCCTGCTGGTCTACCTGGTTGCCGTTGCCGGGGCCCCTCTGGTGGCGGCCTTCTTCCGCCAGCCGGCCGTGGTGCCGGTGCTGCGCGTCCTGGCCGTGACGGTCCCCATCTCCGGCCTCAGTCGCATCCCTTACGCGCTGCTCAGCCGCAACCTGGACTTCCGGCGCAAGATCTTCCCCGAGCTGACAGCCAACATCCTGGGCAGCGGGGCCTCCATTGCCCTGGCGCTGGGAGGTGCTGGGGTGTGGAGCCTGGTGTGGGGCCAGGTGCTGCGTGCCCTGCTGGCCACGGCTTTGGTCTGGCCCCTGACAGCCTGGCGACCCCGCCTGCACTTCGACCTGCATGCCGCCCGCGAGATGTTCAACTACGGCAAGCACATCGTCAGCTCACAGACCCTTATCTTCCTGATCACCAACGTGGACGATGCCGTGGTGGGCCGCTATGCCGGCCAGGCGGCGCTGGGGTTTTATCAGTTCGCCTATAACCTCTCCAATATGCCCGCCACCCAGATCACGGCGGTGATCAGCCAGGTGATGTTCCCGGCCTTCGCCCGCATGGAGGGGGATGCGGGGCAACTCCGCGCCCGTTATTACCTGACCACCGTGCGCTACGTGGCATGGATCACGGTGCCGATCGCGGCCGCCACCATCCTCTTTGCCAGGGAGTTCATCTCCGGGCTCTATGGCGATGTGTGGGCGCCGGCCATCCTGCCGCTGCAACTTCTGGCCATCTATGGCTTCATCCGCTCGATTGCCGCCAACATGGGCAGCGTCTTTCGGGCCATGGGCAGGCCGCAATGGCTGACGTATATCGCTGCCTGGCGGCTGGCCATCATGCTGGCCCTGCTCTATCCCGTCACCAAACGGTGGGGGATCAACGGGGTCAGTGCGCTCTCGGCCGTGGTGGCGGTTGTGGACTTTGTGATCTCGGCCAGCCTGGTGGGCCGGCTGGTAGATGCGCCGTGGCGGGCCTATGCCCGCATCTTGCTGCCTGCGGGTGGGGCTGCCCTCGTGGCCGGCCTGGCCGCCCACGCGGCCTACCCATACCTGCCGGGGGGCAGGCCGGCCATCAATCTGCTGCTGGCCGGGGCCATGCTGGTGCTGTTATACTGTGGGCTGGCCTGGCTCGCCGACGCGCAGTTGCGAGCGGTGGTGCGCGCGGCCCTGCGCCAGCTGGGCTGGCCGCCTGGCCAGCCGCGCTTCAGGGAGATCGGGAGGTGAGGTCCCCTGGGAGACATGGATATCGCTGTACGGGAGGGACGGTTCAAAGTCGGTTAACACTTTCTGTCCCCTCAGGCCTTCGCTGCCCCTCACCCCCCTTGTCCCCTCTACCCCTGGCCGCAGGCCAAGGGGAGAGGGAGGAATAAGAAGGGGGGGTTTGGGGCGGCGGCCGAAGGCCGCCGCCCCAAACCCCTTTTCTCCCCCTCCCCTCTCCTGCCGTCAAAGGCGAGCGGGAGAGGGGAGGGGGGAAGGGGTGAGGGCCCTGGGCAGCAACTTTCCCGGCGAATGGAACCATCCCTACGGAAGATAGGAGTTTGCCTGTCATGCCAGGCCTGGTTGTCATCCTGAGCGAACCGGGCCAGCCGGAGCTGGCCACCCTGCTCGAGCAGATGCTGGCTCCCCTGACCTATCCCAACTACCAGACGGCCCGCGTGATCCTGCCGGAGATGGGTGTGGCTGTGGGCCACACCGGCCCCCAGCGCCTTGCAGCCCCCCAGCCGGGCCAGGATGCCGCCGGCCAGGTGCTTGTCGTCCTGGAGGGCATGCCATCCGAGATGCCACAGCACGCGGCCCAACTGGGCCTGCCGGCCGACACATCCCCTGCGGCGGTGATCGCAGCCCTGGTAGCGCGCCAGGGC
>DAOTZS010000208.1:0-58367 GCA_034434335.1 Anaerolineae bacterium
TCGCGGTCTTATCGCCCTGGGGCTCGCAGTCTGCCTTTCCTTGTTTGGAGACCTGACCCTCTATGCTGTATTGGTCACCCAGTTGGAGACAACCGGATTGGCGCTGGGGGCAGTCGGTATTATGCTGGGCATAAACCGCCTGATCCGCATCCCCGGCAATCTTCTGGGAGGGTTACTGCTCGACCGTTACGGCCGTCGGCGGCTCTTCATCCTTCTCATCCAGTTTGCCGGTGAAGGGATAACCCTTTCTACCGTGACCTTGCTGTTGCAGCAGCGATTTGGCCACAGCGTGATCTTATTGGGGTTGACGTTGGGGGTGGCCTCGGCGGGGGGTTTATTGCTCGGCGTGCGCTCCCTCCTGGCGGGAGCTGTGGGACCGCTCATCGGCCACGTCTCCGACGTGGCCGCAAAACGTTGGCCGCTGATCGTGGCCGGCCTTGGCCTGGCTGTTTTGGGCTTTGGGTTATTGGCCTGGGCCATTTCTCTCTGGCAGATCGTCCTGGGTATAGTTTTGGGGGCAGCGGGAGCTGGTACAATCCTGGCGCTTCTGTCGGCTTTGATTGGCGACCTGGTGCCACCAGAGCGACACGGGCTGGTTATGGGGGGCTATGCTACAGCCGGAGACATTGGCTCCACCGCTGGTCCCTTCCTGGCGTTTGCTCTGTTGAGCCTGGTGGAACTGAGATGGGTTTATCTGCTTTGTGCCATGTTGCTTCTGCTTGGCCTGGGATTGGCCTGGCGCGCTCAAGAAGCTTTATAGGTTAACTATTCAGGAGGTGACTGGAAGTGCCACGCCGAGGGCTCGCCCGAGGCGTCACCCTTTTGGGGCCTGCGGCCAGTGGTCGGCCTTCGCTGACCTTTCTGGTGATGCACACATGAAGGATGGCGGCGGAGGCCGACACCCCTCGGGCCGAGCCCTTCGGGGCTGGGCCTGGCACGAAGTGCCCAGGGAGGGCGATTTCAATCGGCCTGAATGGTTACTTTGATAGTAGAAGGGAGTCCAGAATCGTGGTATATCCGTGGGATGTTCTATCTGACATGAACCTGCGAGCCTTATTGCAAGAGGAGCAAGATGAGGATGAGCGTGCGCTGGCAGCACGCTATGCACCGATTATCCGTTTCGATGCGCGTGAGCCGTTTCTGCCTCTGGCTGTAGGGTACACTATCTTCCGTGCCGATGGCGACTCGCCCTCGTTTCCGCGGCGCATTGAGCTGCAGCCAACAGGCCGGCCGCCTGCTGTGCTGGCCATCGAATACGCGATCTGGTGGGACTGGGATATTGGGCATCTCTATGAACTAGAGCATGCCTGGGTATTTGTGGATGCGGAGGGCCGGGTTTGCCGTGGAGAGGCAAGCTGGCACGGCCGGTTGCACGACATGGCATTGGGCGGTCAGTTGCCCCTGGCTGGTGACCACCTGGTCCTCTTCTCCGAACCGGGCAAGCATGCTTTTGCGCCTGACCCAACCTGGTTTCGTGAACGACAGAGTGTCAGTGAGCTGCGTGGCAGGACCACACGACGGGCCGGCTCAGGAGGGGTGTGGGTCACGCCGCTGTTTGAGCGTGAGCTTTGCCCCATGCGCACACCGTTCGCGAATACGCTCGTGCGCACCTATTTGCAACGCTGTGCTTTTGAACCAACATGGGACTTCACTCAGCAGGTGGCTATCCGGGCTGACATGTTGGTGCCCTGGCCGGCGCTGCGCCAGTTTATCCCCAACCGGGTGGCATGGTGGATAGAGAAACTGGCTGGAGAGCTACGGCCGGAAGAACTGCGCTTTCTGCGCATTGCCCACCGTGGAGCCTCTGCCCACACGGCCGAGAACACGCTGGCCGCCTTCCGCAGGGCTGCCGAGCTGGGTGCTGATATGGTGGAGCTTGACGTTCAGCTTTCGGCGGACGGTGTGCCAGTTGTGATGCACGACTTGGTCGTGGATCATTTGACAGAGGGCCGGGGGGCGGTAGCAGACTTGACCTTGGGCCAACTCAAAGCTCTGACAGTACGAGGGCCGGATGGTAGCCGTGAGCCGATTCCAACTTTCGAGGAGGCAATCACCTGCTGCCTGGAGGAAGGCCTTGGCCTCTACGTCGAGCTGAAAGCGGGTGGCGCGGTTGCGCCTGTAGTGAAGATGATCCAGAGATTTGACATAAGGCACCGAGTCATTATCGGCTCGTTCCGGCCCGATTGGGTAGCCTGGGTGAAGGTGTTGGATGGTGGTGTTTCCACTTCTGTGCTCTTTGCAGCGCCCAACGTTGACCCGGTCAGGCTGGCTCAGGCAGTCAGTGCCGATTACGTGCATCCGTGTTGGGAGTCGCTAGCTCCGCAACCACATTCATTGCTCAGCCAAGAGTGGGTAAAACGGGTGAGAGAGGCTGGTCTAGGCATTGTGCTCTGGCACGAGGAGCGGCCCGAGGAGATCGCAGCCTTGCGCCGGTTGGGGGTAGACGGTATCTGCAGCAACGCACCGGAGCTGCTCTCGGTGACCGGTTTGTGAGGAGGTTATTGGCCGGCCGCCCAGGCAGCCACAGCAGCTACTTCAGCAGGAGTAGGGTTAATCTTGGTAGGAAGGGGGTTATCGCCTAACACTGCCAGCACCGCTGCTTCGGCATAGCGCTCCGAGGGGGTGTCGGGCCAGGGTGCTGACTGAGCGCGCCAGGGGGTATCGGGTGGCATGCCCATCAGTGCCAGAAAAGTGGGGCGGAACTGCTGATGCTCCGTACACTGGAACTCAATGTGGTGAGCTATCTCATGGACCAGCGCAACCTGTAGGCGGCTACGCGTGCCGGGGACCTTCACCGTAATAGTGGCGGTCTGGGGATCATAGCTGGCTCGCCCTGCTAACTCTCGGCTCGCCCGCAGACGTACATCCCCAAAGCATGCAGTGCGCCCTCTGAAGACCGAGAGGGTCTGCGTCCACGTCTCCTCAGCTAGAGCGGCAAAATCGGCAGCCACAGATTCTTCGATGATCAGTTGTGGAGAAGAGACCACCGCTGGGCTATAATCTCCTGAGACAGCAGCCAGCAGGACTATAGCCATTGCCAGGCGCAGCCCAGAAGCTCGCCAGGGCTTTTCCTCTGTCCGAGCTCTGGCCAAGAGCCGACAGCGCATAGACCTACTGCTCCTCCCCGGTCTGCTCCAGTTCACGCTGCAATTGAGCCAGGTCCTCACCACCTGCCATGAGGTTCATCAGAGCGTCCTTTTCCACCTCTCCCTTGCGGAAGTCCCCCAGGACGCGGCCACGGCGCAAGATGATGAAGCGGTCGCCCACCGGGTAGGCATGGTTGGGGTTGTGGGTAATGAAGATCACGCCGAGACCTCTGCGCTTGGCCTGCACAATATAATGGAGGACAATGCCGGCCTGTTTAACGCCCAGCGCGGCCGTGGGCTCGTCGAGGATCAGAACCTTGGCTCCAAAATAGATTGCTCGACAAATGGCGATGGATTGCCGCTCCCCTCCCGACATCGTCCCCACGGGCTGATCAGGATCACGGATGATGATGCCCATTTTGGCCAATTCCGTCCGAACCGTACGCTTGGCCAAGTCAATGTCGTAGCGGCGGAAAGGCCCCCACCCTTTTTCTGGCTCGGAGCCCAGGAAGAAGTTCCGCCAGATGGGCATGAGAGGGATGAGGGAGAGATCCTGATACACTGTGGCGATGCCGTGGTCGAGGGCTTCGCGTGGAGAGTTAAAAACTACCCGTCGCCCCTCAAAGTAGTACTCCCCTTCGGTAGGTTGGTACACACCAGAGAGGATCTTGATCAGGGTAGACTTCCCGGCGCCGTTGTCGCCCAGGAGGCAGGTGACCTCGCCCGGGTAAATCTTAGCCGACACATCGCTCAGCGCGATCACGCTGCCAAACAGCTTCGTAATGTGGCGCACCTCCAAGATCGGTTCAGGCATACCCCTATTCTCCTTCCGTTCTCATCTTGGCTGCAGCCACGCTGATCTGCTCGGCGCGCCTGCGCGTGTAGTTGTTGACCAGTACAGCAACCAGCAATGTGACTCCCAGGAAGCTGTAGAACCAATCGGTGTCCCAGCCAGCAAAGACAATGCCCACCTGGGCCATGCCGAAGATCGCCGCGCCAATAGCCGCACCAACAACTGAGCCATATCCGCCTGTCAGCAGGCATCCTCCAATCGTCGCGGCGATAATGTAAACAAACTCCTGTCCAATCCCCTGGCTGGCAACGGCCGAACGGAGACGAACCACATTCATCATGCCTACCAGCCACGCTGCTCCGGCTGTGGTCATAAAGAGGGCGATTTTGACGTGTGCCACCGGTACGCCTGCGTTGCGTGCGGCCTGAGCATCACCTCCGGTGGCGAAGATCCAGCTACCGTATCGTGTGCGCAGTAAAACCCAGGAAGCCAGACATGTCAGAACAACCCACCAGAGGATCGAGGTGCGAAACTCGATGCCGAAGAGGGTAACGCCGGTGTTGAAAAACAGGCGTGCTGGCATGAAGCCCACCGCCCGGTCTATCCCTCCTACATAGACCTGATCGGTCACCAGGCGGGTGACCCCGACGTTGGCCCCTCTCAGCACAAAGAAGGTTGCCAGGGTAACGATGAAGCTGGGCAGGCCGGTCTTGATCACCATCATCCCGTTGAGATAGCCTACGCCCAGCGCGAAAATGAGGGCAACGAACATCGAGGGCCACAGGTGCCAACCAAGGCGAGTGGAAAGCAGGCCAGCGACCAGCCCGGTCGTGCCTGTCATGACACCGGTCGAGAGGTCGAACTCACCGCCGATCATCAGCAGTGCCACTGCAATAGCCATAATCCCCAGAGTAGAAGCAGGATCCAGGATGCGAGCTATTCCTTGGACTGAGATCCAGTTTGTGGGAGTGATGGCGGCAAAGAAAAGCCACACAACGCCAGCGCCAATGATGGCTCCCACTTCTGGGCGCCGCAGCCAACCTCGCACCAATCCCACCTCCGCCGTATGTACATCAGCGGGTGTAGCACCAATGGCCTTTGTTGTCATGGAACAACCTCTTTTGCGCCTCTTGGAGAGTTGACTTCACCCCGGGCCGTAAAACTTATCTGCTCCTGAGGGCGAACAGTGCGGGACAGATACGCCCGTCCCGCACTGTTCGCCTCAAACCTCCCTTCACGTCATGTAGATTAACGTGTTCCCCTGGCCGCCAGGTCCTTGACCTGAGCTGCATTGCTCTTATCTACGAACCCAGGGCCTGTGAGCACTGGCAAGCCACCGCCTACTGTGTTGAGGTTGGTGTTGTAGAGGTAGAGGAACACGACCGGCAGGTACCCCTGCAGGTATTGCTGCTGATCCACGGCAAACATCATCTCGCCGGCCTCGATCGCGGCCAGCACATCGGGGCTCAGATCGAAGGTAGCCAGCTTCTGGTTGCCGCCCACCGCCTTGATGGCGTCGCGCGCCGCGATACCGATGACGGGATTTAGGGTCAGGATGGCATCAATCTCCTTATCAGAGATCAGCTTGTTCTGAATGGCTGCTACCGTGCCCGCCACATCCCGCACACCGGTCGTTGCGACGTTAAAGCGCTCCACTTTGCCCTTGAAGGTATCGGTGAGGCCGTCGCAACGCTCCTCCAAGCCGATGTTGGCCTCTTCATGGATCACGCAGAGCACCTTAGTGGCCCCTGCAGCGTTGAACTTCTCGCCGGTACCCTGGCCGGCAACCCGCTCAGTCTGGCCCACATGGGTAAGGGCCCCCAGTTCTTTGTAGACATCCACCCCCGAATTGATGGTGATAACCGGGATGCCCGCGTTAACCGCCTTCTTCACGGCATCCTTGAGCGCGTCGGGGTTGGCCAGTGAGACGATGATGCCGTCTACCTTGTCGGCGACGAAGTTCTCAACGAGCTGGGCCTGCTCGGTTGGATCACTGCTGCCACCCGATTTGAGCTGCACGCCCAGGGTGCTGGCCGCGTCCTTTGCTCCCTTTTCCACCACGCCCCAGAAGAGGTCTTCAGCCGGGTTCGCATGGACAGACATGCCAAAGACCAGCTCGGCCTGTACGACCTGGGGCTGTTCCGGTGCAGCAGCAGTCGGCGCCTTCTCTTCAGGCGGAGCAGCGGGAGCGGGCGCCGTCGCCGGCACGCAGGCAGCCAAAACGAGCATCGCAACGAACAGGAGAACTGCGACTTTCTTGAACATGGTTTTTCCCTCCTTTGGCTTGGTATGTTCTGAGAACAGAGAAAAGATAGGACCCAGATTCACCCCGGGCAATGTGGATGTGCGAAGACATCACCCCCTTTCTTGAGAGATCAGACCGAGAGATTTCCCTCCGCACATTTAGGGAAGGGGAGTTGGTACAAGGCTTTCTGAAAAGCCTATCTGGTAGAGTATGGCGTGCACACGTGTGCGCATTATACAGCCATCGAGATAGTTGTCAAAACGCGCTCGCCACATATGTTAGGGTGTATCGCCCCATCCCCTATTGGCATCAAGTTAGCGGCCACAGCTCCCCTCCCCTGCCGCGCCCGTACCGGGTAGCCGAAGGCATTGCCTTCGGCTACCCGGTGCGATTTCCAATCGCCCGTCCCATAAATTGATGCCTATTGGGGCAGGGACAAGCCCTGCCCTACCGATGGTCGTCCCCTGGGGGCAGGGACTTGTAGGGGCGACCCTTGTGGTCGCCCTATACGCTCCTTCCCTGCCTTGGAGGGTCTTAAAAAGTCAACCACGAAGGCCCAAAGACACCAAAGACACCAAGGAACAAAGGAAATTCTTGGCCTTTCCTAATTCTTGAGAGTACTTGGTGCCTTTGTGTCTTGGTGGTTTATTGCTTGCCTCGACTTTTTAGGCAGTCTCCTTTACGGGGAAGGGGGATCAAGATTAAGGGATATTCTGGGCGGCGAAGTCGCTCAGAATACCCCCTTCAAAGGATTCCCCCGCCCCCGAGACCCCCCAGCGCGCATATGCTGGCCAATTTGACGCTGATCATTGCCTGTGTTATCATGCACACGTGTGCAAACGAGCCCTATGTCCACGGGGCCTATGGTGAAAAAGCCTCATTCCTGGTTTCCTCTCTCGCCGGGAGGTGGCCTTGCCGGCCAAGGGCGGATCGGGCCTGTTTGGTGCTTGTAGAGGGCAGGTCGTGAAAGTCTCGATCAAGGACATCGCAAGAGCGGCTGGTGTCTCTCACTCCACAGTTTCGCGTGCCTTGAGCGATAGCCCCCTCATCAAGGAAGAGACCAAGGCTCGTATTCGACGCCTGGCACGAGAGATGGGCTATTCACCCGATGCTGGTGCCAGGGGGCTGGTTGTCGGCCGCACGCAGACGATCGGAGTGGTTGTTACCACGATTGCTGATCCGTTTGTGGCCGAGGTCGTGCAGGGCATTGAGAGTACCGCCTATGAGCACGCTTACACCCTTATCCTGGCCACCTCCAATGACGAGCCGGATCGCGAGATTGCTGCGGTAGAAACACTGCGGTCCAAACGGGTAGACGCGGTGATTGTGACCTCATCTCGGGTGGGCGCACTATACAGCGATCTATTGGAGCGCACCGGGGTGCCCGTAGTGCTGTTGAACAACCACGCGGAGCGTGGCACTTACAGCTATTCTGTAAGGGTGGACGATGTGCACGGCGCGCGCACGGCTACGGAGCATCTCCTGGCCTTAGGACACAGGCGCATCGCCCATGTCATGGGCCCAGCCGGTCACACCCCTTCTGACGACCGCCTACACGGCTATCTGCAGGCGCTGAGGGAAGCGGGTATAGATCCTGATCCAGCGTTGGTAGTCCCGGGCAATGGCCGGCCGAATGGAGGTGAAAGGGCTCTGCACCAGCTATGGTCCTTGGCACAGAGGCCCAGCGCAGTCTTCTGCTACAACGACATGACGGCCATTGGCCTGTTGCGCGCAGCCAGGGAAATGGGTGTGGCTGTCCCTGGCGACCTGGCTGTAGTCGGATTCGATGACATTCCCTTTGCATCCTATACATCTCCCTCGCTCACGACCATTGCCCAGCCCAAATTTGAGCTTGGCCAACGAGCAGCGCGCATGGCGCTGGCGTTGATCAGCCGACACGGCACAGACGGCGAGGAGGTAACCAACGTTGTGTTGCCAGGGCAGCTTGTAATACGCGAGTCATCGGGGGTGAGCCGGTAGGGAGCGCGATTCTCGTGCTGGCTACCGACTTTGGCTACCCCTATATCTCATACATGCAGAATGGAGGCAAACATGAAGGCTTTAGTTCTCGATGCTAAGTGGGACCCTCGGCCCGATTATGTGGTGTCCGAGTGGGAGAAGCGGACCGGGAAGGCGATCACCGGCAGCAGTGTCTGGCGCTATCCGAAGCTGGAGGTGCGCGAGAAGCCGATGCCGCAGATCACGAAACCGGATCAGGTACTTCTGAAGGTCATGGCCTGCGGCGTGTGCGGCTCTGACATTCACTTCTATGAGACCGACAAAGACGGCTATATGTTCTACCCCGGTCTGACCAAGTTTCCTGTCACCACCGGCCATGAGTTCTCTGCGCAAGTGGTGGAGGTGGGCAAGGATGTGAAGGATTTGAAGCCCGGAGACCCCGTCACGGTCGAAGAGATGATCTGGTGTGGCTACTGCACCCCCTGCCGCAACGGATTCCCCAACCACTGTGCTAACCTGGAGGAGATTGGCTTCACCATTGACGGCGCCTTCGCCCAGTACATTGTTGTCGGCGCCAAGTATTGCTGGAAGGTGGACGGCATTCTGGAGCGGTTTGGCGAACAATTAGGATACGACGTGGCGGCAATGTGTGAACCGACCAGCGTTTCTTACAACGCCATGTTCAGCCGGGCAGGAGGCTTCAAGCCGGGAGCCTATGTGTGCGTTTTCGGCGCGGGGCCGATTGGCCTGGCGGCCATTGGGCTGGCCGAGGCGGCCGGGGCCGGTAAGATCGTGGCCTTTGAGATCTCGCCTCAGCGCCGAGAGCTGGCGAAGAAGGTCGGTGCAGATGAGGCCTTTGACCCCCGCCAGGTGAATATCGCCGAGGTACTCTTGGACATCTCCAAGGGCGAAGGCTTTGACTTCTTCTTTGAGGCAGCCGGCGCGCCCGAGATTGTCCTGCCGGCCTCAGAGAAGGCGCTGGCGATCAATGCCAAGGTGGTGCAAGTTGGCCGGGCCGCGCAACGGGTGCCGATGTATCTGGAAACCTATCAGGTGCGACGCAGCCAGTTCTATGGCTCCCAGGGCCACTCCGGCGATGCCAACTTCCCAAATGTCATTCGCCTGGTGTCTGGCGGCCGGCTAGATCTGTCGCCGATCATCACCGCTCGCTACAACCTGGACCAGGTTGTCACGGCCATCGCCCAGTCGGGTGAGCGGCGGGACGGCAAGATCATAGTGCATCCTAACTGAGTCCTTAGAGGAGCATGAGAGGTGGGGTACTGCGGGTAGCCGAGCTAACTGCAGTACCCCACCTTGCTGCGTCCTGGACCTCATCATGAACACGGCGCCCAAGGAGGCAGGGCATGAACCATAGGGTTACAGTTGGGCTTATTGGTGCAGGGCGTATCGGTCGGGTGCACGCCGAAAACCTGGCGCGGCGTATCCCGCAAGCCAATCTGGTAGCTATTGCTGATGTGGTGCCGCAGGCAGCTCAAAAGCTGGCCTCTGAACTGGGCGTAGGTGCCGCTTACGACGACTATCGGCGCATCCTGGATGACAGGAGGATTGAAGCGGTGCTTATCTGCTCCAGTACTGATACCCACGCGCGCTTCATCGAGGAGGCAGCCAGCGCCGGTAAGCACATCTTCTGTGAGAAGCCGATCGCCCTCGACCTGGGCCAGATTGATCGCGCCCTGGCGGCCGTTGAACGGGCAGGGGTCAAGTTGCAGATCGGCTTCAATCGCCGGTTTGACCCCAGTTTCAGGCACGTCCGCGAACTGGTAGCCTCAGGCGCGATCGGTACACCCCATATCCTGCGTATCACCAGCCGGGACCCCTCCCCCCCACCGATCCCCTACGTCAGGGTTTCCGGGGGCATCTTCCTCGATATGACCATCCACGATTTCGACATGGCACGGTATCAGATGGGCTGCGAAGCAGAGGAGGTGTACGCCACCGGCGGTGTGCTGATTGATCCGGCAATCGGGGAGGCTGGTGATATTGACACGGCCGTGATCACCTTGCGCTTTACATCTGGGGCTATCGGAGTGATTGATAACAGCCGCAGGGCGGTTTACGGTTATGATCAGCGGTTGGAGGTCTTTGGCTCGGCCGGCGTCGCGATGGCTGGTAACAAGTTCCCCGATACGACTACCTGGACTGACGCCTCAGGTGTGCACAGGACTCTGCCGCTGAACTTCTTCATGGATCGCTACCCAGAATCCTTCCTGGCGGAGATGCAGGCGTTCATTCGCTGCATCAGTGAGGATGAAGCACCTCCGGTGACCGGTAGAGACGGCCGTATCCCTGTTGTCATGGGGCTGGCGGCCTGGAAGTCGTATCGGGAAAAGCGCCCGGTGAAGCTCAGTGAGATAGCTGCAATATGACCATAAGGGATTGGGGCTCTTGAGCTCAATTCCGGATCATCTCTTGTCTATAGGAGAAGTTCTATGTCTAGCAAATCTGTGTCCAAGCAGCCTGTTCCCGCAGGTCTGCTGCCAACCAACCTGCCCGACCTGTTTTTTGAGGACAACAGTGTAGGGCGCCTGAAGAAACAGATCTGGGAGGCCAGCGACGAGGAGATTGATGCCATTCTGGCTGAGTATGGCATCCCATCCCCGGTCGAATGGGGCAAGCCAGGCTCCTATATCCAGACCACGGTGCGCTGGCAGGTCGAAGAGAATCGCAAGAAGAACGATATCGTCTTCATACCTGTTGGCTGCACCGAGTTGCATGGCCGCCACCTGCCCAGCGCGTCCGATACCCTCTATGTCAGCCAGATCTGCGAGGGGGTGCGGCGCTATACTGCCAAGCGCGGGGCAGCGGTAAACCTGGCCCTGCCGCCACTCATGTATGGCGCGCATCCCTATCACCATGTCGGCATGCCCGGGACGATCATCGTGCGCGAACACGTCGTCCGGGAGATGATGATTGATGTCATGCTGGGCCTGTGGAACGACGGTTTCCGCAAGCAGCTTATTGTCAACAACCACGGCCAGCTTTGGGTGCTGGAGTCTGCTGTCCAGGAGTTTCAGAAACGTTATCAGCTCCCCGGCATCTTCCGGGTAGTTGACTGGCATCGTGCCGTGCGTGAGTTCTTCCGGGCCACCGATCGGGGCGGGGTGTTGGACACCAACTTCGTGCATGCGGACGAATCGGAAACCTCTTTGGGGTTGCTGCTCCACCCTGACATGGTAGACATGCGCTATGCGGTGGATACTGAAGGGAAGTCTTACCTGCCCGACGGCCACTTTGATAAATCTGTAGATCCCTTTGGCCGGCCGAGCCGGTGGTCTGAAGGGGAAGGGCACTTTGCCATCGAGATCGCTGCCACCCCTGAGGGGGTGGTGGGAAAGGCAACTCACGGTTCCGCGCAGAAGGTCAAGCGGGCCGTGGCGGCGATCCTCAAATACCTGACGCTGTGGAATGACCAGGTCCTCGAAGCGTTCCCGCCTGGCACGGTGCCACCCGTTGAGGAGGTCACGCTACGCACCGCGGCCGAGATGGAGCCTTTCTTGCGTGAGCCCCTGTCGCCGGGATGGCGGCCAGTGTATGCGCTTCCGCGGATTGGCCAGGGGACCGAAGTTTGAGTTCAGAGATGGCGGCCGCATCTGCTTAGGATGCGGCCGCCATTTGCTTTGAGTGCAGAGGGAGTGGCTTCCATGAACGAAGTTCGCGTTGCTGTTGTAGGAGCAGGGCGGATTGGCATTGTGCATGCGGAAAACCTGGCCAGGCGTGTAGTCGGTGCCCGCCTGGTTGCTGTAACGACTTCGCAGCCCGCGCGGGCCTCCGCGGTGTTGCGACGGTGCGGCGAGGTAGCTGTATACCCAACTCTAGAGGCGCTCCTGGATGCGCGGTGCGCTGATGCAGTGGTCATTGCCAGCAGCACCTCCGCGCATACGGCCAACATCGTCGCCTGCGCCGGAGCTGGGCTGCATATCTTCTGCGAGAAGCCATTGGCCCTTGACCTGGCAGACTGCGATCAGGCCATCGCCGCCGCCAGGCAGGCGGGCGTGATCTTGATGGTCGGCCATGTGCGACAGTTTGACGCCGGCTACGTGGCCGCCAAACAGCTCATCACGGCAGGGCAGATCGGTCGGCCAATTGTATATCGTGCCATCGCCGGCGACCAGGACCCGCCACCTCCATCATTTGCTGACCCCAATGTCAGCGGTGGACTGATTACCGATGCCGGTTACCATGACCTTTACCTGGCGCCCTGGCTGATGGGGGACGAGATTGTGCGCACCTACGCCGAGGGTGCTGCGCTGGTGGATCCTGCCATTGGCGCGGTGGGAGATGTGGACAATGTGGTGGTGGATTTCCGCTTCAAAGGGGGTGGGCTGGGTACACTGTTTGTCAGCCGGACGACCCGCTACGGGCATGATGTGCGGGTAGAGGTGGTAGGGGAAGAAGGCGCGGTGCATGTGGGGTATTTGCGCCGGACACCGCTCTACTTGCTGACGCGCAAAGGGGTTACTCACGATGTAGTGCCCGACACAGCAACCCGCTATGCCGATGCATTTGTTGCCGAGTTGCAGGCCTTTGTGGAGTGCATACAGCGGGGCGCACCGCCCCCTGTCAGTGGTGAGGACAGCCGGACAACTTTGGCTGTGGGGCTGGCTGCCACGCGTGCTCTGCGGCAGGGGCGTCCTGTCATGGTGGCCGAGGTTTGCTGAGGCCCCTCTGGAGAGGTGCTGCCAATGAAATTTAGCGTTGTGCTTTCTACCCAGCCGGCAAGCTTTGCCGCAGCGACCTTCAAGGGCGATTTCGCGCGCAATGTGGCTCGTATTGCTGCGATGGGCTACGACGGCGTGGAACTGGCGATCCGGGACCCCCTCCTGGTGGATGGCGATGAACTGGAGAGGGTTGTGGCCGGCCATGGGCTGAGGGTGCCCGCCATTGGCACTGGTCAGGCCTGGGGTGAGGAGGGGTTGTCGTTCAGCGACCCACATCCCGAGGTGCGCAACGCGGCGATTGCGCGTGTCAAGGCGCACGTTCCATTGGCTGCCCGCTTCGGTGCGGTGATCATCATTGGGCTGCTGCGCGGGGTGGTCAAGCCCGGAGTCTCTCACCTCCAGGCCATGAGCTGGCTGACGGCTGCTCTGGAGGAATGTTGCGCGGAGGCGCTGAAGGAGAATGTACGCCTGGCCTTAGAGCCCATCAATCGCTACGAGACCACCTTGATTAACGATGTTGCGCAGGGCCTGGCGTTGCTCGAGCGCGTAGGTGCCCCCAACCTGGGTCTACTGCTGGACACCTTCCATATGAACATCGAGGAGCCCTCTATCGAAAACAGCATACGCCAGGCTGGCCAACACATCTTCCACTTCCATGTGGCCGATTCTAATCGCTGGTACCCCGGAGCCGGCCATCTGGACTTTGCCAGCATTCTGGCTGCACTGTCTGAGACCGGCTATGCTGGCTTTGTCTCCGGTGAGTTCCTGCCTCAACCAGATGCTGAGACAGCTGCCCAGCAGGCTCTTGCACACCTGCGAGGCCTGCCTATTAGTTGATCCCCTATGAAATGAAAGGAGCCGCCATGGACATCATCTGCCTCGGTGAACTCCTGGTGGACATGTTCCCGGCTGAGGTGGGGCGTAGGCTGACCGAAGTGTCGGCCTTTCATCCCAAGCCGGGAGGCGCGCCAGCCAACGCCGCTGTAGCGGCTGCCCGGTTAGGCGCGCGCAGCGCGTTCATCGGTAAAGTGGGCGACGAGGCCTTTGGCCATCACCTGGTCAGTGTGCTGGCTGAGAACGGGGTAGATGTGCGAGGGGTCCGTTTTGACCCTGAAGCGCGGACCACTATGGCTTTCATCGCCATGCCCGATGAAAACACATCTGAGTTCGTTTTCTACCGCAATCCCGGTGCGGATACCCGCTTACGGGTGGAGGAATTGGACCGGGAGCTTCTGCAGAGCGCGCGCGTGCTGCACTTCGGCTCGCTCAGCCTTTCAGAGGAGCCGATACGCAGCGCGGCCTGGGAAGCGCTGCGCATCGCGCGTGCTGCTGGCGCGTTGATCTCCTTCGACGTAAACTACCGCCCTACCCTCTGGAAAAGCCCATCAGCGGCGCTGGAGCAGATACGCGGTATGATCCCCCATGCCGACCTGGTAAAGGTGAACGAGGTCGAACTGGCACTGTTGGTCGGAGGCCGGGCTGACGACTTCCGCCGCGTGGACTTGGCCCAGCTTGATGCGGCGGCTGGCACGCTAGTGCGGCAAGGGCCGCAGCTCTGTGTGGTTACTCTGGGTCCAAAGGGTAGCTATTTCTGCACAGCTGGCGGCCTCAGTGGGCACGTGCCAGCCTTTCGAGTCACCACTGTGGATGCCACTGGCTGTGGTGACGCCTTCGTTGCCGGGCTGTTGTGGCAACTGGTGCAGGGCGTGGGCTGGCAGGAGCAGCTTACAGCCCCCAGATTGCACCAGATTCTGCGCTATGCCAACGCCGTAGGAGCCCTCACAGCCCAGAAACAAGGGGTGATCCCGGCGCTGCCCACCGCTGCAGAGGTCGAGGCCTTTCTGGCCCAGGCGGCGCCAGACTTGACGAGAAAAGCACCTTGAGTATACTCAAGACGCAGAGGAACCTGACGTCTGGGGTTCGTTCCTGCTCTTCTTCTCAATTTGTCCGGAATCTCAACAGCGTCCTCGGGGCGCCCTTTTGGTTAAGGCCCACTTGTAGCCTGAAAAGCGGACAAGCGACCAGGAGGCATCCCTTTGCTTACTTCCTTGGGGCTATGCTCGCTGCCGTGGTGGTTATCTCTCTGCGGTTGGCTCGGGCTAGCAGATCCGTTCAGTACGGCTTCATGTAGAAGGAGGTGATAGGGTACAAAGCCGGTAGCTATTCAGGCCGATTGAAATCGCCCCTCCTGGGCACTTCGTGCCGGGTGTCGGCCTCCGCCGACACCTCATGTATGCATCATGAGAGAGGTCGGCGAAGGCCGACCACTGGCCGCAGGCCCAAAAAGGGTGACTTCCAGTCACCGCTGAATAGTTACCAAAGCCGAAATCCCGTCTATACCCGGTTTTTGCCTCGCTAAGTGCTCGCAGACATCCATTCATTCCAAAGGAGGAATACCATGTTCAAGAGCAGAATTCTGGCCCTGACAATGATCGTAGCTCTGGTTCTTGTAGCATGCGCGCCAGCCCAGATCCCGGCGCCAGCTCCTGCCCCCGCCGCAACCCAACCTCCCGCTCCAGAGAAGCCGGCCGCCAAACCGGCCGTCCAGGAACTGAAGATCTTCTGGGCCCAGTGGGATCCAGCCGACTATTTGCAGCAGATCGGCAACATGTATGAGAAGGAGACCGGTATCAAGGTTACGGTGATCCAAGAGCCTTGGGGCTCCTTCGGCGACCGCTTTTTCACCGAGATGGCGGCCAAAGGCGATGCCTGGGATATGGTGGTAGGAGATAGCCAGTGGCTGGGCCAGGGTGCTACCCAAGGCCACTATGTTGAACTCACCGACTTCCTGGTTGGTGAGGGGATTGCCAACACGGTAACCGAGGCCACCCTCACTTACTATGGTGAATATCCTACTGGCTCTGGCCACTACTGGGCCTATCCCACCGAGGGCGATGCAGTGGGTTGGGCGTATCGCAAGGACCTGTTCGAAGACCCCAACGAGCAGGCTGCCTTCAAGGAGAAGTACGGGTATGACCTGGGCGTGCCGCAGACCTATGATCAGCTCTACGACATCGCCAACTTCTTTACCCGGCCTGACAAAGGCCTCTACGGTGTGGCAATCTATACTCAGAAGGACTACGATGCCATCACCATGGGGGTCGAGAACACCTTCTTCTCGTATGGCGCCCGCTGGCAGAACCCGGAGACCAACGAGGTGATCGGATGGACCAACTCCGACAAAGCCGTTGAGGGCCTGGAGCTTTACAAGAAGCTCTACGACTGCTGCCAGGTCCCTGGGCTGACCAACGCCTTCTTCAATGAAACCAATGAGGCGTTGATCAACGGTCAGGCCGCCATGATCATGAACTACTTTGCCTTCTTCCCTGCCCTGGCCAACCCGGCGGCTAACCCCTTCGCCGAGGTCACCGGCTTCTTCTCCAGCCCGGTGGGCCCTTATGGCGATCGCCATGCGGCACTCGGTGGCCAGGGGATGAGCATTATCTCCTACATCAGCCCCGAGCGCCAGGAGGCAGCCAAAGACTTCATCCGCTGGTTTGCCAAGGATGAGATCCAGGCCAAGTGGGCTGAGCTGGGCGGCTTCACCTGCAACAAGAAGGTACTGGAGTCTGACGTCTTCAAGAAGGCGACGCCGTTCAACCCCGCCTTTGCCGAGACGATGACCTTCGTGATGGACTTCTGGAACATCCCGGTCTACAGCCAGCTCCTCGAAATCACGCAACGTGAACTGCATAAGTTCGTGGTTGGCAACGAGGGGACGGCCAAGGAGACTCTGGATCGTATTGCGGAGCAGCACGACAAGATCCTGCGCGAGAACGGCTTCATCAAGTAGTTGCCGCCGCGCCCGGTAGACCACGGCAGGGGAGATGGCAAAGGTCCGTCTCCCCTGCCTCGGTCTATACCAATGGCAGGAGAAAGTCTTGCATGAAGTCAGACAATCCTGGCGGGCGCACCAGGCCACGTCGCTGGCAACTGAGTGACTCTGCGATTGTGCGCCTGTTTATTTTCCCCACCCTGGCGCTATTGATCGCCATGAACCTTTTCCCTCTCTTCTGGAGCCTCTACCTCAGCTTTACTGACTATTCGGCGATCGCCCCTCAGCCGCCAGTTTGGGTTGGTTTCAAGAACTACCGCGAGATTCTGCATGACAGGCAATTATGGATCTACTTTGCTACGACGGGCCGTTATGCAGTGCTGGCGGTAGGGTTGGAGACCCTCGTGGGATTCGGCATGGCCATGCTGTTGCGCCAGCGCTTCAAGGGCAGTGGGCTAATTACCACCCTTATTTTGATCCCCATGATGCTTTCCCCGGCTGTGGTGGGGATGTTCTGGAAGCTGATCTACAATCCCACCTTTGGGATTTTCAACTACCTGATAGGTTTCAGCCAGCCGGCCAGTGGTCCTGTCTGGTTGGGGAGCCCCAAGCTGGCCCTCTGGGCTGTGGTGATCGCTGACGTCTGGATGTGGAGCCCCTTCGTCATGTTGCTCTGCCTTTCCGGGCTGAACGCCATCCCCCAGTATCTCTATGAGGCGGCGGCAATAGACCGGGCAAGCTCCTGGCGCCAGTTCTGGCGGATTACCCTGCCACAAGTGGCACCCCTGCTTCTGATCGCTATCCTCTTTCGCACCATTGAGGCCATCAAAGCTTTCGACATGGTCTTCCCTATGACTGGAGGTGGGCCGGGGGACGCAACAGAGCTGATAGCCGTTAACCTCTATCGTCAGGCCTTCCTTGGGCAGTGGCGTACAGGCCGTTCCAGCGCCCTGGCCTATATCATCCTGATTATTGTCATCGCTGTCAGCAACATCTATATCAGGCTGCTCAACCGGCTGAGGAGGGAGTGATCCATGGGCGGCGTGAAAGCGACCGGTATCTTCTTTAGGGGTACCACCACATCAATTCGTGTGGACAAGACGGGTATACGGGCACGCATAGGTGTGGCTGTGCGCGCTGTCCTGGCCGTAGCGATCGCCGTGATCGTGCTCATACCGGTGGTCTGGATGGGGCTGACAGCTTTCAAGAAACACGCCGATGCCGTAGCTGTGCCACCCAAGGTCTTCTTTACCCCCCGCTTGCTGGACAGTTGGGTCTTCCTGTTCACAGATCGCCTGGTATTGTCTAAGCCCATGTTGGCGCAGTACCCTCCCGAGTGCACTCAATCATGGCAGGTGTGCCTGAAGAGCTGTCCCGAGGTGAGCCGCTGGTATGAATGTGTGGCATTGGAGAACGGCCAGTTAGTCACCGGCCCCAGCAAGTATCTGGAGCGCCTGCGCAATTCCCTGATCATTGCGGGGTGCTCGACATTTCTGGCTGTTCTGCTGGGGCTTCTGGCCGGTTACGCTTTCAGCCGCTTTGAAATACCGGGCAAAGATGATCTGTTGTTCTTTATTCTCAGTACACGCATGCTCCCGGCTGTTGTGGTAACAATCCCCATCTTCCTCATGTACCGACGGCTGGGCCTGCACGACACCCATTTTGGGATGATCCTGCTTTACACTGTGTTCAACCTATCCTTGTCCGTCTGGCTGTTCCGAGGCTTTATTGATGAAATCCCCCGGGAGTATGAGGAAGCGGCGTTGGTGGATGGGTATACACGGCTGGAAGCATTCCGTAAAATCGTGCTTCCCAATGCGATGACCGGCATTGCCGCCACGACCGTCTTTTGTCTGATCTTCGCCTGGAACGAGTATGCCTTCGCGCTGATGCTCACCTCCGAGAAGGCGCGTACGCTGCCGCCGTTTATTCCTTCCATGATTGGCCGGGGTGTGGTGGAGTGGGAGGCCATCGCGGCCGGCTCCCTTGTGTTCCTGATCCCTGTTGTGATCGTGACCTTCGCGCTGCGGCAGTACTTGCTGCGTGGTGTCACCTTCGGCGCGATACGCCAGTAATGAGTTAGGCAGTATGGCTACAATAGAATTGCGTAAGGTTGAGAAGAAGTTCGGCGATCTGCACGCCGTCAAGCCCATGGACCTGACCATCCATGATGGCGAGTTTGTGGTTTTGCTGGGCCCGTCAGGGTGTGGCAAGACCACCACCCTGCGGATGATTTCGGGCCTCGAAACGGTGACCAGCGGCCAGATCTTCATTGATGGCCGCGATGTCACGTGGGCCCATCCTAGCGACCGCAACATCGCGTTTGTGTTCCAGTTTTTCGCTCTCTACCCCCACATGACAGTATGGCAGAATATTGCCTTCCCTCTTCAGTCAGAAGGCCAGGCGCGGGCCAATATCGAGAAGAGGGTGCAGGAGGTAGCGCGTGTCTTGCGCATTGAGCACCTGCTGCACTTGCGGCCCAAGGCGCTCAGCGGCGGCGATAAGCAACGGGTGGCGCTGGCACGGGCGCTGGTACGCCGGCCGGCAGCCTTCCTGATGGATGAGCCGATTGGCGCGCTGGATGCTGACGCCCGGGAGACCATGCGTGCCGAGATCAAGCGCCTGCACCTGGCCCAAAACGCGACCACAGTTTACGTTACCCATGATCAGATTGAAGCTATGGCGATGGGGGATCGGGTGGTAGTGATGTCAGAAGCGGTCGTCCAGCAGATAGGCACCCCGGCAGAGGTGTATTATAAGCCGGCCAATCTGTTTGTGGCTCGCTTTATCGGCAGCCCGGGCATGAACCTGGTGCGAGGCCACTATGCCGATGGGATAGTATACCTGCCTGGCGATAACCGTTATCAGGTTCCTGCCTCATGGCGACCTGCTCTGCAAGAGGCCCTGGGTGGCCAGGGGGAGGTCATACTGGGCTTCCGCCCCGAGGCAGGCCGGCTCAGCAGCGAAGGGGCATTGGCCGCCCAGGTATACGCGAGCGATCTGCACGGCGCCTATACCATGCTGCACCTCAGCTTGAACGACGAACTGATCCATATCCGTACAGAGCGCAGCCAGGGCTATCATCCTATCGGCGTCGTAGTGCGATTTGACATACTCTCAGATATGGTCCGCTTCTTTGATCCGCGTACCGAGAAGGCCATTCGTAGGGTTGGCAGCGGTTCGCCGGCCGAGGAGGTAGGTTGATGGCCAGCGTTGAGTTGCGGCGCATTACCAAGCGTTTCAAAGCTGTCACAGCTCTGAACGGCGTTTCCTTTGATGTCAAGGAGGGAGAGTTCTTCGTTTTGCTGGGCCCTACTGGTGCGGGCAAGACAACCACCCTGCGGGTCATCGCTGGCTTAGAGCGGCCGGACCAGGGAGAGGTGTTGTTCGACGGCGAGCCGGTGAACCACCTGAGCCCCTCAGAGCGCGACGTGGCCTTTGTCTTTGAGCAGTACTCTCTCTACCCCTCGATGTCGGTGTATGATAACCTGGCCTTTCCCCTCCGTTCACCTTTGCGGCGGATGCCCGAACCCGAGATCCGTCGCCGGGTTCAAGAGACCGCCGAGAAGCTTCGCATCAGCCATCTGTTGCAACGCACAACAGCCCATCTCTCTGGGGGAGAGATGCAGCGGGTATCGTTAGGAAGGGCGCTGGTGCGGGACCCGCGTATCTTTCTCATGGACGAGCCCCTATCGAATCTGGACGCCAAGCTGCGAGAGGCCCTGCGTGTTGAGCTCAAGCATCTCCAGAAGACCGAGGGTAGCACAACTCTATTCGTTACCCATGATCAGATCGAAGCCCTCACCATGGGTGACCGGATAGGGGTGCTCTCTAGAGGGCACATTATCCAGATTGGCACGCCCGAGGATATCTATGACCGGCCTGCGACCACTTTTGTCGCTCAACTGGTGGGTACCCCCCGGATTAACTTGGTGGAAGCCCACCGCGAAGATGATACCCTATATATTAGCGATAGCCCCGTGCGTCTGCCCCTTCCCCCGGGCCGCGACGTCCCCCCTACCTTGCTGGTGGGGGTGCGCCCCGAGGATGTGCGTATTCACGCGGAGGGAGAGTTCCTGGCGGAGATCGCTTTGACTGAGCCATTGGGAGTAGAGACAATCTTGCACCTGAGGGCAGGCAAGCAGACCTTGCTAAGCATTGTGCCGGGGATGACCGATTTACGGGTGAAAGATCAGGTGCGGTTCAGCATTCTGCGTGAGCGGTTGCATTATTTCCGGCCAGACGGAACAAGGATCACGGGATGAGAGCCCGGCTGTCTCGTGAGATGAACGCGGCAACATAGTGAGGCCAAGAAAATGACCTGGCAATTCCTGATATTCATTGTTTGCTTCCTGGCCATCTTGATCGCTTTCATTTACTCCATTGTGTATCTGGCGCGCAGGCTGCATGGACGTGTTCCACCGCGCATCTATAGCCGGATCGAACTGACCATCATTGCCGGCATCATCCTCGGTGTGGTGGGCATGTTTCAGCCTTGGATCCATGATGCATATCGCGTGGGCTTCTACATCCTGCTTTTCTCCACCCTCTCCTTCATTGTCTGGAGCCATATAACCCCAGCGCAAGCTCAGGATGGCTCATAATCTGCTGCCCAGGGCGAAAAAGAACGGGGGCTGGAAGTCACGCTGGCTTCCCCAGCCCCCGCTCGTAAGGCGCCAGGCATTCTTCAGAGACGGTCAGTTGGTGAGCGCATCAAAGGTGGGTTTCAAGGCTCTATAGAGTGCCCGGTAGGACGGATACAACCTCTGGTAGACCATAACCGCGTCAGGCTGGGGTGCTGTGCTGCTGATGACCCGGATAGCTTTGTTCACCGCCTCGTGGACATCCTTGTAGACCCCTGTGCCTACCCCAGCCAGCAGAGCCGCGCCGAAAGCCGCCCCCTCCGTCACATTGACCAATACCAGTTCGGTATTGAACACGTCGGCCTGGATCTGCCGCCAAAGCGCGCTGCGTGCGCCACCGCCGGATGCCCGCACCTGCTCAATCGGCACCCCTAACTGTTTAATCAGCTCCAGGCTGTCGCGTAATCCGAAAGATACTCCCTCCAGCACCGCGCGCACCAGATGTGCCTTCGTATGACGTAAGGTCAAGCCAACAAAGGCCCCCCGCGCATTGGGATCTGGATAAGGGCAGCGTTCGCCTGTCAGATAGGGCAAGAAGAGCAGGCCTTCAGCCCCCGGGGGCACGGTAGCCGCTTCACGCGTCAGGATCTCATAGGGATCCTCCTTGGTCAGGTTGGCCACAGCGTGCTCAGGCTGGCCAAGGGCATCGCGGAACCAGCGGAATGCACCGCCGGCCGAGAGCATGACCCCCATAGCGTGCCAGGCACCCGGGACAGCGTGGCAGAAGATGTGCAGCCGGCCCTCAGGCTCAGCCACGAACCGATCCAGATGAGCAAAGACTACGCCACTGGTCCCGCTGGTGACCGAAATGACCCCTGAGCGCACGATGCCACTTCCGACAGCCTGGGCAGCCTGGTCACCACCCCCACCGACAACGGGCGTCCCGGCTGGTAAGCCTGTCGCCTGCGCAGCCTCGCGGGTCACGGATCCCGACACCACGTGCGATTCCGCGCAGGCTGGCAGCCACGCGGGCGGGATCTCCAGCAGCCCGGTCATCTCTGCTGACCAACGACGCATTCTGACATCAAACAGGGAGGTGCCAGAGGCGTCAGATACTTCGGTGGCATATTCGCCTGTAAGGCGCAGCCGCACGTAATCTTTAGGCAGCAGGATATGCGCCACCCTGGCATACACCTCTGGCTCGTTTTGGCGCACCCATAAGATCTTAGGGGCGGTGAAGCCGGGTAGGACGGGATTGGCTGTCCACTCCAGCACGCGCTCCAAGCCCCCAGCGCGTCGGGTAATCTCCTCGCATTGAGGGCCGGTGCGCTGATCGTTCCAGAGGATGGCGGGGCGCAGGACGTTATCCCCTTTATCCAGCAGAACCAGTCCGTGCATCTGGCCTGTGAGGCCAATGCCCTGGATTTGGGCATGGTCCACCCCTGGTGTTGACAGCACGCGCCGGATGGCACGCTGGCATCCGTGCCACCAATCTTCCGGGTTCTGTTCGCTCCACAGCGGCTTGGGCGTATAAAGCGGGTATTCCTCTGTAGCGCTGGCGACCACTTCGCCCTGCGTGTTCACCAGCAAAGCTTTTGCGCCAGTCGTGCTGACATCAATGCCTAGTAGCATGGTTAAGACTCCTCATTCTTGTGTAATCATGGCAAGCCGAAAGCACCTGTATGTTCTGGATCAGCCGAAGAGGGAATTCCCGGAGCCGCGCGGTCAGCCCTTCACAGATGTTGGGTGAAGAACTCGATACAGCGGCGCCGATACTCTTGCGGATAGAAATGGTCCACGTTGCGGTGTCCTGCTTCGGGGACACGCCACAACTGCGCCTCAGGTCCAGCCGCGGCCACAAGCTGACGCAAATCCTCGGGAGGTAGATAGGGGTCTCCGTCGCCATGAATGAAGAGAATAGGCCGCGGCCAGAGCTGTCCAACCCACCGCACCGGCTCATAACGGAACAGATTGGCTCGCACGCGCAGGGAAGTGGCGGCCAGCACCAGCCAGGCCAACCAGCCGGCCAGCCAGCGTGGAAGTCCCCGCTCTGTCCCCCATACCCTGAGCGCGCTGCACATGCGAGCTGGACCACCATCAGAGATCACAGCACCCACTTGAGGACAAAGAGGAGCAGTCAGCATTGCTACCATTCCACCCATCGAGAATCCCAGTAGCCCGATGCGTTCGATCCCCCTGCTACGCACAAAGTCCACTGCCCCCAGGACATCCTGCCGCTCCAGATAGCCGGCAGTAGTGATCTGCCCCTCGCTACGGCCATGGTTACGGAAATCGAACATCAGCACGTTGAACCCTGCCTCATGAAAGGCCGGCACATACTGGAGGTCAGGATCCATGCTGCCACCGTAACCGTGGAGGAAGATCACTGCCCGCTCTGAACCCGGGGCTGGTATCCACCAGCCCCGCAGGAGCACTCCATCGCGCGCTGGGAAAGCGACCTCTTCGAAGGGTAATCCGTATTGGGCAGGACTGCAGCTCTGATCAGGCCGGCGGCGCCTCGTGAACATATGAGATAGGCCCAGCCCCAGGGTCACAGGCAGCAGCACGACCGACAACAAGAAGACAAGGAGTCTGCGCCGGCGTCTCATCTTCGCGGTTGGATGGCTCTGCAAACTTCTGTTGTCACCGGGCAAGCTGCTCCTTTACCCAGGCAGCCATATCCGGGTCATCGGCGATCTCGGGCCCCAGGCTCAGGCGACGCCATTCATAGGATAGCAGTTTGCCCTGTTGGTCAAAGGTAAATGTGCCAATCCCCAGCAGGCGGCCGGCATGGCCCGGAAAGGGTTCGTCGGCATGCAGGATCAGTGTGCCAGTGTCTTGGTCTTGCGTAGGGGCTGGCCTGGCCCCGCTGCCCCCGCTGATGATGATGGCAATGCCGGGGACACTGGCCGCGATCTGGCGGTCTATTCCCTGGCCAGCATGCGAGAGCAGGATCACTATGTCTGCTTGAGGCCGGAGTTCTGCTACTGCCTTCTGGGCGGAGGCAAGGGGATCTTGTACCGTAATGTCGGGCGACCCTTTTCCGCCGCTGAGCCCCACGATGGCAATACGATAGCCGGCGAATTCTCGGATGAGATAGGGCGAGGCGATCAGTTGCCCACTTTCCGTGGCCACCGCATTAGCCGAGAGGACAGCAAAGTCAGCCTCGGCCATGCGTTGGCGCAGAACGGTCAATCCCAGCGCCAGGTCCTGGGGTCCCAGCGCCATGGCGTCGTAGCGCAGGCGATTCATGACCTCGACACTGATCTTCCCTTGAGTCTTGCGAGCGGGATCCATATCCCCGGTCAGGCTGTCGCCGGCATCCAGCAGTAAGAAGGATTCACTCCTGGCTTTGGCATCTGCGATGGCGGTGGCCCGCCGGGCCACTCCTCCGACAGCCGGTTGTCAGCCACAGGGCAGGAGATATCCCCAGGTATCGTTGCTGTGCACAATGGTCAACCGCAGTGGGCCAGACGGGGTTGGACGGGTTACCTCTGTCGGCTGCACAGTGGGGGCTTCTTGTGATGGGCTGCAAGCCACCACAAGAAGCACCGCCAATGCTGCCAAAGCCAGGTTGAGCAAGTGTCTCATAGAGTGCCACTCCCCGAAACGTCTAGCGGGCACCACAAGCCTGAAGGCAGGCCTGCATGTGCCCGCGCGCCTCAGCCGCGATCATGGCGCACTGGGTCAGGCTGTACTCCCGGGCCCCGATGATTTCCAGGTCCAAGGGACCACGATAGCCATGTTCGTGCAGAATGCGGATGTATCCTACCAGATCGATGTTACCACGGCCGTTCACCTGTTCTTCCGGCTTGCCAGGTCCCACCGGGGCCCCTGTCGTCGGGACCGGAAGAGCCTTACAGTCCCGGATATGGACATGTCTGACCCGATGAATGACCGCCTTGAGCGCATCCAGCGGGTTCTCCCCTGCCCGATATATGTGGGAAGGATCCATATCTACGCCAAAGGCCGGGGAATTCACCGCCGCCAGCAAGCGCAGGGTTGTGGGTGTGTTGTAGATCGCTGCCCCTACGTGAGCCTTGACGCAGAGAGTAACGCCATATCGCTCAGCCATCTGCGCCAGCCGGCCGATGGAATCCACCGACTGCTGAAAGCTGGCTTCATCACCAGCTTTGCCACCAGGACCGCAGTTCACGATAGGAATACCCAGCTCGACCGCGGCCTGGAAAGCCTTTTCCATCTTTGCCGGATCCTGCGAAGGCTGCTCTATGGCCAGGAGCTCCAGGCTGTATTCCCTGGCCAGGCGTTTGATTTCCGGCACGATCTCTTGCCAGCGATCCAGCACCAGGTGTTGGCTCATGCCCTCGATTGCGGAGAGCTCGATGCCATCATAGCCTGCCAGGGCAAGATGGCGAAAAGCGGTTTCCAGATCGTAGCCGCCAAAGAGGACGGAATTCGCTCCCAATTTCATGGCACTCCTCCTGAGCACTGCCGCTGCAGAGTATGCAATGAGGGTCAATCTAACAGGATAGCCGGATCGCCATGGAGAGGCGGCAAGGGGTGTGGCCGGACGAGCGCGCCACCGCTCTCATACGACTCGATCACCGCCCAAGTGTACTCCAGTGCGGCCAGAGCATCCCGCCCCGAGGCCCGTAACATCTCCTTGGGGACACCGTTGCTGACATCTTCGAGGAAAGCGTGGATTCGGTTAGCAAAAGTCGTGTTGAAGTCGGTCGTCCCGGAATGGGTCACCACCGGCTCTCCCGGCTTTTCAACCGAGCGATAGATGATTTTCTCAACACAATTCTCGATGCGGAAGACCCCTTTAGTGCCGGCTACTTCCAGCATCCACCAGAGGCCTTCGCCCGTTGGCGCATCGCCTCGCTGGCTCAGCAGGTACCCTATGCAACCGTTGGCAAAGCGCACATTGATCCCTGCGACGGAGAGCATGACGTCCTGCGCTCTCCTGCGGTAGCCGGGCCGTTCCACAAAGGCCTGGATGTGAGTGATGTCGCCGCAGAAGTGGCGCATGACCGAGAAGGGATGCGACAGGAATGCTTTCAGATGGAAGTAAGGCCATCCCTTGACGCGGCTGGAATCAGGGGGGCGGTAGTTAGGAGGTTCGCCACCGCCGAAGCCCATCAAATGCAGACAGTAGATCTGCTCACCGATCTGACCGTTCGCGATATACTGTTTCCCGCGTTCAGCGGGCAAGGTGAAGTAATGATTCAGGTTGCAGCCCAGGTAGACATCCTTGCGGGTCGCTGCGGCGACCATCTGACGCGCCTCATTCACATCGTTGGAGAGCGGTTTTTCTACCAACACATGTTTGCCGGCCTCTATGGCTTCCATAGTCGGCTCAAAGTGCCAGCTTCCATTCTCAAAGCCGCCCGTGGTCACGTCCACGATGTCAATCTCCTCCTGACGGAGCATTTCCCTCAGGCTGTAGTAGGCTCTGACTCCGAACCTGGCAGCCGCGGCGTCGGCACGCTCTTTCACTACGTCACACACTGCAACCAACTCGGCCAGAGGATCCTGTTTGTAAGCCTGGGCATGCGTGTTGCCGATCCCGCGCATGCCCACCACACCTACTTTGAGAGCCATGGTGATTTTCTCCCTTCAATGTCACTTGACGTAAACAACCTTCTCGCCTTCCAGCGACTCGATAGCAGCCTGGAGCACCTTCTGAGCAGCCAGCCCATCCGCGCCGGAGCCATCAATGCGCTCGGGCGGCACTCCCATGGTGATCTCTTCCAGAAAGCGATGGATACGGTTGCGGAAGGTGTCTTCAAAATCCCGCATACCACCGAAAACCGGATTGGTGTACACTGTCTTCTCCAGGTTTCCGGCGGGATAGAGGGTAACTTCTCGCCACATGTCATCAATGACAAAGCGGCCGGCGGTGCCTGCCACTTCGCAGCGCTCCATGGGGTGCCCGCGCTCGATGTCATAAGAAGCGGTCAGCCCGCCCACCGCACCGTTGGCAAAACGCACACTTATATGAGCCGTAGACCAGATCTTGCGGCCCGGAGCCTTGGTCGCAAAGCATTGGACCGCTTCTATCTCACCCCCAAAGTGGCGCATGATATCTACTGTGTGGGGGTTGAGCGATTTGATCATGTAGTATGGAGAACTCTCGGCGGGGTTCTTGATCCACATGCTCATATTGATGAAGAGCAGGTGGCCGATTTTGCCTTCATTCTGCCAGCGTTTGGCCAGGTAGGCAGCGGGGGTGAAACGATGGTTGAGGTTGATGGCATAGCAGACCCCCTTCTGGCGGGCTTTGGCAACCATTTCTTCGGCTTTGGGGATCTCGTTGTGAATCGGCTTCTCGCCCAACACGTGGCAGCCAGCCTCTAGAGCCTGCATAGTAGGCTCGTAGTGGTCACTTCCATTCTCAAAGCCGGAAGTGGTGATACTGCATACGTCAGGTCGTAGGGCATCTAGCATGGTCTGGGCATCGTAGAATGCCGGCACGCCCAACCGGGCCGCAGCAGCATCGGCCCTTTCCTTGATGATGTCGCAAACCCCTACCAGCTCGGCCAGGGGGTCTTCTTTGTAGATAGTGGCATGGCGATTACCGATAGGGCCCATGCCGATGACACAGGCTCTGAGCATGTGGTCATCTCCCCATGGTTAGATCCTGAGGCTCCAGCCCATAGAGGATCTCCGGCTGGGGCTTTGGAGAAGGAGGTGGACTGGGCAGAACTTCAGCCACTTCTGCAGGTGGTAGTGGCCAGGGGGCCACCGCAGGCAGTTCGTATCCATACTCCTCCAGGGCAGGCCTGAGAAAATCGTAATAGTGCGCCTCGCTGCTCTGTTTCCAACGCCCCACCGCTTCTGGCCGCACAGGGATCTTGGCCAGTCTGATGCCAAGGAACTCCTCCAGGCGTTGCAAGGTCTCATCCTGCCGCAGTACAAAGTCCTCGAAGCGTACTTCGATCCAGTGCCGCGGTTTGGGTGTGGCCTTGACCAGATCGTACTGATACTTCCATGAGATAGCTCTGCGCAGGTATACGTCGTCGGTGAGGGGATACTGGATACCGAAGTCCCTCAAGTCGTCAGTCAGATGTCTGTTCAGGATGCAATCGCGCGGGTCGCGAATCCAGAAGATGTACTTCGCGTCTGGAAACATGCGCGCAATCCAGGGAAAAACCAGCGTGGTTTCGGGGATCTTCCACCCCTTGTGGGGCTCGTTGCTCTCCAAGACTGATCTCAGGTAAGAGTAGATCAGGCTGCTGAATTCCGCCGGGATCTCCATCGAATGCAGTGCGCTCCAGTCCCACTTCAGGTCCCCACACCAGCGGACATACCGGGCAAGAACCCGACAAGCTTCATACATGTCTTGCGGGGGCAACAGGTCACCCGATTCGTTGAGAGGCGCGCCCATGAACACGCCGCTCGCAGACAGGGTGTGGGACATCGCCCGCGTGCCCGAATGCCCCCGGCCGATAACGGTGATCAGCGACATAGGACGATTTGACAGCCTTCCTTTCTATCGCCTGGGCTCGGCCTGAAGCCTGGCAGCCTGAGCCGGGTCGCCGATATGGAGCGTATCATATGCTTGCTGCGAGCTCTTAAAGGGGCCAATGCCGGCATGGCCATGCCAGTCACCCTGGGTATGGATGGGGTTGGGGAGCCCTGTCTCTTGCTCGCGGCGCGCCAGCCAGGCCTCCATGCGCTTCTGCAACAGGGACACGATGTCCGGGTGCTGATCGGCCAGATTGATGTTTTCTCCGGGATCTTCCACCAGGTTGTAGAGTTCAACTGGTGGCTTGAAGTGGAAGTCTGGCTCCAGGGCCAGGATCAGCTTCCATTGGGGAGTGCGCCAGCCGTGCTTGCGCATCCATGTGCACTCTGTAATGTAGAATTCGCTTTCATAGGAGGCGATTTCACCGCTGATCAGAGGCAACAGGCTCTTGCCGTCGAACTGAATGTCGGTCTCAATCCCTGCCAGCTCGAGAAGGGTGGGCATCAGGTCCTGGTGACGGTTATAGCCGGCCACGCGCCGTCCCTGCGGCACCCTGGCAGGGTAGCGGATGATCAGCGGCACGTGCAGGGTCTGATCGTAGAGGCCGTGGTGGTCGAAGTAGCATTCGTGGTCGTACAATGTCTCACCGTGGTCGCTGTTGATCACCACGATCGTCTGGTCGAGGATGTCCAGCTTTTCCAGGGCCGTGAAGATGGTTTGCATGGCCGCGTCCATATAGGCAACCGCGCCATCATACTGAGCAATCACATAATCCTTGTCTGTGATCCCTGGCGGCATCCAACTGGCGAAAAAGTCCCGGAAGGGCTTGAAGGCCATCACGGGCTCCATGGACTTGTTTCTGGGATCGCACTCGTTGCCGTGGTAGAACATGCGCTCGAACGGCTCCGGTGGCAGGTATGGGGCATGGGGGTCCATATGGCGCAGGAAGAGGAAGAAAGGCTCCCTCTGTTTTGCCAGGCGCTCGAGTTCGGGGATTGCCACCCTGTTCAGGTTTTGCGCCTTGGGGCTGCGTCCTTCGTTCCAGCTACCCCATCCCTCGTAAGTCAGGTAGGTATCGAAGCCTCGCGAGGCAGGATTGCCGCTGAAGCCCACACAGGTGGTTTGATAGCCCTTTTCACGCAAGACCTCAGCCAGGGTTTTGACTTCTGGCCGCAGAGGGCCCTTATGGCGCAAGGCCACGACCTGGGTGTTGAACAGGTCCATGCCGGTCAACATGGCCGCATAAGCCGGGGTAGTAGGGATATAAGCACTGTACGTGCGTTCGAACAAGGTGCCTTCTGTGGCGAAACGATCGATATGAGGTGTGGTCAGGCGATGATAGCCGTAGCAGCTCATGTGGTCGGCGCGAAGGGAGTCGATGCCTATGAGCACGATGTTAGGATAACGAGGCTTCCGTCGAGGTGACATAATTCCTCCTGACTCAGGGGCTAAAAAGATGCCTGATGGGTTGGGTCGCTGATATCGTCTATGGCAAGAACTCTTCCAATCCAAGCAAACGCAGGCGTTCTGGGGTAGGCACCCCCTCCGGGGTCCACCCCATGAGGGCATACCAGGTCTGGCGAGCCCGGTAGAAGGCCTCTTCCGTGATCTCAATCCCGGCCAGTGGCCCTTCTCGGAAGGCCTGCATTACCCTGCGGGGCAACTTATCGTCTGCAGCGGAGAAGCCTTCGCGCAGATTGAACAGCCGTGCCAGGGTTTGGGCGCGCTCACCCACGGCCAGGATATCGCGCGGGGTATACTGGTGGCCGGTTGCCCCGCTCAGCGCCTGGGCCAGATGGGTGTAGTCGTAGGGGTAGAACATACAGCATAGGGCACAATCCTGGAAGTGTTGCCAGTTGACCTCGTGGTAGAACAGCTCCATCTTCTCCGGCCCCAAGTCGGTGGCCGAGAGTGGGCCAACACGGTATACCAGGTTGACGCGGTCCAACCCCCTGCCAGGGGCGGTATACCCTGTGTCGTGGATGTTCATCATGTGGTCTGCACCTACGGGCGCAACGGCATAGCCCACGCCCAGGGCATGTTTCAGCCGCGGCTCATGCATCGGCAGTTCCTGGCCTTTGACCTCCACCGTGTATGCCTCGGCACCCTGGCCAATCAGCCGTGCCAGCCGACGGGTGCCCAGCGCCATTTGTGCGCCGAATCCGCGACGGTGCGCTATCAATTCCAGGGCCTCAAGCAGGGCGGTGGCGTCTCCCCAGCGCGGCAGAAAGCCATCGGTTTGCTCGGCCGTCAGCAGCCCGCGCTCGACACATTCCATCACGAAAGCAATGGTCATCCCGGTGCTGATCGTGTCCAGGCCCCAGCGGGCTGCCAGCTCATTAGCTTTGGCCACGGCAATCAGATCATCTATGCCGCAAGCGCTGCCGAGCGCAGCCAGCGATTCGTACTCCGGGCCTCCGTAGACCGGCTCTATGCGATGCACCGCGTCCTGGCTCACCCGCAACGGTGTGCTCGCCGTCCACTCGCTGAGCCGTTGTCGGGCTTGCTCGGAATCGTATTCCACCACCTGTTTGCACTGGATGGGACAGGCCTGGCAGGTATCGCGACGGATCAGGATCGTGCGCTGCATGGTCTGGCCGCTGATGCTGTCAGCACCTTCAAATACCGGGTCCCGGAAGTTGCGGGTTGGCAGCCCACCGCTGCGGTTGAGGTTGTTCACACCCGCTGGTGTGCCCATCTCAACCGCCCAAGCAGCCAGTTCCCGATAATTATCACCCAACCATTTGGCAACCTCCTGAAGCTGACGGTGATCAGCTACCGGAACAGTTTGCGTGCCACGGACTGCCACCGCCTTCAGACGCTTGCTGCCCATAACTGCACCCAGCCCATTCCGCCCAGCCGCGCGGTTGGCATCGTGGATTATGCAGGCAAAGAGGACCTGGTTCTCGCCGGCGATGCCGCATTGCGCCACTCGGACGCGTTCGTCACCCAACTCATTGCGAATCAAGCCCTGCACCTCGGCTGTCTCACGTCCCCACAGATGAGCAGCCGGACGGATCTCAGCCTGGCCATCGTGGATCCAGAGATAAACTGGCTGGTCTGCCTGGCCGTGCACTACCAGTGCATCAAACCCTGCTCGTTTGAACTCGTGCCCCCACCAACCACCGGCCTCTGAGCTACCCAGCGCACCAGTAAGCGGGCTTTTGCCGCCTACTCCATGCCGGCCAGCCCCTGGAAGGTTTGTCCCTTGCAAGATCCCCGGGGCGAAGATCAGCAAGTTTTGTGGTCCCAGGGGATCTGCTCCCTGTGGCAGATCGCGCAGCAGGAGATATGACACCAGCGCTCGCCCGCCTACCAGCTTGAGGTACAGTTCATCTGGGGGCGTCTCTGTCCAAATGTGCCGCGAGGTGAGGTCTGCATGCAGGATCTTCCCCCATGTACCAGCAACACTCATCATATCCTCCTTGTGGGCCTTTCCGGAAGTCCCTGGGATTCTCAGGAAGGTGACAGGGGGCCGTCTAGCCGCCAGCGGGCGCTGGGATCAGTTGTACGATGTCGTTGTCTTGCAACCGCGTGTGCCAACTTGCCAGCCGGCCGTTCACCAGGATGATGAGTCCGGGACGATCAGAAACAGCCAGGCGCTCAATGGCCTGGCCTGCTGTCTCAACCCCTTCCACAGCTGTGCGTTGAGGGGTAGAAGCAGGACGAAAGCCAGCGATTTCCACAATGACGGCCATAGGATGGCTCTCCGAGGCAACCCGTACATGGCGCCCAGCGCTCACAAAGCTGAATTGTAACTATTCAGGCCGATTGAAATCGCCCCTCCTGGGCACTTCGTGCCGGGTGTCGGCGGAGGCCGACACCCTTCATGTATGCATCATGAGAGAGGTCGGCGAAGGCCGACCTCTGGCCGCAGGCCCAAAAGGGTGACTTCCAGTCACCGCTGAATAGTTACGCTGAGTTTACATGTATGAGCGTTTTTCTGCAAACTGGAGGGCTTGTAGGTGGCTGAGGCTGGAGCTTGGGTTCTTTGACAACGCGTTGAGCTGGGGCTAGAATAGCTCGCAACTACCTAATTGAGCCCTGCCCCCATGGGGGGCCATCCTTGCCAAAGGAGCTACACCGTAATGGAAATGCAGCAACCCTCTCGCTATTCCGACCTCGATCTCTCCCCGCGTCTGTTGCTGGGGCCTGGCCCAAGTATGATACCTCCTCGCGTGCTGAGGGTGATGGCAACACCTGTTGTGGGCTATATGGACCCACAATACTTGAGCCTGATGGACGAAACTCAGGCCTTGCTGCGCATGGTGTTCCAAACCACGAACCCGCTGACACTGGCCTTGCCCGGCACTGGCAGCGCTGGCATGGAAGCCTCTTTGTACAACTTCATCGAAGAAGGAGACCGGGTCCTGATCTGTGTGGCTGGTTTCTTTGGGGAACGCATGGTAGAGATGGCGGCCCGGGCACATGCTGATGTGCAGCGCATTGAGGTGCCGTGGGGGCAGGTTTTCAGCGCGCGCCAGATCGAGGAAGCATTGCGTGCCCGGCCTGCTCGACTGGTGGCCATTGTCCATGGCGAGACGTCTACGGGGGTTTGTCAGCCCCTGGAGGAGATCGCCGAGGTAGTGCATCGGCACGGCGCCTTGTTACTGGTTGACACGGTAGCCTCCCTTGGAGGGGTGTCGGTGCCAGTAGATCAACTGGGCATTGACATCTGCTACACCGGTTCTCAGAAATGCCTCAGTGCGCCGCCAGGGTTGGCGCCGATTACGGTTGGGCCGGCCGGCGAAGAGGCTCTCGGGCGGCGCAAGAAACCGGTTCAAAGCTGGTACCTCGACCTGACGCTGATCCGCAAGTATTGGGGACCTGAGCGAGTCTATCACCATACAGGCCCGATGAGCATGGTCTACGCGCTGCGTGAGGCATTGCGACTGGTGGAAGAGGAGGGATTGGCCGCGCGTTGCGAACGACATAGCCGCGTGGCGCGCATGCTGTGGGAAGGGTTGGAGGCATTAGGTCTGCGCCTGGTTGTGCCCCTCGAATACCGGCTGCCCACCTTGACAACTGTATATGTGCCCGACGGGGTGGATGAGGCCTATGTGCGGCGTCGTCTGCTGGAAGAGTACAATATTGAGATCGCCGGTGGGTTGGGTGCGTTTCGGGGTCGAGCCTGGCGGATTGGGTTGATGGGGCACTCGTGTCGCCCGGAGAACGTCGTTACACTCTTGGCTGCGCTGGAGCGGGTTCTATAATGCGGTTTGGGGGAGGCCAGCCATTGATTCTGTTCCGAGCTATCTATGCCGCGGTCATTCTCTGGCTGGCGGTTTATAGCCTGCAGGCCCTCGTTTTGACCCTACTTTACCTCCGACATCGCCATGAAGAGCGGCCGTCCATAGTGGTGCAAGAGGACTCCTGGCCTCTGGTGGCGGTTCAATTGCCGGTTTGCAACGAGCAGCATGTGATCGAACGCCTGATTGATGCCGCCGCCGCTCTGGACTATCCCCATGACCGCCTGGAAATCCAGATCTTGGACGATTCCAGTGATGCGACCACCGCGTTGGCCCAGGCCCGTGCCGCGCACTATCGGGCCAGGGGGATCAACGTGCAGGTATTGCGCCGGCCTGCGCGCGTGGGGTTCAAGGCGGGGGCACTGGCCTGGGGCCTGGCTCATACGCGTGCTGAATTCCTGGCGGTGTTCGATGCCGACTTCAGCCCGCGGCCCGATTTCCTCCGCCGGACAATCCCCTACATGCTCGCTGACCCTTCTCTTGGCCTGATTCAAACACGCTGGTCGCACTTGAACTACACCTATTCACCTCTGACGCGCGTGCAGGCCCTGGCCCTGGACGGACATTTCGTGGTCGAACAGACCGGCCGTAACCGTGCCGGCCTGCTGATCAACTTCAACGGCTCAGGAGGGGTTTGGCGGCGAAGTTGCATTGAGAGCGTGGGGGGCTGGCAGGCCGATACCATGACCGAGGACATGGATCTCTCTTATCGGGCCCAGTTGGCTGGTTGGCGTGCTCTGTATCTCCCCAATGTGGATGCGCCAGCCGAACTGCCCCCGCAAATGGAGGCTTTCAAGCGTCAGCAGGCGCGCTGGGCTCAGGGCTCAGTGCAATGCCTGCGCAAGTTGGGCCTCCGGGTCATTCGCAGCCGGCTCAGCGTGCCGCAGAAGGTGATGGCACTGCTGCACATGAGCAGTTATCTTGCTCAGCCCTTGATGGTTTTGTGGCTGCTAGTTATGCTCCCTCTACTACTGCATGCCGAGTTGCCGCGCGGTCCAGTTGTGGGCCTGGGGCTGGTCGGCCTGGGATTGCCCATGCTATACATCGTGGCTACAAGGGCTCTGTATCCTGATTGGAAGCGGCGGATACTTTACTTTCCACTGCTGGCGGCCGTAGCCACAGGGATCACCTGGAGCACCAGCCGGGCCGTTTGGGAGGGGCTTACGCGCTGGGGTGGCATCTTTCAGCGCACCCCCAAGTTCAGGTTGGAGGGCCGGCATGGTCAGTGGCATAGCAGCGTCTATCGCCTGTGGCCCGACCGCACCGTGGTGGGGGAACTGATCCTGTTGCTCTATGCGCTGGCCACTACGGTAGTTGCCGTGTTGCGTGGCGCTTTTGGCACGCTTCCGTTTCTGTTGCTTTACGTCATTGGGTATGCGATGGCAGCAGGGGCAAGCCTATGGCAGGGGCGCCAGCGTAGCGCTGGTCATCTGGGATTATGGCTGGTAGCCAAGGTGCCATGGCCATGGTTGAGGGCGGGGGCCTGCTCAGGCCCTCCTACGGCGCCGTAATATGGCTCTCTGCAGCCCTCTCAAGGGCGGCAGCCATTCTCTCCAGTGCCTCAGCGAGAATGGCCCGTGGACAGGCAAAGTTTAGACGGACAAAACCCTCACCGCCTTTGCCAAACAGGGCCCCGTCGTTCAGAGCGACCCTTGCCTCTTGGAGGAAGAATTGCTGTGGATTGCCCGGAATAGTTGTTTCCCGGCAGTCCAGCCATGCCAGGTACGTCCCTTCCGGCCGCCGCACCTTGATCCCCGGCATATGCGTCCTCACATAGTCAAGCAGGAAGTCACAGTTAGCTGCCAGATATTGCAAGCAGGCCTCAAGCCACTCTTGGCCCTCTTCATAGGCCGCCAGCGCGGCCACGAATCCCAGGATGTTGACACCGGGCACCAGGTCGCGGCCTGCAGCTTTCAGGCGAGTACGCAGTTCGGGGTTCTGGACAATCCCCACCGAGCAGTGAAGACCCGCGATATTGTAGGTTTTGCTGGGTGCCATTAGGGTAATGGTCTGGCTGGCTATCTCTGGGTCAAGGGAAGCGATAGGAAGATGCTGGTTTCCATCCAGGAGAAGATCACAGTGGATCTCGTCTGAACAGATTATCACTCGTCGGCGCAGGCAGATCTCGGCCATGCGCTCCAGTTCAGCCTTACGGAAGACACGTCCCACAGGATTGTGGGGGTTGCACAGCAAGAACACGCGGGTATGAGCGGTGACTGTCTTCTCCATCAGGTCAAAGTCTACCGTATAATAGCCGTCTGGCTGCCGTGTTAGCTCCATCTCATGGCGGACCATTTTCGCGTTGCCTGGTGCCCTGAGCATCGGGTAGTAAACGGGAGTCTGCACCAACACTCCTCCGCCAGGTTCGCCAAAGGCCTGACAGACCAGGTTGAAACCGCTCACGACCCCGGGGATAAACACAATATCTTCTGGTGAAATCTTCCAGTTGTAGAGTTGCTCAAGGCGTGCCACAATTACCTCACGCAAGCGCGACGGCTCTATGCCATAGCCAAAAATACCATGCTCTACACGCTCGCGAAGAGCACGGATCACGGCTGGCGGGGCTGGGAAGTCCATATCAGCCAGCCAGAGAGGAAGCACATCTTCATCGTAGTAATGCCACTTGGCGCTGTCAGATTGGCGCCGGTCTATCACGGTATCAAAGTCATAGGAATGGCTCATTATTGGTCCCTCGTTCTACTTCTGCTCATCCTGCCTCTCTGAGCTATGATCCTGGCTGTGCAACCAGTTGTGCCACTCGTCTAACCCAGTGGTCGGGGTTCTCCTCGATTTCGGCACGGCTGGCCCAGACGACTCTCCACTCATCGGCAGCCAGGAGATAATCAGGGATCGGACCCTCGTGCAGCTCGTCCTCGGCGCGTGGTTCGTCAGGCACGATAAGGGCTACCTTGCCGTGGGGTCCGAAGAAGGCGAAATCGGCTACATACTGTGGCAGATCCTCCCGAAGCGGATATTGTCGTTCAGCGAAGAGGCCGGCTTGTTTAAGGGCAGCCCAAAGCCGTTCTTGGGCACTGCTTTTGATCCACAGGTCGTTGATTTCCTCGGCCTGATAGAGCCGAGAGAGGGTAGTGGGGATAAAGGTGATCCTTCGCAGGCGCCGGCTGGGAATAGGGTGTGGGAGAGGGGCAAGGGGTCCCAGCACAACCTTGTAGTAGCGATCATCAGCGCGGGGATGCATCGGCTCCTCGGGGATCAGCTCGCGTCGGGTGACGATGTAATAGCCGCATACCGGAGCCAGCCACCGTACAGCCCAACGTTCCTCGGGCGGAAAGGCCCCTGTAAGGTAGAAAGCAAGATACTCTGCCGCAACGCGCCTCGGTGCCCGGGCGAGGGGAATGCGGTACCAACCCTGGTCACGGGCACGTACCAGGTCTTGCGGCTGGTTTACAACGACAACGAGCACAGGCGTATCGTGGCCCGTGTCGGTATCTGGGCTGGCTACATCATCAGGTTGTCTTACCTGGTTCGGCGTCACCGCATAGCGGCCTGTCATGGGTGAGCTCATGGGAGGAGCGTCCGCGGGAGGGGTTTCTGTCCGGGATTATGGTCTTCCTGCCAGAGGGTCGGCGTCAGGAGGCCAGGAAGGCTCCAGTTGGGCTGCCAGGTCAGGCGCGAAGGTGGTTAAGTCCTGGCGCAATTGGGCTAAAGCCAGGTCTTTGGCACGTACCTCTAGCATGACATCGAACGGACGCAAGCCTTGAGCCATACGGATAAAGTCTATAAACTCAAACGGGTTGACGTAATCAGAGTGATAACTCCATCGTGTTCGGCGCACCTGCGGGAGGGGGCCGTCACCATCTTCCCTCACCACCCACTCCGTTCTGGGTGAGCTGAAGTGCACCTTGGGACGAACGGACGCGGGCCATGTGGACAGGCAGGCAGCCAGGGCCTCTCGAGGAGAGATCCCGTCAGGGTTATTGAGCCGGTGGTGGAGGTTGTCGAAAATCAGTCGCACCCCGGTGCGCTCATGAACCCAGAGGGTATCGCTGACGCTAAAACGGCTGTCGTCGTTTTCCAGGGCCAGCCGGCGCTGAACAGGTTCTGGCAGTCTGAGGAAGTTCTCCACAAAGCGCGTCCTGGAGGCAGCATGGTCGCCATAGATGCCGCCCAAATGGACTACAACGACCGCCTCTGGTCCCAGGCCCATGCTGTCCAAGATAGCTGTCTGAACGGCCAGGTCTGCGATGGTTGACTCTAGCCGGGCAGGATCAGGAGCGTTTAGAATCACGTGGGATGCCGGGTGGAAGGAGAGGCGTAGCCCTAGAGTTTGGGCCATCTCACCCACAGCCGCCAGCTCTGCCTGGCACTCAGCTACCTGATGGTGAAATCTTGGCAGGTCCGGGTGTGTGGCATAAGGTGCGAGCTCGGACGAGATGCGGTACATTCCAATGTGGGCCTCGGCCAGATAGACAAAGACATCACGCAGATAAGCCAGGCTTACACTCAGATGGGGATTGTTCTGCCAGCGTCGGCTATCGTGGCTTTTCAATTCCGGCCGGGCAAGGGGTTTTACAACGAAGCCAAGGCGCATGAACAGTCTCGAGGTCAAGATGAAATCCATAGTGGTGACCTAACCCGCGGCCAGATCAGCAGCCTGTAAGTGGTCGCGGGCGGTTGCCAGCAGTCGTATGCGGTGAATGGTGAGATAAAGGCTTCCGTCACGGCTGCGACGCACGTTCAAACCAGCCGCATCTCTCTCTATGCTGGCGTCCAACATCGAACGCACGGCAGCGGCAGTGGCAGCGTCAGCCGCTGCCTGAGCAAGCCACTCCTCTAATCCTATGTTTAGTTCGTAGTGCTCAAGCTTTTCGATCTTGAAAAGGGCTTCGGCTACCAGGCGTTCAATCTCCTGGCTGCTGTATAGCTTCAGAAAGGCCGGGTTGCGGCGGATTTCGATCGCCTCTTGTGTGGCGCGCTTTACGGGATCGTCGCTCCCTACAATCTCGTCAAGTACTAACTTGCCTCGCGACACTAAGACGCGATGGAAACCTGCCAATAAGACATCTGGCTGAGGGATGTAGGAAAGCAGCTCACGGCAGGTCACCACATCAAAGCTGTGTTCGGGGAAGGGCAAAGCTGTGGCATCAGCCAGACGAAAACGGACGTTGTGCAAGTTGAGGCTTAGCCGTGCCCGTTCAGCGCACTCTAGCATAGCGGGTGAAATATCAACAGCGACCACATGATCCACATGGGGAGCAAAGGCCAGTGCCACAGCACCGGCTCCGGTTGCTACGTCTAGCAACCTGGTATCTGTTGTTGGTGCAGCCAGCCTGACGAGGGACTGCAGCTCGCGCTCGTCAGGGTGTATAATGCCCTGAGGGAAGGCCGTGGCAACGCGTCGTGAGTGTTCTAAGACCAACTCGAGTTGCTTTCCCTGGGCTGCGGCCCGGTGCGGTTGTTGCTCGGCAGATGGTGCAGGGAAGAGTTCGGGCCCAAGGGGCAGCAAATGGGTCTGGCTATTATGGGCAAGCAGGCGCCAACGTCCATCCTGCCAACTCACATGGGTAATACTGCCGTTATCTACTGCCACGGTCATCAGATGGCCGCCAAACAGGCTACGCAAAAGGGTAGCAATTGTGCCAGCATGGGTTACAATGACTACCGTCTTATCGAGATAGGCGCTCAGAATCTCCTGCAAGGCCTGCCGCAGGCGAGCCCGGAACTGAGAGTAACCAGGTGCGCGTTCTGGGGAAGGTTGCCATGTACTGTCCCAGAGGCCAAGGGGGTCGTCTTGGGGTGTCTTGGGCAGTTCTTCCCAGTAGGGCACGTCAGCTTCTTCGAGGCCGGACTGCAACAAGACCGGCAGGGCAAGCCGCTGAGCGATGACTTCGGCTGTCTGTCGAGCGCGCATCAACGGGCTGGAGATGACGGCGTGGACCTGACCATGGCGCGCGAACCAGTCGGCCAGAAGCTGAGCCTGCCGCCAGCCCAGCTCTGTCAGCCCGCTGTTTTGTGTCGTACCGGTGCTATCGCGGTTGTATAAGGACTGGCCGTGACGGACCAGAAAGAGATGTGTGATAGCCTGTTCAGAGGCGGACATGGTCAAAGGCAGATAGTTGCCAGGGCATCATCTGGCTCCAACTTGAGCGGCCACTGCTTGTCTCTGGGAACCTGACTAACTATTATAATCCACGGCGCTCCCCGGCACAAACCAGGCTCTGCACAGTGGCCTGACAGTTGACAAGCCCTTCTGGGTCTATTAGAATGTCCCTGTGCACGCCCCCGTAGCTCAACGGACAGAGCAGGTGCCTTCTAAGCACAAGGTTGCAGGTTCGAATCCTGCCGGGGGTATTGCCCCTCTCAGGCCAGGTGCAGTGAAGCCTCTTTCTGTCGTAACTATTCAGGCCGATTGAAATCGCCCTCCCTGGGCACTTCGTGCCAGGCCTCGCCCCGAAGGGCTCGGCCCGAGGGGTGTCGGCCTACGCCGACACCTTTCATGTGTGCATCCGCAAGAGAGGTCGGCGAAGGCCGACCTCTGGCCCCAGGCCCCAAAAGGGCCACGCCGAGGGCTTGCCCTCGGCGTGGCCCTTCCAGTCACCGCCTGAATAGTCACTTTCTGTCTTGTTTGGGCAACACCTTCGTGGTTGTGTGACTACGCAGTTCTCGGCGGTAGCCAGCGCGGCCGGGAGTTCCCCCAGCGCATCCCCAATTTGGCATCTCGTTCAAATGAAGTGCCAGGCCATTGGGCAGGCTATCTTTGCCGGCCGGTTGCCTGTATGTTAGAATCCTGGCCGGCAGGTTTCTGAGATGGTGCTGACTGTGCAGGCAGATGAACGGGGTGAAAGAGCGGGAGAAGAGCAGAGGTGGCCGGGCTTTTCCTGACCCGTGAAGAGCAGGCCATGTTGGATGGCGCCGAGGGGCCGGGTGTCCAGCGTGCCATGCGCATCGTAGTTGCTCTGGGGCGCATCTATGGCGCGGCCGAGCTGGTGCCGATCAAGCATGCTCAGATCGCGGGGGTCTCGTACAAGAACCTGGGCGATGCCGGCGTGCAGTTCCTCAGCCGCTGGGCTGAGGAGGGCGCGCGCGTGCGCGTGCCAGCCACCCTCAACCCCATGGGAATGGAGCGCGACCGCTGGCAGGCCTGGGGCATCCCCCCCGACTTCGCCCAGCCCCAACTAAGCGTGCTCGATGCGTTTGCCAGGATGGGGGTCAGCCCAACCATGAGCTGCACCCCCTATCTGTGGCAGGGCTACCTGCCGGCGCGTGGGGATACGCTGGCGTGGGCCGAGTCGAGCGCCGTGGCCTTTGCTAATTCTGTGATCGGGGCACGCACCAATCGCGAGGGCGGGCCCAGCGCGCTGGCCGCGGCCATTGTGGGCCGCACTGCCCGCTATGGCTACCATCTGGATGAAGAGCGCCAGGCCGGGTTGGTGGTGGAGGTGCGTTGCCCGGTGCGGACGGTGGCCGATTTTGGCGCTTTGAGCTATGTGGTGGGCAAGGCGGCGGGCCAGAATGTCATCTGGTTTGCCGACCTGGCTGCCTGGCTGCCGGCCCTGCCTGGCGAGCTCACGGCCGGCGGCCCGGCTGTGGATCGCCTGAAGACTCTGGGGGCTGGGCTGGCCGCTTACGGCGCGGTGGCCTTGTATCACATTGCGGGTTATACGCCCGAGGCGCGCGACCTGGGCGAGACCCTGATCCGGCCTGATGCACAGCGTATGGTGGTGGAGAGCCTGGCAGAAGCATATCGAGTGATGGATGCCGACCCAGATCTACGCCATATTGACCTGGTCGCCATTGGCTGTCCGCACGCCAGCCTGAGCGAGATCGAGGAAGTGGCCAGATACCTGGCCGGCAAGACCCTGGCGACCCGCCTGTGGGTAACTACCGCCAGGGCTACCCGAGAGCGGGCTGCCGAGTTGGGTTACGTGCAGGCTATCGAGGCAGCGGGGGGCGAGGTGGTGGCCGACACGTGCGCGGTCGTGGCGCCCCTGCATCTGCTGGGTGTGCGCAGCATGGCTACCAATGCGGGCAAGATGGCTTGCTACGCGCCCATGCACAGTGGGGTGCGCATGCGCTTTGGCGACCTGGAGGCGTGCCTGAGGGCAGCCGTAACAGGGGAGTGGGGATCATGAAGGCGCTGATTATCCACAACCCTGCCGCCGGCCAGCGGGATCACAGCGAAGAGTTGGCGCAGATCGTGGCCCTGTTGAAAAGCCATGGCTGGCAGGTGGTAGGGGTCGAGCCTACGCTGGGTTACAGCGATGCCACTACCTTTGCCCGCCAGGCTGCGGCTCAGAAGTGTGATGTGGTGTTTGTAGCCGGGGGAGATGGCACCCTCGCCCAGGCGGTGGATGGGTTGGTGGGGACCGATACAGCCCTGGCTGTCTTGCCTGCCGGGACGGGCAATGTCATGGCCCGGCAGTTGAACCTGCCGGTGCCCGGCGGCCTGCACCCCCGGCCGATGCTGGAAGCGGCGCGGCTGGCCCTGGAGGGCCAGATCCGCAGGGTGGATGTCGGGCGGGTGCGCCCGCGTGGCCAGAACGGCCCTGCTCACCACTTCCTATGTTGGACTGGTGTGGGGTTTGATGCGCAGGTCAATCAACTGGTCAACCAGGACTACCAGCGCAAGAAACGGCTGGGCCTGGTGGCCTCGGCAGTGACGGCGGTTTCGTTGCTGAGCACTTTCGCCGGCACTTCGGCGGTGGTGCGGGTGGATGGCCACCGGGTCAGCCGACGCCTGATCATGCTGGAGGCCAGCAACATCCAGCTCTATGGGGTCTTCTTCAGGATGGCGCCCAGGGCTGTGTTGGATGACGGTTGGCTGGATGTCTACTGTTTTCAGGGTAGTGGCGCAGCACGTACTCTTTTACACGCCATACGTCTATTGCTGAGCCGCCATGTGCAAGACCCTAAGGTGGATGTCTACCGGGCTCAACATGTAGAGGTGTCCACCTATCGGCCGCTGCCTGTACATGTGGATGGGGACTATATTGGTAACACCCCTATAGTTATCGACGTTGTCCCGCGGGCAGTTAATCTGCTGGTGCCTCCTTACGCGCCGGCAAGCCTCTTCACCGACGGCACCGGGATGCTGCCGCCCGAGTCGGCATGGGACTGGATGCGCCGCATGGCTCACGATGCACACGAAGCCATCAGAGAACTGGGGGCGCTGCCGTGAGATATCTCAACCTCCTCTTAGTCTGCGCGCCGGCGGCGATTGTGGGCCGTTTCCTGGGGTGGTCGCCGACATGGCTGTTCATCCTTTCAGCGTTGGCCGTAATCCCTGCAGCGGGCCTCCTGGGCCAGGCCACAGAAGAGCTGGCCAGCCATACCAGCCCTCGGGCCGGCGGGCTTCTCAACGCCACCCTGGGTAACGCCGCGGAATTGATTATCACCGTCTTCGCCATTCGCGCCGGCCTGTTGGAGTTGGTCAAGGCCTCCATTACGGGCTCGATCCTGGGCAACGTGCTCCTGGTCATGGGGTTGAGCGTCTTCGTAGGAGGCCTGAAGAACGGCGAGCAGACCTTTGATGCGCGGCATGCAGGGGTGAATGCTACCCAACTGATCCTGGCTCTGCTGGCGTTGGTCATCCCTTCCCTCTTCTTTTTCGCCCATACCGAAAGCGAAGGACCGGTGGAGTGGCTCAGCCTGGGCACCGCGGTGACGATGTTGGTAGTCTACGCGCTGGGCCTTCTTTTCTCCTTCCGCCACACCAGCCCTGAGCCGGCATTGGGCCAGGAGGTGCATGCCGAGCACCCTGGCATGAGCGTTGGCCAGGCGTTGGCGCTGTTGGTCGGCGCCACGGTATTGATCGCCTGGCTCAGCGAGATCCTGGTTGCCGCGGTGGAGCATACGGTGGCCGAGCTGGGTGTATCGGAGTTCTTCATCGGTATCATCGTGGTACCACTGGTGGGGAACGTGGCGGAGCACGCGGTGGCTGTGCAGGCCGCCTGGAAGGACAGGATGGAGCTCAGCATGGCTGTTTCGGTGGGCTCCAGCCTGCAGATCGCCCTTTTTGTGGCTCCTGTGCTGGTGTTTCTCAGCCTCCTGCTGGGCCACCCTCTGACCCTGGTGTTCAATCAATTCGAGATCGTTGCCCTTTTCGGTGGCAGCCTGATCGCGGCGCTGGTGTTCCAGGACGGGCGTTCTAATTGGTTGGAGGGTGTCCAGTTGCTGGGGGTGTATGTGATCCTGGCTCTGGCGTTTCTGTTCCTGCGGCCTTGAGCGGGGCTATTGACCTGGACATTAGGAGGTTTCCCGGTGCTGGTTCTGGCCTCTGCGTCGCCACGGCGTCAGGCCTTGCTGGCTGCGCTGGGCGTCCCTTTTGTTGTGGATGGGGCAGATGTGGATGAGGAGCCGCGGGTGGGAGAGGGCCCCGTGGCACTGGCCGTCCGCCTGAGCCAGGCCAAAGCCCAGGCCGTGGCATCCCGCCGGCCGGATGCCACGGTGCTGGCGGCTGATACGGTGGTCGCGCTGGATGGAGATGTGTTGGGAAAACCGGCCCATGCGGATGAGGCGGTTGAGATGTTGCGCGCCCTGCGGGGCCGGGCGCATCGGGTCTACACCGCCGTGGCGCTCGTTCACCACGGCCGCCTGGCCATGGGCCTGGCAGCCAGTGAAGTCACCATGCGCGCCTATTCAGACGAGGAGATCGCGGCCTATGTGGCCAGCGGCGATCCCCTCGACAAGGCCGGCGCCTATGCCATCCAAAACCCGGACTTCATGCCGGTGATTGCCTGGCGGGGCTGTTACACCAGCATCATGGGACTGCCCCTGGGGGTCGTCTCTGATTTGCTGAGGTGGGCCGGGGTGCCAGTGGCTGTGCCAGCAGCCTCTGTCTGCCAGCAGCTAGGCGTGCGCTGCTGCCTGGATGCCGACACGCCGTAGCTCCGATCCGGTTGCATCTGGGCTGCGGCGGCTCTGCTTTGCGGCAGGTATGCCAGGCTTTCTTACGTCTACAGGTCAAAATTCGCCATTACTGCCGCCTCTCGCACGCCTCCAGGCGCACTTCGTCCAGGAAGAAGTTGGTGAAGTAAGCACCGTCATTGCGCGCCACGAAATGAACCTGGAGAGTTTGGCCCACCAGGTCTGACAGGTCGTGGCTGGAGGTATACCAGTAGGGATGGGCATCGGTATTGTGGAGGGTCTCCAGCCGGCGCAAAAGCTGACCTGTGGCCGAGCGCACCTCGACGGTCAGCACATCGCGTGGCTCTGCTGCCGGCTCCGTGGTGACGACCGCCCAGGCATAGTCCAGATGCAGGCTCTGGACTGAGGGGCGGATGAAGGCCGTCTGGAAAACATCGTCCTCGATGTTGACCCCACGGCCCAGCCAGAGGCAGTAGCCCCCGGCATAGCAACTGGCGGTCATCAGGCCGGCGAAGGGAGAGGCGTTCCACCCGGCCAGAGTACCCTCTTCGAAGCCGCCATTTTGCAGCATATTGTGACACGTGATAGACCCAGTCTGGCCGCTCTGGTACTGGGGCCCATTGATCAGCGCCAGGTAGGAGCGGTGCGAGGCCAGCAGCACCTGACGGCCGATGTGATTATTCTCAGCTACCGGGTCGGAGATGCCGGCTGGTAGCAGCACGTCCGCGGCCAGGGCATGGATGCCAGGGCTGGGATTGAGCCAGCGGTAGACGACCTCGGCCTGGGCCCCCGGCATCAGCTCGGGCAGGGTTCCCTGGTGAAGGAGTTGGGTGCCGTCCCAGAGCTGCAACATGGCCCCCGGAACGCTCATGCCGGCCAGGTTCTCTACAGTCACGGTGAGGGCGAGAGGCGAGCCTGCGTCCCAGGCCGCCTCTGTTTGGCCTGTCACCGCAGAGAGTACCAATGAGGTCAGGTGCAGGTCGGCCATCGGGCCGATCGAATGGCGATTGTCCTCTTCGTTGGATTCGCCGATCGCGTTCTCGCTGTCCACTGTGACCACAACTCTCCAGTCGGTGCCTGCCGGCTTGGTCCAGGCAGCCTCGACGATGGCGTTGCCGGCGTAGCGGGCTGGCAGGCTGCTGACCACCTGGCTGGCGATCAGGCGCCCCGCCTGATCCTGGATCACGACCCGGAAGGGCTGTTGGACGGGGGTATTGCCCCGGTTTTGGATGATGGCCCGTATTGTCACTGGTTGCGCCACGTCTGAGGCCAGGGCCTTACCGGCCTGGGGCTGGAGGGTCACCCTGGCCACGACCAGATTAACGTAAGGACGACGGAGTGGCCCTGTCTGCTCTGCAAAGACCTGCCCCATTGGTCGCATCTGGCGGGTATAGGGGTCCATCAGGCCGGCGATTGTGTTGCCGGCGTTGTTGAAGCTGGTGTCATCCAGGCTATACCACATCCAGCGTTGGACCAGGTGATAGTCGTCGGCCGGGTAGCCCAGCTCTGGATCCCGGGCTGTGAGCATCCAGTTGGCGGTATTGACGAAGAAATCGCGTACGCGCGGCAGGTCATAGCCGCTCTCCTCGGGGAAGAGGATGCCGTATTCGCTGATCACCAGCGGTTTGTCGCGCTGGCCATGTTCCGCCATCCAGTGGCGCATGGCCATGATATGCTCCTGAAAGATGGCCAGGTCATCGTGCTTGTTGGCGGGGTAGGTGGCCGGCCGTGCGCCGTAGTAGCCTGGCGGGATGCCGCAGCCCCATTCTCCTGGCACCTCTTGCAGGATATAGTTGTGGATGTTCCAGACGTCGGCCGGCAGGGGGCTCCCATATAGCTCCTGATAGGCATCGAGGACAGCCGACAGCCAGCCCAATCGCAACGGGGTAGGCTGCACGATGCCACCAGCCGCCACCTGGGCCGACGGGTCCAGGGCCTTGATGGCGAAGTAAGCCTGGCGGTACTGGGTGGCATACTGGACGGGCGTGACATTATCCTGTCTGAACATATCGGGCTCATTGCCGATCAGCCAGAGGCCGCCTGGGTCTGCTTCGACCGCGGCTGTCAGCCGCGCCTGGTCCAGATGCAGCCCTTCCGGGCTGAGCCGGATTACATGGGCAGCTACGATGCCATCCGGGTGGCTGGCGTTCTCGGCCAGGCCCCAGTTCTGATACCAGCCGGCGTTCAGCGGCACCACGTTGTAGTTATCAATCCCGTACAGCACGCCAAAGCCGAAACGCTCGTTGGGGGACGGAAACAGATTGGTGGCCCCCGGTGGGGGCGTCTGAGCTGTTGCGATTCGCCTCCCGTTGGCCGGACCCGCTAAGAGCAAGATCATCGCCAATAAGAGCCAGAATCGAACGCACCATCGCATCTTTTACTCTCCTTTTCCCGGGCAAATTGAACTATCTCCAACTTCAGAATAGCATACCTGGACGCCAGCGTCCATAGGACAGTCAGCCCAAAAAGGGGTCGTGTTGGACTGGGGTCAGGGGGTGGCCGGTGCAGGGATTAGCACCAATGTATTCTGTACCAGTGGCGACCAGACACGGGGGGAGGCAATGAGGTCTCTTTAGCGAGAGGGGTCAGCGCTTGAACTGTTGTACGAAGTCCCGTGTCATCTGCATGTACCTGTCACCGTACATCACGCTGGGCTCGATGTAAGTCCCTTCGACCCACTCGTTGAAACTGTGGATCCACAGCCAGTCGGGATTGCTCTTCAGCGCGGCGTCAAAGGTGGCGCGATAGAAGGCACCGTCCTGCCGCTCACGGCGGTGGGGCTTGGACGGCACACGCACATCCGCCTTGCACCCGGCCCGCAGGTCATCCCAGCCAGGTGTCAGGGTAGCGATCCACAGCTTGGGTCTTCCTGTCCGCTGCTCCCACGCCCGTACCTGGCTGGCCCACCGGGAGGCCTTGACGAAATCGTTGGGATAGTCGGCGTGGGTGATCTTGAAAACGTAGAGGCCATCGAAGACGGCCAGATAGCTGGGGTCCAACCCCTCAGCGATCCACCAGGTTCGCGCCTCAGGGTCTACCTGGCCCCGGATGGCGGCCCAGGCCTGTTGCGGGGTCTGCCCGGCCTCTATGGGCACCCTGTAGACATCGGTAAAGAAGATCACCGGCTTGCCCTGGTAGCGCAGGAAGTTGGGGTGGGCGCTGTAGCTATCAAGCAGATAGCGAATGGCCTCGGCTACATTCTGTTGGCTCGCCGGCGGGGAGCCGTGCCAGATATGACGGGAGAAGACCACTGTGGAGCGGAAGTACTTGCCCTGGGATTGAGCCAGCAGGGTGGCGAAGTTGCGGTCGGTGCGCTCACCGGGCGCAAACCAATGCAGGGTAAAGCCATCCAGCCCCACGTCCATGGCCATCTGGACATGCCGGGCTATAGCCTGCGGATCGTCAGAGCCGTAGGGCTGGAGCGGCCTGTCGCCAGCACTGATGTTGCAGGCGTCCCAGCCGTTTGCATCATACCAGGCAAAGTAGTTCGCCAGCACCAACTTCTCGCCCACCATGTGCTCCGGCTGCGGCTGAGAAGGAGGCGGGAGTGGGATTTTCTCGGCCACGGGCACCTGATCAAGGGAACCTGAGGGCGCCAATAGCGGCACATAGACCCATCCTTCCCGCCCGTTGGCCAGCTGTACGTGAGACCACTGGCGGTCAGGACTCAACTCCAGCAGGATTACCAGCGCTCCCTGGTTCAACCCGTCAATGATCGGGTAATTAGTGCCCGGCCCGCCGCGCACATTGAGCCTGCTTACATTGACAGTACCACTGACTTGAGCGACAGTCTGGCCAGGCTCTTCGTTCACACTGTGCACTGCGGCGCGGTGGCCTTGGTCCTCCAGGGACTCGCCCGGCGGTACGCCGGCCAACGCTAACGCTGGCAGAAAAGCCTCCAGCAAGATGAAGGCTAAAGTTGCACATGCTCCCAAACGATGCCGTATTATGGCCACAGATATCTCTCCTGAGAGGAGTCAGGCGCCGCACCACATTCTACCACAGGCCAGAGAGAGGTCAACTGCGCAAAGCCGCAAAGCATAAGACTGGCGCAGACAGGCGAAGGATGTTAGAATAGCTCCTGGCAGTTGCACATGAAGCCAGGCAGGCTGGCCTTATCACTAACCTCAGTGACCAGACGAGCCAAAGGAGCAGGACAAGCCGTGCATGATGACATTCTGGCGGGGTTGAACGCGGCCCAACGGGAAGCCGTGACCACGATAGACGGTCCGGTTCTGGTGCTGGCTGGCCCCGGTTCGGGCAAGACCAGGGTGCTGGCTCACCGCGTGGCTTACCTGTTGCGGGTTGTCCAGGTCCATCCGCGCGCCATCATGGCCGTGACCTTTACCAACAAGGCTGCCCAGGAGATGCGCGACCGCATCAACGGCTTGCTGGGTGAATCGGTGCCCGCCAGTACCGGCTGGCGCGGCCTGACCCTGGGGACATTTCACAGCATCTGTGCCCGTATCTTGCGCCAGGAGGCAGAGTTGGCCGGGCTGCGGCCCGACTATGTCATTTATGACGATGGCGATCAGCTTACGGCCATTAAGCAGACCCTGCGAGAGCTGAACATCAGCGAGAAGCAGTACCGGCCGGAGGCCATGCGCGCCGCCATCTCCCGCATGAAGAACGAGCTGGTGCGGCCCTCGGAGATGTCCGTGGACACCTATTGGGCTCAGGTGCTGACGCGGGTGTATGAATATTACGAGAAACTGATGGCTGCCAACGGGGCGGTGGATTTCGACGACTTGCTGGCCAGGACCGTATACCTCTTTCGCGAGCACCCGCAGGTGCTGGCGCGCTATCAGGAACGCTACCGTTATCTGCTGGTGGACGAATTCCAGGACACTAATACGGCTCAGTATGAGCTAATGCGCCTGCTGGCAGCACAGCATCACAATTTGTTCGCTGTAGGAGATGAAGATCAGTCCATCTATGGTTTTCGCGGGGCCGATTACCGCAATGTCCTGCGCTTTCGCGAAGATTTCCCCACGGCCAGGGTGATCCTGCTGGAGCAGAACTATCGCTCCACGCAGACCATCCTCGACGCAGCCAACGCCATCATCTCACGCAACCGTCATCGCACGCCCAAGGCGCTGCGCACCAACCGGGGACGGGGGCCGGCCGTCACCATATACGAAGCCTATGACGAGATGGACGAAGCGACCTATGTGGTCAGGACGATCCGGGAGCTGATGGCGCGTGGCCAGGCGCGGCCCAAAGACTGCGCGGTGATGTACCGCACCAATGCCCAATCGCGGCCTTTGGAAGACGCGTTCGTGATGTGGGGCATGCCCTACCGCTTGGTGGGAGGCACGCGCTTCTACCAACGCCGGGAGATCAAGGATATGCTGGCCTACCTGCGCCTGATTCACAATCCGGCCGACAACTTCAGCTTCAGCCGCATCATCAATGTGCCCCGCCGCGGCATCGGTGAGAAGACATTGGCGACCCTGGCGCAATGGAGCAGCGCACATGGGGTGGGCATGGCAGGAGGCCTGGCATTGATCGCCGGTGACCTGCACAGCCCGGCCCTGCCCGAGGAGGTCCGCACCCGCTATACCCAGCCGCCCGAGCACCCCTTCTCGCCCGCCGTCCGCCGCACCCTGATGGAGTTCTATCGCCTGCTGGCCGGCTGGCTGGCGGACCGCCACAAGCTCACCGTAGTCGAGCTGTTGGACCGGATCGCCGACGAGTCAGGGTATGCGGTGGAATTGCGAGACGGCACGCCAGAGGGCGAGGACCGCTGGGCCAACGTGCAGGAGTTGCGCAGCGTTGCTGCCTATTACAACGACTTCCCCCCCGAGTTGCGCCTGAGCGCTTTTCTGGAAGAGGTGGCCCTGGTATCGGACCAGGACGAACTAAACGGCGAAGACGACCGGGTTACCCTGCTGACCCTGCACACGGCAAAGGGGCTGGAGTTCCCGGTGGTGTTCATCGTAGGGCTGGAGGAGAACATCCTGCCCCATGTGCGCAGCATGGATGATCCGGACCAGCTCGAAGAGGAGCGTCGGCTGATGTACGTGGGGGTGACGCGTGCCAAAGACCGCCTCTACCTGGTGCGCGCTTTCAGGCGTACCCTCTTCGGCCGCAACGAGCTGAATGAACCCTCGCGTTTCCTGCGGGATGTGGCCCAGGCCAGGGTGACGACCGCTGAGGTCCTGAGCAGCGGAGAGGCTGAGCTGGTTACAGCCTCCCCGGAAGCACGTGAGGGAAGGCAGGAGAGAAGTGTGGGAGAAAGCCAGCGGCCGCGCGGGCTGGCAACCCCCCATCGGACCTCTCCGGCCCATGGCGCTGTTGAGCCCCCATCCCGCCCGGCGGCAGCCATAGCTGGTCGGGAGGGTGGTCCTGCTCGCGAAGGCCGCGGCCCGCAATTCAGCCCTGGCGACCGGGTTGACCACGGCCTGTTTGGGGAGGGGATCGTGCTGAAGAGCGAGCTGACGGCCGACGACGAGGAAGTGACGATCGCCTTTGCCGACAAAGGGATCAAGACCTTGCTGGCAAGTTACGCCAAACTGCGCAAGATAGGCCAGGAAGCAACCCCGCGCGGCCTCTGAGCCAGTCCCCTGCCTTGCTACCTCCAGCGCTGCAGCTCGATGAAATTGCCTTCCGGGTCGCTGACGTAGGCGAAGGTAACACGGCCTGCGCCGGCGATCTCGGCTGATACAATCTCTCCCAGTGCGCTCCCGCCGGCTGCCAGCACAGCCTGGCGTGCGGCCTGCACATCGGCCACGGCCAGGGCAATGTGGGCCAGCCCTGGCCGGTTTATCGCCGGCCGGGGCCCTTCCTCCTCCTGGGCATACTGGAAGATCTCCAGCGTGGGGCCGGCCTGGCCGTGGCCCGGCAGGCGCAGGTGCACCCCGTGGATGCGCGCCCCAGGGATGCCGGTGGCTTGCTCGAGCCAGGGGCCGGCCAGGTCTCGCTCGGGCGGCACGGGCTGGCACCCAAAGACCTGCTCATAGAAGCGGGCCAGACGTTGCCAATCGCGGGCCACAATGTTGATATGCACGAACCTGGCTTCGATGCTCATAATCCTTATCTCTTTTCTCCAGAAGGTTAGCCATCCCTGCTGCATCTATTCTACCACATCATCGGGCATTCCTCGTGGTCCCGGGCTTGCGCTGCGCACACCCTCGCGGCCCGGCTCTTGGCCGCCTGGCCTTACCATGCTATACTTGAACGCACCAGCCTGGTGCGAGCCTGGCTGCTGGTCGTTTGTCCTTCATCCTTGGTCATTTGTCCCTCATCCGAAGGAGGCCCTTATGCGTATTGGTATCCTCACCAGCGGTGGAGATGCCCCTGGCATGAACGCTTCCATCCGGGCTGTAACGCGTTGTGCCCTGGATAAAGGCATCGAGGTAATCGGCATCCATGAAGGGTGGCAGGGGGTGGTGGAAGGTGGGCAGAGGTTCGAGCGGCTCAACTGGCGCAGTGTGGGGGGCATCTTACAGTTCGGCGGCACGATCCTGGGCACCGCGCGCTCGGAAGCTTTCTACACTGTTGCCGGGAGGCGGCAGGCGGTTCAGAACCTGGTGCAGGCTGGGATTGATGGCCTGGTGGTCATCGGGGGAGATGGCTCGCTGACCGGCGCCTTGATCCTCTACCAGGAATGGCCGGAGCATCTGCGGGCGCTGGCCGCAGAGGGTGCTATCCCCGCCGAGCTGGCCGCAGACCCCCCGCCGCTGCGCATCGCGGGGCTGCCGGGCTCGATTGACAACGACCAGTATGGCACCGACATGAGCATCGGCGCGGATACCGCGCTCAACACCATCGTGCGGGCTGTAGACCAGCTCAGCTCTACGGCCGATTCTCACCAGCGCACTTTTGTGGTGGAGGTGATGGGCCGGCGCTGCGGCTACCTGGCCCTGATGGGCGCGGTGGCCACTGGCGCTGATTGGGTCCTGATCCCCGAAGAGGAGATGGACGCGCGCTGGCACTTTCGCATGATCGAGGCCCTCAAGAACGGCCGGGCAGCCGGCCGGCGCCACGACATCATCATCTTTGCCGAAGGCGCGCGGCATAGCGACGGCCTGCCAATTAAAGCCGAAACGATCAGCGATATCCTGCGCACTCGCCTGGGGGTTGAGGCACGGGTCACCGTGCTTGGGCATGTGCAGCGGGGCGGCTCTCCCAGCGCCTTTGACCGGGTGATGGCCTCTCGCCTGGGAGAAGCGGCCGTAGCCCACCTGTGCGGGCCCGATCCCACCCCTGCCATGATTGGCCTGGTCAACAACGAGCCTAAGGCTACTCCCCTGGAGGAAGTGGTGGCCAAGAGCCAGCAGGTCAACACCGAGATCGACCAGGGTCACTTCGAGCGGGCTCTGGAACTGCGGGGCCGCAGTTTCCTTGACTCACTGGAGCTGCTCAAGACCCTGACCCGGGCCAGGCCAAAGGAAGAGCTGGCCAACCGCGGCCGTATCGCCATCCTCACCGGTGGGCCCGATGCCCCGGGGATGAATGCCATTGTGCGCACGGCATTGCGCATTGCGATGAACGAAGGCCAGGACGTGGTGGGGGTGCGCTATGGCTTCGACGGCCTGCGCAAGGGGGACATCTGGGACCTGCAATGGATGGATGTGCAGAACTGGATCCGCCTGGGCGGCAGTGAACTGGGGGCCATCCGCTATCAGGTGCAGCCGGAAGACCTGGCCGGGATTGCCAGGACAGTTCGAGAGTGGGACATCCGGGGGTTGATCGCCGTAGGGGGGATGGACACCTATGCCCAGGTGGCCAGGCTGGTGGCCGCGCGCGATCAATATCGGGAGCTGCGCATTCCGATGCTCTGTGTCCCTGCCACTATTGATAATAACCTGCCCGGCACCGAGATCACCATTGGGGCCGATACCGCGCTCAACAACATCGTGGATGCCGTGGACAAGATCAAGTATACCGCCGGCGCGGCACACCGGGCGTTCATCATCGAAGTGATGGGCCGGCGCTGTGGCTACCTGGCGTTGGCTGCCGGGATCGCCAGCGGGGCTGAGGTGGAGTTATTGCCCGAGGATAACGCCACGGTGGAGACCCTGTTACAGGATACTGAGCTGTTGCGCGAAGGGTTCTTCAGCGGCAAGAAGCTGGGGATTGTTATCATGTCGGAGAACGCCTTCCGCTACTACGATACGGAATTCGTGCGCCGTGTGATGGAAGCGGAGGCTAATGGCGCGTTTGAAGTACGGACCTCTATCCTGGGGCACCTGCAGCGCGGCGGAACTCCGACCGCCTTCGACCGTATTCAGGGCAGCCGGCTGGGCGCGCACGCGGCCCGGCAGATCATGGCCGACGTGGCCGCACGCCGCGCGGATGCCAACGTCATCGGCATCATGCGCAGGGGTGTGGTGATCACGCCCCTGGAGGAGGCCATGGCCCAGGTAGATTGGGAGAACTGGCGGCCCAAGGAGCAGACTTTCCTGAGCTGGCGCAAGCTGGCCGACACCCTGGCCAAGCCAAAACCAGGATGAGGATCACGAATTGGCCCACCGGAAGCAGGACATCAACAGTTCCCCGCCATCCGGATATGATAGCGATGTCTTTGGGGCTCAGCGTGGCGGGTGGACGCTGAGGTACTGGAGCAGGAAGGGGAACACCTCGTCCAGGACTTCGTAGCTCTCCCAGCCCGGGGAAGCCGCGGCTGCGAAGATCGCCGCCCCCAGAACGTAGTCGTCCTGCTGGAGCATGGCGTCGTACCAGGCCAACTGCTCGACATAATTGCCGGGCGCATCGCTACCCATCCCCAACTCTTCCCAATAACCGGCGAAGTCGCGCCAGCCACGGCCTGGTGGCCCGGGCCGGTTGGCCACCAGGCCATCAATCCCCACTTCTGTCAATAAGAGCGGTAGAGAGAGGCCATTGGGCTGCAGATAATTGCGGTACACCTTGCGATAGCGCAGCGTCAGCCATCCCTCCTGGGCCGGATCAGTGTCCCATCCCAGGGGGTCCTGGGGGGTGCCGAATTGCATGGTGGGCGCGGCATATTCGTGCAAACCCAGGTAGCCGGCGTGCTCGATGGCTGCCTCCAGAGCCGGCCGGAAATGGGGCCACAGCTCCAGGGCAGGGTGGCCTGTGCCGAAGTTGCCAATGACAGATCGCACGCCTGCTGCGGCCAGGAGCCGGGTGCGTTCGGCTTCAAATTCGGCCAGCCGGCTCATCTGGTCTGCATTGGTTGCCAGCGGTTCATTGTAAGCTTCCCAGCCGTCGAAAGCGGCCAGCCGGCGTGGTTCGGTGGCGATGGGCAAGAGCCGGTCGGCGAAGGCACGCGCGGCACCGGCCGGGTCTGTCAGGCCGGCCAGGTCTATCTGGGGCAGGTCTATGCGGCCCACCAGGAGGGTGTGGGGCGAGATCTGCTTGATCTCCGTGGCGAAGTTCGGGTCATATTCGAGCGTTTTGACCAGAGCTACGTTGCGGGTGCGGAGCAGGTCGAAGATGCGCGGGTCGTTGCGTGTGATGAAGAGGCCCAGTTTGGTGGGAGGGCCGGGCGGGAAAGGGGTGGCCGTGGGGGTGGGGGTGGCGGTGGGGGGCCGTGTAGGGGTGGCGGTAGCCGTCGTGGTCGCGGTAAGGGGCGTGGTCGCAGTGGCGCGAGGCATCGGGGTACGGGTGGCCGCCTGGGTAGGACTGGACGTCGGGACACGCGGTGTGCGGGTAGGGGTGGGAGTGGGGCCAGGTGTACGTCGAGCACACGCGGCGCCCAAGGCCGCCAGGCCGCCTGCACTCAACGCGGCCAGGAAAGCCCGCCGGCTGAGGTATGGAGGCTTGGGGCGAAAGTGAGGGTCACGAGAGGCCGACATGGTTCTCTCCTTACTGGCGGGCAGGCTCCTGGGCGCGGGGGAGGATCACTAAAGGCACTCCTTCAGGCCCCCAGGCGGTGAACCAGCGGGCATCCTCTGGGGCCAGGCGAATGCATCCGCGCGAGGCTGGGTAGTTGCCCAGGGCATCCAGGTCCTGGTAGACCTTCTGGCCGTCTACCAGCCTGTAGGGCGCGCCGTGGATCAGGATGCTGCCCACGTCTTCGAAGAGATACCACCCCTCGTCGGCGTAGACGCCAAAGGCCTGGAACGTGCCCCAATAGGGCCCCACCAGCCCATACCAGGCTGGCGTGTGGTAGCCGCGTGCTTCGTCCCCTGTGCTGATGGGCAGCTCGCGCGGCGGCTGGCCAGGATCCCAGATGGTCATCTTTTGCAGGTTGGGATCTACCACAATGAAGCGTCGGCTGGGGTCCATGCCGTACTGTTGCACTACGGCCGCCAGGTAAGGCGACAGCGCGACCGACACCTCCGCCCCGGCAGATGAAATGGTGGGGGCCGGCGTCGCGGCTGGGGTGATCACTGTCAGGGTCACAGGTACGCGGGTGGGCTGACGGGTTGGTGGCCGGGGAGTCTTGGTAGGGGTAGGGGTCACGGGGGCGGTGAAAGCTGCGTCTAACCCGCGGCTCCACATAGCCATGCGCGCAGCCCATGCGTTGACCGTCAGGCCGGCCAGCGCCAGGATGACCGCTGCGATCAGGACACCCAGGGTGATCCATCTCGAAGGAAGTGGCTTGCGGGACGAGAGGGCTCTCATCGGTCTCCGATGTCGCGCAGTCGTTGCTCGAAGCCACTGAGGGCCATCTGGAGTTCTTCCTGGCGGAGCGCGACGGTCAGGTCGCCCCGGGTGCGTTCCAGGACTCCGCGCAGCATATCGGTGCTGCGGCGCAGGCCGCCGGTGAGGGCGTCAGGGAAGTCTATAGTCATGAGCTGGCAGTAGATTTCGTCCATGAGTGCCAGGTATGGTTCAGCTTCGGCTGTGCGGCCCAGGCGGATCAGGTCGAGCACGAAGCGGCGCAGCTCACTGGCGGCCTCGGCCAGGCCGTTGAGGTAGGCCGCGGCTGGGATGCCCAGATCGGCCGGGTCGGGGAGCTCTGTCCCGCGCACGAACGCGTAGAGGGCGTGAGCTTCGGCCAGTTCCTTCAGGGCATCCTGGGTATAGCCGGCCTCATTCAGGTCGGCGTAGGAGGCCACCCCTTCGGCCATGAGCCTGGCAACCTCCTGGGCGGCCTGCAAGAGCGTCGCTGCCTCCTGCCACTCGCGGCGGTGGATGGCGCGAATGGTGAGCGAGCAGAGGCGGATCAGCTCGCGGCTGCGATTAAGGGTGATATCGCGGATCTGATTCTTAACGGTGAGATCGCCGCGTATCTTTTCGATGATCTGGGCGAGTTCGGGCACGGTTGCCTCCTCCAGGGTCAGGCGGAGGGGTATAATTGGCTCTGGAGAGTTGCTGCTGATTATACCTTTGAGGGTGGCGCCTGGCCAAATTGAGGTGTGTGATCCCATTTTGCGCAAGAGTATCCAGATACAGAATGCCCGGGCTCCCAAACGCCGCCTGTGCTATGGTCATACGGCCGTGCGCCCCGGGGCTGTAAGACGCCACGGCGTGTTTTGGCCCCATTCAGTGGATGAGCCTCCCCTTGGGGATAGGGCACTGTTCCTTCCCTGCGTGCGGGGGGAGGGCTCGGTTGCCATGTGCCGGCGAGCCGGGCAGAGCTGTCACGGGGGTGATGGGGTATGTGACAATAGAGCTAAGGTAGGAGAAAATTCCTATGGAAATCTTGGCGGAAAGTGCCATGAATAGGGAAGTACTGCCCGCCGCTTTTAGCAGCGGGCTCAGTTCAAAGGCCCTTGGGGGCTCAAAAATGGCCTGCAAGGCTTTGCTGAATCAGCCTGGCGGTTTACCGTAGGGCTGAGCGCGAGCAATTCTCTGACAGGCTCTTACATCTCCAGCTCGTCAGAAGCTGGCACCGGACGGCCTGGCACCATCTCGGATATGCGGGAGTAAACCACGACGGCCTGGTTTCCCAGCTGAGGCTGATAGATGGCGAGCCAGAGAGTGTATCGATAAGTAATGGCCAGCGCTGTCCACAGCCACAAGGGGAGCTTGCCGCTAAGGATCAGACCTTGTTCCGGTGGAACAAGGGGGACAGCCACTTCCTGGGCTTCGCTGTAATCCAGGTAGGCAGTGGGAAGGGTGAAGGTAAGTTGGGTGTAATTGGCCCGGGACAGCCTGTGGACCTGCACAGGTACACCAGGGGATGAGCCCAGGGATAGGGCAGGCGGTGATACCCAGCCCAGACGGACATCGAACTGGTAGAAGGGCGCCGGGAAGGTCAGACAGGCCAGGGCGGCGTAGAGCCAGTTGGGGCCGCGCCCGTAGATGGCCAGGGGTGTGTTTTCGGGCAAATAGTCCAGCACGGCCGGCAGGTGGCGGGGTTCCCAGATAGCTTTTTCGCCGACAAAACGTACGCCGAGAGTGCGGGCCAGGCGGTCGAGGTCTACCGCGGTTTCGGTCGGGGCGGCGGTCAGGTGAGAACGGCGCAGTTCCTCCGGGTCATAGGCAAAGAGACGGGCCACCCGCTCGACCAGAGCGTTGAAGGTGGGGCCGGTGGCGGTTGTACCCCGTTCCAGGCCGGTGATGATGCCGCGCAGCGGGGGGCCGGCGTCGGTGACGAAACCTGGACCGTCCCGTTGGGAGTGCAGGTCGGCCAGGAGGATCAGCCCGTGGCGGGCGAGCATCGCTGTCCAGGCAGTGTGCGCGGCCTCGTCACCGGTGAGCAGGATGGCATGGGAGCAGTGGTCAAAGATGCGTTCCTGGTCCGGCGTGGGGCGGCCTCCGATATCTACGATCAAGGGCAGGTGGCGAGCGGCGATGTCCCGGCAGATGTGGTCCACCCAGAGGGGGGTCCCCTGCCCCTTGACCCGGATCCGCCGTACCAG
>DAOTZS010000209.1:0-6455 GCA_034434335.1 Anaerolineae bacterium
CCAAAGGAGACCATGAAGATGCGATCCCCTGGCCTGGCCTCGTCCAGGATAGCGGTCAGGCCGATCAGCGCTGACCCCGCATAGACATTGCCGATCTCAGGCGCCAGAAGCCCAACCTTGATCTGCTCCGCCCTGAAGCCCAGCATCTCCGCCACCCGCTGCGGGAACTTGGTATTGGGCTGGTGGAAGACGGCATGGGTGTAGTCTTGAGCTGTTGTGCCCAAGGCCTCCATCAGCCGTCGGCCGGCCTGGGTGATGTGCTCGAAGTAGGCGGGCTCGCCCGTGAAGCGGTGGCCGTGGCTGGGATAACGCGCGTAGGCACGCCGCCAGAAGTCAGGGGTGTCGGTGACATGGGAGAGGGAACCTTCGAACACGGCCAGGCTCTCGGCCGCGGGGCCGAGCACGAAAGCCGCGCCGCCGCAGGCCGCGGTGTACTCCAACGCGTCGCCGGGCCGGCCCTGGGCGGTGTCCATCCCGATGGCCATCACATAGCGCCCCATACCCGCTCCCACTATGCCCATGCCGGCCACCATGGCCTCGCTACCTGCCTTACACGCGAACTCCAGGTCGGCAGCCTGCACCGCGGGCGTGGCACCGATCGCCTCGGCAACGATGGTCGAACTGGGTTTTACCGCGTATGGGTGTGATTCGCTGCCTACCCATACCGCGCACAATTCCGCCGGCTTAATGCGCGCCCGGGCCAGCGCGTTGCGCGCGGCTTCGATCGCCATGGTCACAGTATCCTCGTCCAGACCCGCCACAGCTTTTTCCCTGACCGGCAGCCCACCTGCCGTGTCACCCCACACGCGCGCTACCTCGCGGGCAGGTAAGCGATAACGCGGCACATATGCCCCATATCCGATGATCCCTACATCTCGCTCAGGTTTCAACATCCTCATCCACCTCGTTCAACGTGAAGCCCTCAGCGCGGCCAGCAGCTCTGCAGCGCGGTCGCTGCGGATGGCTCGTTCTCTAACCATCGCCTGGGCCACCTCATCTACTTCGCGGCCCTGGGCCCCTGCTGCGATGGCAACCTGCCTGGCATGCAGGGCCATGTGACCCCGTTGGATCCCTTCGGTGGCCAGGGCTCGCAGGGCAGCCAGGTTTTGGGCCAGGCCCACCGACACAATGATTGCGGCCAGCTCGCGGGCGCTGGTCACCCCCAAAATCTGCAGGGCCGCCCGTGCCAGGGGGTGGACCCGGGTGGCGCCGCCCACCGTGCCTACGGCCAGAGGCAGCTCCAGGGCCCCCGCCAGGTTGCCTGCGGCATCTACCGACCAGGTAGAGAGGGCGCGGTACTGCCCTGTGCGGGCTGCATAAGCATGGGCCCCCGCCTCTACGGCCCGCCAGTCGTTGCCGGTGGCAATCACCACGGCGTCTATGCCATTCATGATCCCCTTGTTATGGGTGGCTGCCCGATACGGATCCACCGCGGCCAGAGCATAAGCTTCCACAATGCGCTGTGCCACCAGAGGCCCGGGCAGCTCATCCGTGGCCAGCACCTCGGCCGGCACCACACAGCGCGCCCGCGCCAGGCGACGGTCGGCCAGGTTGCTGAGAATGCGCAGGTTGACCCTGCCACCGCTGATTTCGGCGACCAGCGGGGCCAGGGCCTCACAGGCTGTGTTGACCATGTTAGCACCCATGGCATCGCGACAATCGTAGAGCAGGTGCACCACAAGCATCGGCCCGACCGGGCTGTCGGGGATGAAGCGCACTTCGATATCCCGCGCGCCGCCGTGCAGGCTCACCACCACCGGATCAGTTTGATTGGCCAGGTCGAGCAACTGCTGTTTGTGAGCTTTTAGCGCCTCAGCCGCGCCTTCCCAGTCCCTGACGTCCAACACCTGGATCTGGCCGATCATCAGTGGCTCGCTGGCTTCAGCGCGAAAGCCGCCCCCTGCCCGTGCCAGCTTGGCCGCGTAGCTCGCGCCGGCCACCACCGAGGGCTCTTCGATCACCATGGGCACCAGCACATCTCGGCCATTGATCACAAAGTTGGTGGCGATCCCCAACGGCAGCGCATAGGTGCCTACTACATTCTCGATCATCTTATCCGCCTGGGCCGGCGTCAACCCCCCGGCTGACTGCAGGACGCTTTTCAATTCAGCCCGCTGCTCTGGTGAGAGGTCGGCCCAGTCTACAACGATCTGTTGACGCTCAGCAAGTGTCAGATTATAGAATCCGCTCAGGCGGGAAGATGTAACCATTATTCCTCCCCATGGCCGAAGGCAGGCCGATTGCCAAGGCCACCCCACCATACCCGCATCTGACTATCAAAAACTACCAGGTTTCACGGTCCAAAGGTTGAGAGGGGCAGGATAACAGCCGCCACGGGCTCAGTGAGAAGTTGAGGGAAGAGGCCCAGCAGGGCATTGCCCAGCACCAGCCCCAGGGCCAGAAGCGCTAGAGTGGCCGGCTCGCGCTCCACAGGCGAGCCGCTCAACCGGCCGAAGCAGGCTCGCCCCACACGCACGGTGCCGATCAGCACCCCACACGCGCCGCACAGGAGGAGGAGCGCCCAACGTGGGTCATTTTCGGCCACAAGCTGCCATACCGCCCAACGCGAGGCGAACTGGGCAGTCAGCGGCATCCCCGCCAAAGCGAAACCACCGACGGTCAGGGCCATCACCGACCAGGGCAGCCGCGAGGCCGCCCCCGCGATCTGCTCCAGCCCATCCCCTTCCATATGATGCCGAACGGCTGCGGCGCCCGTGGCCAGGGTCAGCAGCGCGATCGAGCGCGTCAGCAGCAGCCAGATCACCGTGGGCAACCCCGCCGTCCCACGCAGCCCCATGGCCACCAGCAACACCCCATAGTCATACAGGCTTGCGTAGCCCAGAAAACGGCCCAGGGTTCCCTGCACAGCAGATAATATGCCTCCCACCAGCGCGGTCAGCACCCCCAGCCAAAGCAGCCACTGGGCGCTGTCTATGTCTGCCGCGAGCCAGGGATAGCTCACCAGGAAACGTTGCAAGAGGAACAACACCGTCGCCTGGTGGCCGATCCACAGAAAAGCGCTTACTACCGGCGGTGCCTGCTCAGCCACAGCCGGCATGGCGACATGCACAGGCGCCGGCTGCAGCAGAAGGATGAAGCCGACAATCAGGAGCCAGCCGGCCTCCTGATAGGGTGTCGGATTGTCGGGGTTGAGCGCCCCCTGGTCAATATACCAGCCGGCCACCAGGAAGACGGGCACCGCCAGGGTGGGGAAGAGCAACTGCCTCCACGCCCCGCGAGTTTTGCCGGCCTTACCGGCCTGGATCAGGAAGGCCGCCACTACAGCGCTCGCCGCCATGGCCAGCGGCGTCCAGGTGAGTGGCTCCATAAGAGCAGCAGCCGCCCAAAAGGCCAGCAGCATCAGCCCAAAAGGATAGAAAGTGCGGCCCTGATAGGTGCGCCAGGCCAGGACGAAGGTCACAGCACCTGTGCTCAGCAGAAAGACCAGCAACGCCTGTGCCGCAGGGGTGATCTGCAGCGACAGATCTTCCCATACCACATGTTGGCTGAGCAACACAGGACGGCCAGCCAGCCGCAAGGGCACCCCCAGAGGCAGCTTCCACAGCCCGAGCGCTAACATGGCCGTCAGGCCGGCAGCCAGGAGCGCAGCTACCGGCTCGATGCGCCGCAGCCAATAGAGCGCACCAGCAGCCGCAAACAGGCAGGCAAAAAGCAGTGCCACGCCCCCCATCATATTTCCCGCCCCGAGTGCACCGTCCCTGCCAGCCCGCGCGCCAATACCAGATAAGCCACCACCAACCCCAGCAAGACCTGCCCTCCCATCACCAGGCCCACCAGCATCCGGCGCTGTATCAAGGTGAACAGAAGCAGTTCAGCCCCGCCCAGCCCTGTCAGCAGCGCCAGCCCGGCATGGAGAGGCTCCTCATGAAGAGCCAATCCGAGGAGGCTCACCATGGCCAGCCAAAGCACTACGTCTCGCAAGAGCGGGCTTAGCTGCGGCAGGTGCACCTGATCTCGTAGCGCGAAGAGGGCCACCGCCAGCAAAGCTACGGTCATGAGCCGAAAGCTGGTCAGCGACGCCATCTGGGGCCAGAGGCCTATATCCTGACCCCCATCATCCGGCAGCAGGGCTGTACGGGTCAGGCCCTGCACCTGGCGCGCCGAGCGATAGCAAATCAGTGCCACCAGGCCACCCACGATCGCCTGCAAGAGGCCCCACTCCACCGGCACCACCTGTGCCAGCAGCATGGCCAGCGTGGCGGAGAGCAGTGCATAGCAAAACAACACCAGCCGCCAATCGCGGGCGATCACAATCACTGCTGCCATCCCGCCTGCCAGCAGCGCTATGGGCAGACTCAGCAAGATGCTCACCTGGTGGATCAGATCGGTTAGCCGCATAAAGCGCCTTTCACCCTCGCACCAACACCCATATGATCAAAACGACCAGAGCCAACCATCCCAGATATCCTTCCCCCTCGCCCAACGCGGCCAGGAAACGCAGGCCACTGGCCAGCAGCGCCCCCAGCCCTGCCAAAGCCCGGTATAGCCACTCCAGGCTGGCCACGGCTACAATCCCCTGCTGCCACCCGCGCAGCTCCCGGAAGATCTGGCCGCGCCTGGTGCCCAGGCCCCAGCCAGCCAGGCCACTGAGGATCAAAGCCACCCAGGTCGAACGTCGCGCGCTGGCCACCACCTGCGGCAGGGTGGAGGAAGAGAGCTCAGCAGGGAGGTAGCCCGGCAATAGCCCCCAGAAGAGCAGAGGAAGGGCGCACACTACCAGGCTGGCCGTCAGCGCCACCCGCTCTATCGCATGCCTTCCGCCTTGCTCCCGCTTACCCGGCGCAAGGGCGGGAGCACCCGCCCAGACGGCCTGCCAGAGCGCGGCCACCAGCAACGTTTCGGCCACTAATAGCACACCGAATAATGGCGCCGCGATGGAAAGTTGGGTGGGAAATACCAACGCTGTGCGGGCCAGAAAACCAGCTGTGCCCGGTATCCCCCAGAGGGCCAGTGCCCCCAGGAAGGCCGGAGCTCGCCATCCCCATCGCTCTCGTGCAGCCAACCCGGCCATCAACAGAGCACAGCCCAGGCTGAAGGTGACCATCGGCCACAGAACTGCCTGGCGCCCTACCGCATCGCCTAATGAGACGGCCAGCAAGACCAGCCCGGTCCGGTTAATGGCGATCCACTGCCACCGTGCTCTTTCGTCCTCTATGGCCCAGGCGCATAGCGCGCTCCCCAGGAGGGCCAGGCCGGCCACCGCGGCCCACTGGGGCCGGCCCAGCCAGTTGGGGCCGGCCACTTCATGTACACAGCCCAGCAGCCAGAACCCCGCCGTTGGCCCGATCAGGTGGAATGCCACCCGTTCTCCTGTGTCCAACCCCGAACGGCTGCTGAGCCACAGGTGGAGGGGGTATACCCCGATGCGGATCAGGGCCGCAACCCAGAGCAGGGCCAGCTCCCACCAGTTGAACGGGCCCCCGCTCAGGGTAGCCCGGCTGCCCTTCTCGCCCAGCGCCAGCAAGACGGCCAGCAAGAGCGGGCTGGCCAGGCTCAGCAGACCCCACACCCGGCCTGCCGGTTCCCTCTCATGGCCCGGGCGCAGTCGCAGCACCAGGGCTGCATCCAGGGCCAGCCAACAACTGGCCAGAGTGATCACATTGTGCGCCGCCATGAAGGCCAGGGCTGCGCCGGCCAGCAACAAAGTACGCCCAACATGGCCCGCATCCTGAGAGCCGGCCCCTGCTACGTGGAGCAAGAAAGCCGTGGTCGCCAGCAACAAGATGAGCAGGCTGGCCAGCCAGCCCCAACCGTCTAGCTGCCAGGCAAGCACACTCCCGGCCACTGTCAGTGGCTGCCATGGCCAGCGCAGCTCTGCGCCGGGTGGCGCCAGGCGCAGAAAAACCAGAATCCCCCACGCCGCCAGCAACCCTATGGCAGCCAAACCCTGATACAGGTATGCTTTTTGAGGGGCAAAGTGCCGCCGATGAGGGGCTGTGCCAGGCGGCATCAGCCACCTCCGGCTTAGCTCCAGAAGCAGGCTCGTCAGGGCCAGGATCAGTGCCGGGCCCAGAGGGTGGAGGAACAAGGTTGCGATCATGCTGCCAGCCGTGGGGCATTTTACCGCCGGAGGGCAGGAATGGCCAAACCGGTGATAGGGTAGGCGTGCGCAGCGACTTGGCGCAAGCCGGGGTTCGGCAATCGGTTGACATGCCCCGCCGCGGCATGTAGAATGAGAACAACTATTCAGGCCGATTGAAATCGCCCTCCCTGGGCAGTTCGTGCCGGGTGTCGGCCTCCGCCGACACCCTTCATGTACAGAGTTACGCACTTTGAGGCGTGTCACCCCATCCCCCCTACCCCCATCCCCGCCTTGCAGGGAAGGGGGATCGGGATTATAGGGTATTCTGGGCGGCTTCGCCGGGATGGTTCAAAATTGGTTAACACTTTCTGCCCCCTCGGGCCTTCACAGCCCCTCACCCCCCTTTGTCCCC
>DAOTZS010000210.1:0-7552 GCA_034434335.1 Anaerolineae bacterium
TGGTCACAGGCAACGGGTTGCAGGTTAGCGGTCATTTCTCATGCGCATCGTCATCAACGGCTGGTTCTGGGAGCAGCCTGGCACGGGCAGCGGCCAGTATCTGGCTGGCCTGGCCGGGTGGCTGCCGGCCGTCGCGGCCGGCCATGAGTTCATCCTCGTGCGGCACGCCAGCCTTCCTGCCCGGCCCGTCTCGGCCGGCGCGCACGGTGAGCCCCCTATACGTGTCGTGTCGGCCCGCACCCCCTTCGACAGGCTCAGCCGTAACCTGGCCAAGCTGTGGTTCGAGCAGGTCACCTTCCCCCTGGCCTGTCGGCGCTGGCAGGCTGGGGTGGCCTTCGTGCCCTACTGGGCTCCCCCCTGGTGGTGCCCCTGTCCGATCGTCGTCACCATCCACGACATCATCCCGCTCATCCTGCCCCTCTACCGGGGTGGCCTGCTGCCCCGGGCCTATACCTGGCTGGTTGCCCACACCGCCCGCCGCGCCCACGCCATCCTGGCCGACTCGGCCGCCAGCCGGCGCGATATCATCGCGCACCTGCGGGTCTCGCCGGAACGGGTCCATACCGTCCCTCTGGGCCTAAATCCCACCCTTCGCCCTGTCACCGACCCGGCCGAACTGGCGCGGGTGCAGGCCCGCTATGGCCTGCCCGCCGAGCCCTTCCTGCTCTACCTGGGTGGCTTCGACGCGCGCAAGAACGTCCTCCGCCTGATCGAGGCCTTCGCCAGGCTGACGCAGGCCATGGGGCCCAGGGTCAGGCTGGTGATCGCCGGCCACCTGCCGCAGCGCGACACCCCCTTCGCGCCCGACCCGCGCCCCCTGGTGCACCGGCTGGGACTGGATGAGCTGGTGCACTTCATCGGGTGGGTAGAGGAGGAGGACAAGCCGGCCCTCTACACCCTGGCACGCGCAGCGTTGTTTATCAGTGAATACGAGGGATTCGGCCTGCCCCTGCTGGAGGCGATGGCATGCGGATGCCCCACCCTGGCAGCCAAACCGTAGGGGCGGCCCGGGTGGGGGCGCAGCAGGGGAGGGTGCTCCAACCCGGCCTGCGACCACCTCCATCCCCAAACCTCGCCGAAGTTCCCAAGAACCGCAAGCCGTGGTAGAATGGGCAGCAGCAAGAACGATCCGCCTGTGTGGTCGAGCTGCCCCGAGCTGAAGTTCTGGGCTGAAAGGGCAAAGCCCTACGGGCAGGCCCTGACAGGGGTTTGCTCTCTCAGCGCGGGGGGTCAGCCCCACTTCTCTGTGGCCAGGCCCAAAGCCCGGCCTACGTTGAGCCAAAGGAGACGCCCATGTCACACCTGGAGTTTACCCTGACAGCCCCCGATGGCATACCTTTCTACTTCCAGGGCTGGCAGCCGGAGGCCCCCCAAGGGGTCGTCTGCCTGGTCCATGGGTTGGGAGAGCACACCGGACGCTACGCGCATGTGGCCGCCGCGCTGAACGCGGCCGGCTATGTCCTGTTGGGGTGCGATCTGCGCGGCCACGGCAAGAGCGGTGGCCCTCGCGGCCATACCCCTTCTTCTGAAACCTTGCTGGACGACATCGGCCGGCTCCTGGACGAGGCGGCCAGCCGCTACCCTGGGCTGCCGCGCTTTCTCTACGGCCACAGCCTGGGCGGCAACCTGGTGCTCTACCATGTGCTACGCCGCCAGCCTGCCCTGGCCGGCGCCATCGCTACCAGCCCCGCCTTGCGCGTCGCCACCCCCACCCCTGCAGCTCTGGCTACGGCGGTAAGGGCCCTGAACCGGATCATGCCCGGCCTGCAGATGGCCAACAGGCTGGAGCTCAACGCCCTGGCGCGCGATCCTGAGGTGATCCGCGCCTATGCCAGCGATCCCCTCGTCCACAACCGCATCTCCGTGCGGCTGGCCGTTAGCATGTTGGAGGCCGGGGAGTGGACACTGGCCCACGCGGCCCAGTTCCCGCCCCTTCCACTGCTCCTCATGCACGGCACGGCCGACCGTATCACCTCGGCGCAGGCCACGCAGGAATTCGCCAGCCGGGTGCGCGGTCCCTGCACGCTGAAGCTGTGGGAGGGGTTCTATCACGAGACCCACAACGAGCCCGAGAAGGCTGAGGTGCTCGCCTACATGGTCAACTGGCTGCGGGAGCATACGCCCCGCTAGAGACTCAGCCAGCGCGCCGGCTCAACTGTAACTATTCAGGCCGATTGAAATCGCCCCTTCTGGGCACTTCGTGCCGGGTGTCGGCCTCCGCCGACACCCTTCATGTATGCATCATGAGAGAGGTCGGCCTTCGCCGACCTCTGGCCGCAGGCCCAAAAAGGGTGACGCCTCGGGCGAGCCCTCGGCGTGGCCCTTCCAGTCACCGCTGAATAGTTACGCTCAACTTACCATGGCAAGGTGTTGACATGTCATCCAATCTACTGATCATCCACGGCCAGGCTTTCACCCTGGGCGCAGCCAACGAGCTGATCTCCGACGCCGCGCTCTACATCGAAGGCGATACGATTGTCGAGATCGGCACCACGGCCGAGCTGGAGGCCCGCTACCCTCACGCTGAACGGCTGGACGCGGCCGGCAAGATCATCCTTCCCGGCTCGATCTGTGGCCACACCCACTTCTACGGCGCGTTCGCCCGCGGCATGGCGATACCCGGCCAACCGCCAACCACCTTCGTCGAGATCCTGGAACGGCTCTGGTGGAAACTGGACCGGGCGCTGTTGTGGGAGGACATCCGCTACAGCGCGCTGGTCTGCCTGGCCGATGCCATCCGCCACGGCTGCACTACCCTCATTGACCACCATGCCAGCCCTAACGCCATTGACGGCAGCCTGGACATCATCGCCGAGGCGGTTAAGGAGGCCGGCCTGCGCGCCAGCCTGTGCTACGAGGTCACCGACCGCCATGGTCCAGAGGGCGCCCGCGCCGGCATCACCGAGAACGTGCGCTTCATCAAGCGCGTGCAAAAGGAGCACGACCCTCAACTGGCTGCCTCCTTCGGCCTGCATGCCGCTCTCACCCTCTCCGACAGGACGCTGGAAGAGAGCGCCGCGGCCGCCGCAGACCTCTCCTCGGGCGGGGGCAAGGGGGTCGGCTTCCACATCCACGTCGCCGAAGGGGTGGCTGACCAGCGGGAAAGCCTGCGCCGCTACAACATGCGCGTCGTGGAGCGGCTGCAGAAGTTCGGCATTTTGGGGCCGCGGACCGTGGCCGTGCACTGCGTCCACCTGGACGAGTACGAGAAGGATATCCTGCGCGAGACAGGCACCTGGGTCACGCACCAGCCGCGCTCGAACATGAACAACGCAGTAGGGCTGCCCGACGTGGCCGGGCTGCTCAGGCGCGGGGTCAAGGTAGCGCTGGGCAATGACGGCTTTTCCAACAATATGTTCGAGGAGATGAAAGCCTGCTATCTGGCCCACAAGCACCAGGCCGGCAACCCGCAAGCCATGCCCGGCGATGCCGTGATGCGCATGGCCTACGAGCACAACTCGGCCCTGTGCCGCATCTTCTTTGACAAGCCCGTCGGCGAGCTTACCCCGGGCGCATTCGCCGATATCATCCTCCTGGACTACCGGCCCATCACCCCGCTGACCCCCGGCAACCTGCCCTGGCACCTGATCTTCGGCGTGGATGGCGCCCATGTGACCCACACCATCGCCAGCGGCCGGGTGCTGATGAAGGACCGCCAGCTCACGACCCTTGACGAAGAGGCCATCGCGGCCCGGGCCCGCGAGCTGGCAGCAGAGGTATGGAGGCGGGTGGGGTAGCGGGACGCCCGGCCTGATCTGCCAGTTCCTCACTCCGGCGCGGAGAGAAATCCATGTCCGACCTGATGCGAGTCCAACCTTTCGCCATCCTCCTGCGGCGCATCCTGAAGGAGTATGAACATAGTGGCTCGATCTTCGGCATTCATCGCTCGCTATGGTACAGGCCGCGGCGGGATGCCCCCTACGCGACGCCTGATTTCTTTGGCCAGTATCTGGCCACCCCCATCGGCCCCTCGGCTGGCCCCCACACCCAACTCAGCCAGAACATCATCTCGGCCTGGCTGTGCGGTGGCCGCTTCATCGAACTGAAAACCGTGCAGGTCCTCGACGAACTGGAGATCCCCCGCCCCTGCATTGACATGGCCGATGAGGGGTATAACGTCGAGTGGTCCCAAGAACTGAAGCTGGAGCAGTCAGCCCAGGAGTACATTAACGCCTGGGCAGCCATCCATGTGCTGCAGCGGCTGTTAGGGTGGGAAGAGATGCCCCTGGGCACGATCTTCGACATGAGCGTGGGGTATAACCTGGAGGGGATCAAGAGCCCGCGCATGACCCGCTTCATGGACCGGCTGCAGGACGCGTCGGCGGAGATAGCGGAGATACGGGAGCTCCTGAGAAGGGATTTTCCCCAATTCGCCGACGTGGCCATCCCCAGCCGGGTCGTCAACAGCGTCACCCTCTCCACCATGCACGGCTGCCCACCCGACGAGATCGAGCGCATCGGCCGCTACCTGCTGGAAGAGCGGGGGCTGCATACCGTGGTCAAGCTGAACCCCACCTTGCTGGGCAAGGAACGGGTGTTGGAGATCCTGCATCACCACCTGGGTTTCCGCGAGATCACCATTCCCGACGCGGTGTTCGAGCACGACCTGGCATACGACAGGGCCATTGGGCTGATCAGGACCCTGCAGAGGGTGGCGGCCGAACGGGGGCTGACCTTTGGGGTGAAGCTGAGCAACACGCTGGCCATGCGCAACCACCGCCAGGTGCTGCCGGGCGACGAAGTCTACATGTCGGGCCGGGCCCTTTACCCGGTGACGATGAATCTGTTTGCCCGCCTGGCCCAGGAGTTCCAGGGCGAGCTGCGGGTCTCTTACTCGGCGGGGGCCGATGCCTGGAACGTGGTGACCATCCTCTCCTGTGGCGCCCGGCCTGTGACGGCCTGCTCCGACCTGCTTAAGCCGGGCGGCTACGCGCGGCTGGGCCAGTGGCTGGAGCAGATCGCACGCGGCATGGAAGAGCGCGGGGCAGCCAGCCTGGACGACCTGGCCCGCCACAGGCTGGACAACGTGCGGCAGGCGGCAGCCGAGGCGCTGGAGAACCCGCGCTACAAGAAACATGCCTTCCCCTATGGCCTGCCCAAGGTCAGGTCGGGGCTGGGGCTGTGGGACTGCGTGGTCGCGCCCTGCGTCGAGGCATGTGCGGTGGCGCAGGACGTGCCGGAGTACATCTGGCTGGTGGCCCAGGGTGAATACGACCGCGCCCTGGAGGTGATCCTGGCCCGCAACCCGTTGCCGGGCGTCACCGGCTACGTGTGCACCCACCTCTGTCAGACGCGCTGCACGCGCAACGACTACGAGGAACCGGTGGCGATCCGCGCTTTGAAGCGCATCGCCGCGGAGCGGGGCAGGGCCGCCTATGTGCCGCTGCGCTCCCCTGGCCAGCTTCCCGGGCCGGCGACACGGCACAAGGTGGCGATCATCGGCAGCGGGCCATCAGGGCTGGCCGCGGCCGCCTTCCTGGCCCTGAACGGCCTGCAGGTGACGATCTTTGAAGCACGCGACGTGCCCGGCGGCATGATGCGCCTGGTGCCGCCGTTTCGCCTGCCCTGGGAGGTCATCCAGGAAGACATCAACCGTATCACCGCGTTGGGGGTCGAGATCAGGCTCAACCACCCCGTGCGCGTGCCCCCGGAGAAGCTGCTGGCAGAGGGCTTCGCGGCCGTATATATCGCCAGCGGTTTCCAGCGCGATGCTCCGCTCAACATCCCTGGGGTCGAGGGCTCTGGTGTGCTGCCGGCCCTCAGGCTGCTCGATGCCTGCCGCCGCGGAGAGCCCCCCGCGCTGGGCCGCCAGGCCGTGGTGATCGGCGGCGGGGATACGGCCATGGATGCCGCGCGCACAGCCCGCCGCCTGACGGGCCACCCTGTCACCATCCTCTACCGCCGCACGCGGCAGGAGATGCCGGCCGCCGCGGAAGAGCTGCAAGGCGCGCTGGAGGAGGGCAATGTGCTCATGGAGCTGGCCGCGCCGGTGCGGGTGATCCGGGAAGATGGCACCGTGGTGGGCCTGGAATGTGTGCGCAACCGGCTGGGCGAACCAGGGCCAGATGGCCGGCGTACGCCCGTCCCGATCCCCGGCAGCGAGTTCGTCCTCCCCTGCGACACGGTTATCGTGGCGGTGGGCCAGTTGCCCGAGCTGACCTTCCTGGACGGCAGCGGCGTCGTGCGCCATCAGGGCGGCGGCATCGTGGTGGACCCGCAGACCGGCTGCGCCGGCCCGGCCAGGGTCTATGCCGGGGGAGACGTGATCAGGCCGGGCAGCATCATCGAAGCCTGCGCCGACGGCCGGCGCGCGGCCGAGGCCATCTGCGCCTGCCTGGGCGTGCCCTTCCAGCAGCCACCGGCAACCATGCCTCAGCTCTCGGAGGAAGAGCTCCTGGCGGTCAGGCGCATGCGGGCGCGCAAGGTGGCCCAGGTGAAGCCGGCCATGCGGCCGCCAGCCCTGCGCTCCGACTTCGGGCTGATCGAATCCACCTTCACCGCCCAGGAGGCCAGGGCCGAGGCCCTGCGCTGCGTCCAGTGCACAACCCTCTGCGACAAATGCGTGGAGGTCTGCCCCAACCGGGCCAATTTGACCTTTCATATTCAACCCGTGGCATGGAAAGTACCCCAACTGAGCTGCCAGCATGGCCAGCTATCTGTAGCCGGGACAGAGCTCTTCGTCGTGCGGCAGACACGCCAGATCATACATGTGGACGACTGGTGCAATGAGTGCGATAATTGCCAGACCTTCTGCGTCCATCAGGGCAAGCCATATCATGACAAACCGCGACTTTTCCTTGACGCAGAGGATTTCACGCGTGAGCAGGATAACGCGTTCCATATTGCCGGGGAGACCATCCGACGCCGAGAGGGTGGTCGGGAACGCCGCTTGACCGGGGTGGATGGCGGGTTTATATATGAGGACGAATGGGTACGTGTGGACTTGACGCCGACGTTTCAAGTCAGCGCAATGAGCCTGAAACAGCCGTTCGCGGGGGTTTTGTCGCTGGTTCCTGCGGCCGAGATGGCGCTTTTGCTGAGCGGCGTGCAGCAATCGCTGCCGCATCTGCTCCTATGAAGGTGTCTCGCACTTATCAGGTGCCGGGTACCTGGTCGGTTACGTTTTTCGGATGCGCTCTTTGAGGGGGTTACCATGCCTACGCCAACTTTCTCTTGGGTGCGTGCTCTTCAGGAAGGGACCCTGACCGAGACGCAGTGGGAAGTTTTGCAGGCGATGGTGGATGCCGGCGAAGCTGAGTCACTGCTGGAGGCCGCCCGCCTCCTGGACTACCAGGCTACGCACCGGGTGGGCGGGGAACCGGGCTCAATGGCGTTTTGATTCTAGATGATCCGCTTTTTGCTTATTGATGTTTGCGGCAGGCTCAGCCTCTGATTTCTACCCGGGAGTTTCATAGGAGAAGATCGTAGCTATGTGGGACACTTACTATGCCCCGCGCACTTTGGTAGAAGCGCTGGACTTACTGGCCCAGTATGGCGACCAGTGTCGCCTGATCGCGGGCGGCACAGACCTGATCCTGGAGTTGGAACGCGG
>DAOTZS010000211.1:0-26793 GCA_034434335.1 Anaerolineae bacterium
CAATCGGCCCTGGTAGTGGAGCACCGGCGCCATGTCGGTCATGCCCTGGACGACGGCCGGCCCTTGCGCCAGAGGCCCGGCGCTGGTGCTACCACTGACCACGGCAAGGCTTACCAGTACGACGCCAGCCAACACCAGGTTTAGCACCTTTCCTGCCAGCTTGTGTGTCTTCATGTTTACCTCCCCGTCCCTTTTCCGGGTTGAGGACGAGAGCTGAAAGGGCGAAGCCCTACGGTTTAGTCCTGGCCCATAGGGGCTTTGTTCTCTCGGCGCGTCCCAGAGCTAACCGCCAGGTCTAATACCATCAGCGGTCGGGGACGCATCTATCCATCCTCCAATGCAGCCTCTCCCGCGCGGGCTAAATCCAGTGCTGCTGCCTGGCGAAGTAGGTCAGCTCATCCCGAAACTGGGGGGCGGCGATGTTGATCAGTGCCTTGACCCGCTGGCGGATGGTCTTGCCGAACAGGTCGGCTATCCCGTACTCGGTCACCACGTAGTGGACGTGGTTGCGGGTGGTCACCACCCCGGCCCCCACCCTGAGGGTGGGCACAATGCGGCTGACCGTGCCATCTTTGGCCGTGGCCGGCAGGGCAATGATCGGCACACCGCCCGGGGAGCGAGACGCGCCGTAGATGAAATCGAGCTGCCCTCCTACCCCGCTGTAGAACTGCGTACCGATCGAGTCAGCACACACCTGCCCCGTCAGGTCCACCTCCAGCGCCGAGTTTATGGCCACCTGTTTGGCATTCTGGGCAATGATAAAGGGATCATTGACATAATCCTGGGGGTGGAACTCAAACAAGGGGTTGTTGTCCATATAATCATACAGCCGTTGTGAGCCCAGGGCGAAGCCGGTGATGATCTTGCCACGATGGATCGTCTTGGCGGCATTGGTGATGATCCCTGCCTCAATCAGGTCAATTACGCCATCGGAGAGCAGCTCAGTGTGCACGCCCAGGTCCTTCTTGTCCCGCAGGTAGAGCAGCACGGCATCGGGGATCTCGCCGATCCCCATCTGCATGGTAGCGCCATCGGGGATCAGCTCGGCGATGTGGCTGGCGATGCGCTTTTGCAGCTCGCCTGGGGAGCCCATGGGCAGCTCGACAATGGGGTAACTGACCGGCACGATGTGGGTCAGCCGGCTGACATGGATGAAGCTGTCGCCCAGGGCGCGCGGCATGCGGTCATTGACCTCGGCCAGGATGATACGGGCCGCCTCAGCGGCCGGTTTGGTCAGCCCCACTTCGACGCCGAAGGTGCAGAAGCCGTGCTCGTCGGGCGGGGAGCAGTGGATCATGGCCACATCAGGTTGCAGGAGTTTGGGGTCGCGCAGCAGGCGGGGGATCTGGCTGAGCAGCACGGGGGTGAAGTCGGCACGTCCTTCGTTGACGGCCTGGCGGACGTTGGGGCTGATGAACAGGGAGTTTACCCGCAGATGCCCTTCCATCTCCGGGGCCACGTAATCGGCCGGGCCAAGGGTCAGAACCTGGACAATCTCCACCCCCTCCAGGCGCGGGGCTCGGCGCACGAGGGCTGCCAGCAGCTCTTTGGGCACGCTGCAGTTGCCGGTCATGAAGACACGGTGCCCGGAGCGGATAGCTTCCACGGCCTCGTCAGCCGAGCAGATCTTGCTGTGGTAAATCTGTTGCCAGTTCATGGCATTCCTCCAGATAGCCCATGGTTGAGAAACGATCAGGACTCCGTTGTCTCGACAGCTCTCAGACTCTGCTGAGCTCTGGATGAGGCCATCACCGACGCGCGCAAAGCCGGATGCACGATCTGGCCTTTGTGGACGTTCAAGCCCTGATACAGGGCAGGATCGTGCGCCAGGGCCTGGTCAATGCCCTCTTCAGCAATCTCTCTGATATAGGGCCAGGCGGCGTTGTTGAAGGCGTGGGTCATGGTGCGGGCTACCACCCCGGTCATGTTGGGCACACAGTAGTGGATGACCCCCTCTTCGATGTAGGTAGGGTCTTGATAAGTGGTGGGCCGGCTGGTTTCGACGCAGCCACCCTGGTCTATGGAGATGTCCATGATCACCGAGCGCGGCTTCATGGTGCGCACCATCTCGCGGGTGACGATGACCGGCGCGCGGGCACCCGGGATCAGCACCGCGCCGACCAGGACATCGGCGCGCTTGACTGCGCGGGCGATGTTGAAGTCGTAGGCCACCATGGTGTGCACCTTGCACCCGCTCTCTTCCAGGAGCTGCAGCTTGCGCAAGTCCGTGTCGAGGACAGAGACGGCCGCTCCCATGGCACAGAACATCCGGGCAGCGTTGGAGCCAACCATGCCCGCGCCCAGGATAACCACATTGGCCGGCGGCACGCCGGGCACACCGCTAAGCAGGATGCCATGCCCGCCGCTATTGTTCTGCAACAACTGGGCGGCGATGGGCGCGATCATGCGGCCGGCCACCTGGCTGGCCACGGAAAGCACTGGCAGGTGACCATCCGCGGTTTGAATGGTCTCATAGCCGATGGCGGTGACGTTGCGCTTGAGGAGGATCTCCAGCTTGGCGGGATGGGAGACGGCCAGGTGGAGGAAGCCGCACAAGATATGCCCTTCTCGCAGAAGCTCGAACTCGGCCGGCAGCGGCCGCGAGACGGAGAGGATCAACTGGCTGCGGCCGTAGACCTCGGCCGTGGAATAGACGATTTGCGCCCCAGCCCGGCGGTAGCGCTCATCGTCGAACCCGCTGCCCTGGCCGGCGCCGCTCTCCACGTAGCAGCGGTGCCCCATGCGGGTCAGGATCTCTACCCCCATGGGGGTCAGCCCAACCCTAAAGTCGAAGGGGCGTTTCTGTTTGGGGATGCCGATCTCCATAAAGCTGCTCCTTCTAGTGGGCAAAGAATCCCAGACGGTGCCCTCAACTCGTTGGGGGTTTTGGCGCACCATCCCCGACAAGGTGAGGCGTCCTGCCCCTGCTATATGGCCAGCCCGCCCACCGAATCAGGCGGGTAACTATTCAGGGGGTGACTGGAAGGGCCACGCCGAGGGCTTGCCCGAGGCGTCACCCTTTTGGGGCCTGTGGCCAGAGGTCGGCGAAGGCCGACCTCTCTTGCAGCCGCTCAGCCAGAGCCCGTCTCACCGCGGCAACGTCGGCGGGCAGTTCAAGGGGCGGGTTACGCAGGCGTGCCGTCACATCTGCCAGGGTCCCTTCATGATAACCGACTTTGAACTCGCTGAACTTCAGGCCGTGAGCTGTGGACACCACTACCACCCGTTGTCCTGCCTGAATCACCCCGCGGCGGACCAATTTGGCGGTGACGGCCAGGGCCACCCCGGTGTGCGGGCAGGCATACAGGCCAGCGCGGTCGGCCAGGGCAGCAGCCTCGGCCAGCTCGTCTTCGCTGGCCTGTTCTACCACCCCGTCGAAGGCGCGCAGGGCGCGCACAGCTTTCTCGTAGCTCACGGGATTGCCGATGCGGATGGCCGAGGCGGCTGTGGGGCCGGCAGTCACCGGCTCGAAGTGCGCAAAGCCGGCCAGGTAGGCCCGATAGAGGGGGTTGGCGCGCTCGGCCTGGGCTGCTACCAGCCTGGGCAGCCGAGCGATCACCCCCAGTTCGTAGGCCATGCTCAATCCTTTGGCCAGGGCCGAGATATTGCCCAGGTTGCCCGAGGGGAGGACGATCCAATCGGGCACCTGCCAGCCCAGTTGTTGGGCGATCTCGATCCCTACCGTCTTCTGGCCCTCCACGCGCAGGGAATTCATCGAGTTGGCCAGGTAGATCGAGTTATCCCGCGTCACTTCCTGCACGATGCGCATACAGCCGTCGAAGTCGGTGTCCAGAGCCAGCACGTGGGCGCCGTGGGCGATGGGCTGGATCAACTGCGCGGTGCTGATCTTGCCCCGGGGCAGGAAGACGATGGCGGGGATGCCTGCGGCCGCCGCGTAAGCGGCCAGGGCGGCGGAGGTATCGCCGGTAGAGGCGCAGGCCACTGCCCGCACCGGGGTATGGCCTTCGGCCATCATCTGGGCCACGGCGCTGACGAGCACTGTCATCCCCAGGTCCTTGAACGAGCCAGTGTGGCTGACCCCGCATTGCTTGATCCACAGGGAATCCAGGCCCAGGTGTCTGGCCAGCCGCGGCGCGGGCAGCAGGGGGGTGAAGCCTTCGCCCAAGGTCACGATATTCTCCCGCCGCAACTGCGGCAGCACCCATTCCGCCTTGCTCCACACGCCCGAGGCGTCGGGGCCTGTGCCCGCGCGGCTACGGCTGGTGAAAAGCTCCCGCCAGGCCGGCCCAGCCAGGGCTGAGAGGGCCGCGCTGTCGTGGACCACCTCCAGGAGGCCACCGCATGTGGGGCAACGATAGATCACATCGAACACGCTATAGCGGCCGGGACAGCCGCGGATGCATTGATACCAGCATGAATAGGGCATAGCTCACCATGTAGGGCAAGCTTCAGCTTGCCTGGCCTGCCGGCAGATAACGTAGGGCAAGCTTCAGCTTGCCCGGCCTGCCATCCAGATAGGGAACGTAGGGCAAGCTTCAGCTTGCCCGGCCTGCCGGCAGATAACGTAGGGCAAGCTTCAGCTTGCCCGGCCTGCCAGCCGGGAGGGTCAATAGGCCCGCGCGAAAATAGCGACCTGGTTGGTGCGTTTACCAGTATAGAAACAAATCCCCTCCCCTTCTGGGGCATCCAGTGGGAAGCAACGGATGGTGGCTTTGGTCTCTTCTTTGATGCGGTCCTCGTCTTCACCAGTGCCGGCCCAATGGACACGGATGAATCCCCCCTTGGTTTCCAGCACCTCCTTGAATTCGTCGTAATTGCGCACCCGGTGGGTATTGGCATCGCGAAACTCAGTAGCACGGCGCAGCATGGCAGCCTGGATTTCGGTCAGCGCCTGGCGCACCGCTTCGGCCAGCCCAGGCACCGGCACGCCAAAGGTCTTGCCCTCCCTGCCGGGGATATCGCGGCGGGCGAATACCACCGCGTTCTGCTGCACATCGCGCGGGCCAATCTCGATGCGCAGGGGCACGCCGCGTAGCTCCCAATCGTTGAACTTGAACCCCGCGCTCAGCTCATCCCGGTCATCCACCTTCACCCGGATGCCGGCCTCTTTTAGGGCCTGAGCCACTTGATGAGCGCTGGCCAGGACCGTGCTGCGTTCGCTGTCGGTCCGCCAGATCGGCACGATGACCACCTGAATGGGAGCCAGCCGCGGGGGCAGGATGAGGCCCTGGTCGTCGCCGTGGGTCATGACAATCGCACCGACCATGCGGGTGCTGAGGCCCCAGCTTGTGGTCCAGGCGTATTCCAGCTCATTGTTGCGGTTCAGGAACTTGATGTCAAAGGCCCGGGCAAAGTTCTGGCCCAGGAAGTGACTGGTACCCGATTGCAGGGCCCAGCCATTGCCCATCATCGCCTCGATGGTGTAGCTATCCACCGCGCCAGCGAACTTCTCCCGTTCGCTCTTCTTGCCCTGGATGACCGGGATGGCGGCTTCGTTGATGGCGAAGTCGGCATAGACCCCCAGCATGCGCAGAGTCTCTTCGATCGCCTCTTCGGCTGTGGCGTGCGCAGTATGGCCCTCCTGCCACAGGAACTCGGTCGTGCGGAGGAAGAGCCGGGTGCGCATCTCCCAGCGTACGACATTGGCCCACTGGTTGATGAGCAAGGGCAGATCACGATAGGAGCGGATCCACTGGCTGTACATGTGGCCAATGATCGTCTCAGAAGTGGGTCGGACGACCAGCGGCTCCTCCAACTCCTCGCCGCCGCCATGGGTAACTACTGCCAGCTCCGGCGCAAAGCCCTGCACATGTTCTGCCTCCTTGCGCAGAAAGCTCATCGGGATGAAGAGCGGGAAATAGGCGTTGACGTGGCCCGTTTCCTTGAAGCGGCGGTCAAGGGCAGCCTGGATGTTCTCCCACAGGGTGTACCCATAGGGACGGATCACCATGCACCCTTTCACCGGTGAATAGTCGGCCAGTTCTGCCTTTTGTACTACCTCGGTATACCAGCGCGCATAGTCTTCACTGCGCGGTGTAACTCCTTTCTCTGCCATAGCTATCTCTCCTTACATATCAGGAACCCCGCCTGGGCGGGGGTTAAGTGCTGGGAAAAACCTGGTAGGGTCAGGGCGGGCGGCTTTGCTATCCTGGGTCTGCCGCGGGCAGGCAGTGAAAAGTCTCCGCCCGACGGCCACCGTGGGCCGCACCGCGCTATGGTTGTGCCCTCCGCGGCCAGGGAGCGGATTATCCCTGGGGCGGAGGGCCAGGAGGTGTAGGGGGCGCAGCCAATGCGGCGAGGGCCTCTGCCGGGGTGTGGGCCAGGCGTGCCAGGGCAGCAATGGAGTGGCCCAGGTCGGTATGGGCCAGCAGGGCGGCGAGCAGAGGCTGCCAGTCGGCCCCCAACAACACCAGGGGCTTGCCATTTAGGGTACGTGTCTGGAGCAGGCTCCAGGCCAGGGTCACCTCAGATAGGGTGCCGATCCCACCCCGCAGTGCGATAAACCCGTCAGCACGTTCAAGCATGATCGCCAGGCGGTCGAGCATGGTAGACGCCTTGATCTCCTCGCTCAGCCAAGGGTTGGCTGGCAAGGGATCGAACACAGCGCACGTCACCCCAATAACGTGACCACCCGCTTCGCGCGCGCCGCGGCTGACCGCGGCCATGCTGCCACCGTAGCCGCCGGTGAGCACTGCATAGCCGGCCTGGGCCAATGCCTTGCCCAGCTCGTAAGCTTCCCTGTATAATGCCGTGCCTTCGGCCCGGCGTGAACTCCCAAAAACAGCGATCGTCTTGGCCATGTATCTCCCTTTTGCCCCTGCCTCACCGCTCTCGGCTTCTGCTCACCAACTCCCACCCCTTACCGTCACGCCTGGGGGCCAGCTCGATCAACCGATACCCGTAAGTGTTGAGCACCAGGGTGTCCTGGTAAACGCTCTCGGTTGGCTCGCGCCGGCTGTAGATGTGCTGATGGCCGTGGATCATGAGCAAAGGGCGAAACCTGCGCAGTAGCTTCAGGTAGCTCTCAAACCCCTGGTGGGGCAGGTCGTCAGCATCGTGAATCCCCCGCGGGGGCGCGTGCGTGATCAGGATGTCCAGGTGGCGGCCATAGCGCAGGCGGTTCCAGCGTAATGCCTGGCTCAGCCAGAACACCTGCCACCGCATCTCAGCTTCACTATATTGGAACGGTCTGCCAGAGTTGTAGCGTCGGCACCCTTCCAGCCCTGCCAACAACAGGCCCTTATAGCTGACCGTACGGCCGTGCAGGTTCTCGGCCCAGGTAATCCCCGCTGGATTGCACTCCAGGCGATGAGGTGGCAACGGCGCGATCTCCACATCGTGGTTCCCGTGGACATAGTAGAGCGGCACATCAAGCACCCCCACGATGTACTCCAGGTAGTGATAGGGCAGGTCACCGCAGGCCAGGATCAGGTCCACATGGCCCACCCGCTCACGGATATAGGGGCTGTAAAGCACCGGTTCCACCTTATCGCTGACTGTCAGGATGCGCATGGTCTTATCACGGCAGCGCTGCCACGCTATTCAGGTTGGCACACAGGCATCCCTGCGGCGCTGTGTAGCTCACTTCTCTCGCCATGGCCACGATGCTTTTGGCCTGGCCGGGTCAAGTATAACATGCCCACGGGAGAGCTGTCAACGCGCCCGCCAGGCCACAGTTCCACATTTGTTGCGGCACTACCCGGCAGTATGGTAGAATGTGATAACCTTGAGGGGGCCGTCCGTATGCTCACCATCTACGACATCTCTATGCCCATTTCCAGCCGCTTGCCCGCCTGGCCGGGTGAGCCGCAGGCGGAGGTGACCCGCATCTCGACCGCGGATGGCACAGCGCCATCTGTCTCCAGGATTGCCCTGAGCAGCCATGCCGGCACTCATGTGGACCCACCTGCCCACTTCATTCCGGGCGGCATCACGGTGGATCATCTGCCCCTGGATGTCCTCATCGGCCCTGCCTGGGTGGTGCACCTGGCCGGCCCTGGCCCCATCCAGGCTGCTGACCTGGAAAAGACAGCCCTGCCGGCAGACGTAGCCCGGCTTCTGATCCGCACCGACAATTCGGAGCACGCCGTGTCGCGCGCGGCGTTTGATCCCCACTTCGTGGGGCTGGCGCCTGACGCAGCCGGCTGGCTTCTGGCACGGGGGGTTCGCCTGGTAGGAATAGATGGCCCTTCTATTGAACCCTACGGGTCGGCCGGCATGCCAGTGCACCGTGCCCTTCTGGCCGCGGGTGTGATTATCGTGGAAAACCTCTGGCTGGCCGACGTGGCACCTGGCCCCTATCAGTTGATCTGTCTGCCATTACGGATTGCCGATGGCGATGGCGCACCGGCGCGCGCCATCCTCGTCCATAACAACTTCAGCGGAGGGACTTGTGTTTGAATTGCGTGGTGTCTTTGCCCCCATTGTTACCCCATTCCGGCCGAGCGACGGCGAAATTGACTTCCCCTGGATTGCCCAACACGTGGCCTATCTGGCCGCGCACGGCTGCGATGGCCTGATTGCATGTGGCACTAACGGGGAAGCAGCTTCGCTCAGCGTGGCCGAGCGCCAGCAGGTGGCGGAAGCCGCGCTGGCAGCAGCCGATGGCATGCCGGTGATCGTAGGCACCGGCGCCGCGGCCTTGCCCGATGCCATCACCCTGACCCGTCATGCGTTTGCCATCGGCGCGGCCGGCGTGTTGGTCATGCCCCCCTTCTACTACAAGCGGCCGGCCGAAGCCGGGGTCATAGCCTGGTTCCAGCGCCTCTTTGACGCGGCGGTGCCACCCGGCGGCCGGGTGCTCCTCTACCACATCCCCCAGACGACCGGGGTACCCATCAGCGAGGGGCTGCTGCACGCGCTCCTGGCCAGCCATGGAGAGCTGATCTATGGGATTAAGGACTCCACCGGCGACCCCGCCGAGGGGCAACGCATCCGACGTCAGTTCCCCAGCCTGGCCTATTTCGCCGGCAACGACCATCGGGTGGGTGAGGCGTGCCTGGAGGGAGGTGCTGGTTCGATCACGGCCTGTGCCAATGTCTTCCCGGACCTGGTGGAGGCGGTGCAGGATGCGGCCTGGGGCGGCGGGGATGTGGCCGCAGCGCAGGCTATATTGAGCGAGGCCCGTTCAGTCCTGGACAGCTTTGGGTTGCAACCCGCGACCAAGGCCGCTTTGACCCTGGTGGCCGGGTTGCCGCCAACCGCTCTCAGGCCGCCCCAGGTGGCGTTGAACGCGTCGCAGCAGGCAGAACTGGAGGCCGCGCTGGCGGCAGGGCTCCCGCGCTGGCGGCCTGGCCGGTGATATGCCGGAAGAGACCCTTGCCCGGGAACTGGCCGCCAGGTGGCAGGGCAGGATATGCACTGGCTCCAGACACGAGCCAACACAACCACGGAACGATATCAAGTCGCCCAACGTCATTGGGCAATGGAGTGCCAGGCACTTCCCAGGCCCGTCCTGGCTCCGTCGCTCTGGCCTGATCGGCCTGGCCGGGGCGACCTTACGGGGATCCAGTTCCGTTCCACCCAGGGTAGCCGGCACGCCCGCCGCACCTTTTTGGTTAGTGCGACAACCCATCTCTGTTCCAAGGAGGGAAAAAGACCATGTCGTTCCGCCGATTTGCTGCCTTATCTGGCCTGAGCGCATTGCTGTTGATCGTCGCTCTGGTATTGAGTAGCTGTGTTCCAGCCGTGATGGCCGCGCCCTCGCCAGCCGGCGAGGCTCCGCCGCGCACCATCACCGTAGTTGGCCGTGGGGAGGTGAAGGCCAAGCCTGACATCGCCCGCGCCAATATCGGCGTGGAGGTCACTGCGGCCACCGTGGCCGAGGCGATGGCTGATGCCAAAGCCCGTATGGCTGCGGTCCTGAAGGCCCTGAAGGAGTTCGGGGTCTCAGAAAAAGATATCCAGACGAGCAACTTCTCGATCAGCTTTGAGAGGCTCGCACCTGAATACCCGCTTCCTGTGTCGGCGGGAGGATCTGAACCCAAGGCCCAGGGTGCGGAGGAAGGGAGTCCGGCTGGCATCTATCATGTCAGCAACATGGTGGAGGTGACGATTCGCAACCTGGACAACGTTGGCGATGTGCTCGATGCGGTGATCGAGGCCGGGGCCAACAATATGTGGGGGATATACTTTGGGCTGGATGATACCAGTGCCCTGGAAGCCCAGGCGCGCGAGGCCGCGGTAGCAGATGCCCGTGCCCGGGCCGAGAGCCTGGCGCGTCTGCACGGGGTCAATGTCGGTGACGTGATTGCCATCAGCGAGGTGGTGGGCAATCTGCCTGTCCCCTACTACGGCGAAGGTCCTGTGATGAAGGGTTATAGTGGCGGTGGCGCGGCGGTCGAACCAGGTGAGGTGACCTTCTCCACCCAGATCCAGGTGGTATACGCCATCCGCTGACAACCCCCTGCCTTCCCCTGCCAGCGGGGAGGCTGGTGCTCTGTCAACTGTGATCTGATGATAGAATAGCTTCGTTATTCCGATGGCGCGGTCCGTAGTGCCTGCCGCGGACCGCGCCGCGGCTCAAGAAGAAAGCCTATACCATAAAGGGGATGGTATCCTCCTGTGCCCATTTCTCAGGCAATGTTTGCAGCCCAAGTCCCGGCACGTTCCTCGGTCAGGCAAGGATCTAGTGGCCCGCTCCTTTGGTGCCAGGCTCTGATCCTCTGTGTCGCCGTATGGCTTGGCGCAACGGTGCCCGCAGGGGCCCAAGACATCACCGTGCACACGCGGACTCTGGCGGGGCCGGCCGGGCCGATCACCCATCTGACGGGCAGCCCCGACGGCCAGACCTTGTTTGCGGTGGCGGTGGCCAGCGTGCACCGCCACGACGACCAGACGCAATGGCTTGCGACAGGCCACCTGGCCCGCAGCGACGCGCTCTATCGCAGCCTGGATGGGGGCGCCACCTGGCAGCCAGCCACCAATAACCTGATCCCCGGCTCGATCTCGGCCCTTTACCTCGACCCCCAGACGGGCAATCTCTACGTTGGGCTTCTGGGCGCTGGTGACATCTTTACCCGCCGCTACGGCCTGTGGTACAGCCGGGACCAGGGCCTCACCTGGGAGCAGGTGGCCCTGGGTCGGGATGATCTCTACATCCGTGCCATTGTCCGTAGTGCCGATGGACGCTACCTCTTCCTGGGAGCCCATGATGCGGGCAGGTATCCATCAAGCTACGTTTACCGCAGCGCAGATGACGGCCGCACGTGGCAGCAGTTTCAAGCCCTGCGCTACGAGCAACGGCCCGGCAGCATCTTGGCAGAGCTTCTCCCTCACCCAGAGAATCCGGAGCGGCTGTTCCTCCTGACCATCGGCGGTGACCTCTTTGTCAGTAATGACGCCGGCGAGACCTGGGCTCTGGCCCAGGAAGAGGGAGAGCAGGCAGAGGTTCAGGCCCGTGGTGGCAGGCCAGCCAAGATGGCCATGGCCGCGGGCCAACCAGCCCTCCTGCTGGCCCGGAATACCCAACCGGAGAGTGCCAGCCTGACCCTGCTGCGAAGTGCTGACGGGGGGTTGAAGTGGCAGCGGTTGTCCACACTGGAGTTGCCGACAAAGGCCAATCCGAGTGCCATGACCGCCTTGCCGGGCGGTGTTTGGCTACTGAGCACCGATATCGGCACCTACCGCAGCACTGACGGTGGCCAGACCTGGCAGGCGCTGGAGGGCCCATTGAGTAGCGGCGGGGTCTCTGAGTTCCTTCTTCCAGGCCGTTTGCCGGCAGTTGTCCTGGCCGCGACAGATTATGGCCTCTTTATCAGCCGGGACGCCGGCGCGCTCTGGCAGCCGTTTGGCAGGGGCTTACCCTTCAATAGCAGTATCGCGGGCCTGCTGACCGATCCCCGCTACCCGGATCGTATCCTGGCGGTGGGACATTCAGGGATGGCGCGCGAGACCCCTTCACTACTATGGCGCAGCGCAGATAGCGGCCACAGCTGGACACCGGCCGCGGCCAGATTGCCTGCTGTCAGCCTGCTGGGCTGGGCCGTGGACCCCCACAATCCAGATGCCGTGTTCCTCACGGCCTGGGAGCATCTCTTCCGTACCACCGATGGCGGTGTAACCTGGCAATCCACAGGCCTGACCCTGGGCAAACACGGGGCCCTGGCCATTGCCCCCTCAGCGCCCAACACCATGTACCTGGCCGGCCAGCCCCTTCTGCGCAGCACCGACGGAGGGGCTACATGGCAGGAGGTGCCGGTAAGAACGCCCGGCCAGGAGCGTCAGGTGGCCGATGTGGTGGGGCTGGCCGTGGATCGGCTGGATGCAGACCACGTGTGGGCAGCACTGGACGGCGTCGGCGTGTACGAGAGCACGGATGGGGGCACCAGTTGGCGGGAGGCGGGGCTGGCTGGTCGGCCGGTGCAATGGCTGGCAGCCGGCAACGGCGCGCCTTTTGTCCTCTACGCTGGGGTGAGGGAAGATGGCATCTATCGGTGGGAAGCGGGCACCAATACCTGGGGTGCTGTGGCTAACGGCCTGCCCGCAGGTAGTACGGTCATCGCCTTCCTGGCCGATCCCAGGTCGCCGGGTTGGCTCTGGGCCGCGCGCGACGGTGGAGGGCTCTATCTCAGCACCGATGGGGGGGCCTCGTGGTCTAATGTGGGGGCCGGGTTGGGAGATAACCTGGTGCAGGCGTTGGCTATCAACTACGCCACTCCCAAAGGGGTGCTGGCCGGCACGGCCACAGCGGGGGTGTGGGCGCTGGAGCCTGAGCCGGCGGGGAAGGAGCCCCCGGCCTCAGGAGTGGAGGTTGAGCGCGTGGACGCCCGCATCGAAATCGTCTGGCCCCACGGTTGGGCTCCCGTGAGCGAGGCCAGGCAGGCCAACATCGGGCTACGTCTCTTCCGGCCAGGTAGCCTGCTGCCCCCACCCTGTACGTGGACCCCCGAAGTGACCGTATGGCAGGCGCTCGACACCGACCCGGCCGAGCCGCTGGGCCAGGCCGAGCAGCGCACCGTTGACGGCCAGCCCTTCCCATATTGGGAACTGAACGATGTAGACGTGAGTCGCGCCACCGACCCGGCCCATAAGCTCTACTTCATGGTGCGGGTGGCCGGCGTGGAGACTGCTACCAGCATCTGGGTCCATGGTGCTGACGCGCGCACCTATTTCCCATACCAGGATGTGCCAAGTGGGGTGGCGAGTGGCGCGATAGATGCGCTGGATACCCGCATCCAGGTCGTGTGGCCGCACGACGAGAGCGGTGCGGCCCGGCCGGTAGCCGAAGCGGATTTCGTCAATGTCGCAGTGGCGTTGTTCAAACATGGCACGCGGCTCTCAGTGCCCCCGGGTTGGCAGCCGCCGGGGTTGACGCTGTACGGCGCATGGAACCACGAGGTGGGCCGGCCGCTGTCCAGGGAGGCCACGGTCCAGGTGCGCAGGTCAGGGGCCATCACCTACCCGGTGTGGGAGTTTGACAACATCCCTGTGGGCCGCGCCCGCCATCCGGCCAACCATTTGCACCTCTGGGTGATGGTGGACGGGATTGAGACCTACCCTTCTCTCTGGACCCATGGCTCCGATGCCCGCACCTTTTTCCCGGCCCAGGATGAGCCGATCCAGGGCTGCGTGCCTTGAGGGAGGCTACGAACCGCGGTCAGAGGTGATAACCTTTGTGGCAGCTCGCTGATTGGGAGGCAGGACTACTCGCTCCGCTGCTGAGCATTGTTGCTCTCTTGCTGGTAATATGGTGGCGGCAACGCAGCCGCCGCTGGATGATCGTGTTAGGTGTCTGTCTGGTGGCGGCGCCGCTATTGAGCTGGTGGTCGGGGGTGGCTTTCGAGGTGGCCGACTATCGCGCTGGCTGCGATGCCCTGTGCCCTGGCTTCCGTGGGGCGCCGGTGCGTATCTTCACCGGGGAGGCAGCCGGCGAACGTTTCCTGCCGGGTTTCTTTCTGTTCAACTGTCTGATCTACCTGGTGCTGCTGCTGGCATGGAGCATGGTTATTGTGGCCATCTTACGGCGCAGCAACCCGGACTATCGTCGGCCATTGTGGCAGCAGGGACTCCTTGGCATATTGTTGGTCGTGGGCCCGCTGGCCCTTTCTCCCCTGTATCTGCCTCCGCCGGAGGCACGAGTGCGAGGTGACTCGCTGCGCGTTGCTATCAATGCCCGGCGGGAGGTCTACATGTACGATCAACTGGCTCCGGCCCCGGTGCTGAGGGTGGGGCTGGAGGATGTGCGCCCCCGTCAGGACGGCCAGCCAGGGATGCGCGTCTGCCTGCGGCTCTACACTTTCTTTTATCTGCCGATTGGACACATGTATCTGGATATGACCCCTGAGGGGGTGCACAGCAACGCTGGCGGGGTACTGCCCCTGGATAGCTCTTGCTGGGAGTAGATCATTGGAACAAAGGAATTTCCTGGCCTTTCCTGACTCCTGAGAGTACCTGGTGCCTTTGTGTCTTGGTGGTTTATTGCTTGCCTCGACTTTTTGAGCAGTCTCGCAAGGCGGGGAAGGGGGATCGAGATTAGGGGTATTCTGGGCGGCGAAGCCGCCCAGAATACCCTTTCAAAGGATTCCCCCGCTCCCGGTTGAGGGCGAAGGGCTAGGGAGTGGGGGTACAGCGTAGTGCAACTGCGTAACCCCTGTCGTTGAAAGGGTTTTGTGGGTGGCGAAGCCATCCACAAAACCTCTGGGAGGAGAAAAAAAGGAGCATGGAAAAAGGTCGTCGTACTTCACTGTGGCTTGTGTTGGGTATGATGTTATTCCTATGTGCCTGTTGTGCCGTCGTGGGCAGCGGCGTGGCCGGTTATCTGCTGCTACGCAGTGGGCAGCAGGAAACGATTTCAGAGGGGCCGGTGATCGTGGTCACTCGCCTGGTGACCGCTACTCCCACACTGCGCCAACCGTTTCAGGCGATCCCGACTCCGCAGCCTGGTGCCACCCCACCGGCCGAGGCGCAAGGCCCCAGCGGTACCGAGGCGTTGTTGGCCCAGGTCGAGATGCCTGCCCGCGACCTGCGCGACCTGGCATTGCGCCTGCGCCCAGAGCTGACGGAGATACCCCTGGTGGTCAACCCCACCCCACCGACCTATCAGCTCGGCGACAAGGCCCAGTTCTGGGTCTCGAATAGCGACACCCAGGAACACCGGCAGATCACGGCCGAGCTGCGCTACATCACCGATCACGTCTACATGTGGGTGGAAGAGGGAGTGCGGCTAAACCAGGCGGACCTGGAGCGCTCGGCCGAGCGCTTTGAGCGGCAGACTTACCCCACCAATCGCGAGTTTTTTGGCAGCGAATGGACGCCTGGGGTGGATAACGACGTTCATCTGACCATCCTGCATGCCCGGGGGCTGGGGGAAAACGTTGCCGGCTACTATTCCTCGGCCGACGAGTTCTCTCGCCTGATCAATCCCTATTCCAACGAACGCGAGATGTTCTACATCTCGGCCGACTCCGATAACGCCCGGCCCAATTCCTCCTTTTATGACGGCACCCTGGCCCACGAATTTCAACACATGATCCACTGGGCCAACGACCGCAATGAGGACTCGTGGGTCAACGAAGGGATGTCCATGCTGGCTGAACAGCTGAACAACTTCGACGTGGGTGGGGCCGATATTGCCTACAGCCAGCAACCCGACACCCAGTTGACCACCTGGGCCGATCCCCAGGAGGGCAACGTTGAGCACTATGGCGCTTCGTACCTCTTTATGGCCTACTTCCTGGACCGCTTTGGCGAAGAGCTGACCAAAGCAGTGGTGGCCTCCCCTAAAAACGGCATTGCCGGCTTCAACGATGCTCTCAGCAAGGCTGGCCGGCCCGAACGCTTCGATGACATCTTTGCCGATTGGGTGGTGGCCAATTATCTCGACCAGCCTCAGGCCGACCCCGAGGGCCGCTTCGGTTATCGGAACATAGATCCCTATCGCCCCACAGTAAGCGAAACGCACCGCCGGTTTCCAGCTTCCGGCAGGGCGCAGGTTAGCCAGTATGGCGTGGACTACATCCGTCTGCGTGGCCGTGGCAGCCTGGTCATCGAGTTCCAGGGCCAGCAGCAGGTGGCGGTGGTGGATACCGACCTGCCGGGAGACTATAGCTGGTGGTCGAACCGGGGTGACGACAGCGACGCGACCCTCACCCGCGCCTTCGACCTGCGGGGGCTGAGCAGCGCCACCCTGACCTTCTCGGCCTGGTACGACATAGAGGACGGCTGGGACTACGCTTACGTCGAGGTGTCGACCGATGGCGGGAAGCACTGGCAGCTCCTGCCTGGCCGCTATACCACGGACCGCAACCCGGTGGGCAATGCCTTTGGGGTTGGCTGGACAGGCAAGAGCGGCGGGGGTGAGTCGCCGGCCTGGGTTCAGGAGCAGGTTGACCTGACCCCCTTTGTGGGCCAGGAGATCCTGCTGCGCTTCGAATACGTGACCGACGACGCTGTCAATGAATCTGGCTTCCTGCTGGACGAGATCGCCATACCGGAGCTGGGTTATTATGACGATGGCGAGTCGGGCCCGGGCGGATGGGAGGCAGCAGGCTGGGTGCTGATTGACAACACCCTGACCCAACGCTGGCTGGTGCAGTTGCTGGAGGTGGGCGCTCGGGAGATCACGCTGCAGCACATGGAGGTGGGGCCCGATGGCCGTGGCCGCCTGGAGATCGAAGACCTGGGCAATCTGGGCGAGGCGGTCCTGATCATCTCTGCCCTGGCGCCGGCCACTACCGAGCCCGCCAGCTACTCGTACACGATCACCCCGCGATAGCGCGCAGTCGGTCATATCAGGAGGCGGATGGCTGGCAAGTGGCTATTTGCCGGCGGCGTGGCGCTTTTGATGGCCGTTGTGGGGCTGGGCACGTGGCGCTCGGGCCAGATACTGCGCCACTGGACCCCACCCCATAACCTGATCCTCAGCCTGCCGGACAATCTGTTGCGCCTGGTTCTGCTTGGCCTGTGTGTGGGGCTGGGGTATCTGTTTGGGCCGGGACCGCGTGCTCTGGGGTGGCAGACCGATGCCCTGGTGGCTGACGCAATGCTGGGGGTGTTGGTGGGCCTGGCCATGGCTCTGCTGCTGGGAGTGGCCGGGCAGGTGGCGATCCGGCGTTGGGGGCCCCGAGGCTACTCCACCAAGATGGTGCAGTGTATCTTGCCGGCCAATGGCCGCGAATGGCCGGCGGTATTGTTGGCGTTGTTGCCTGCCGCCGGCCTGGAGGAGTTGCTCTTCCGTTCTCTCCCTTTGGCCGGCCTGAACTGGCTGGTGCCGGCCTGGTGGTTGCTCTGGCCCTTATCCCTTCTTTTCGGCCTGCTACACTGGCCGCAAGGAGGGTGGGGGGTGGCCGGCACTGCCCTGGCCGGGCTGGGGCTTTCCTTCCTCTTCCTGGCCACCGGTAGCTTGTGGCCACCTCTGGTTGCTCACTACGTTCTCAACGTGTCTCAGCTTATATTAGCCCGATGGATTGGACTGAAGCCCCTGCGCGGGCCGGCGCCAGAGGCAGAGCTCCGAGGACAAGAAGTCGTGGACGACTGAAGTCGCATACGCATCAAGTTAGCGAGGCCAGCCAGCTGCTCTCTCCTGGGGGACGAAGACCCTCCCCTGCTGGCCCGGTACGGGCACAGCGTCACTGTGCCCGTACCGGGTGCAGCGGGGGAGGGCCAGGGTGGGGGCTAGCCTGCCAGCTCTGCAGAGGCGCCGCGGGCCCCCACCCGGCCTGCGGCCACCCTCCCCCGCCAGCCCCCCGTAGGGGGGCGCGGCAGGCGAGGGTGCCCCCACCCGCTTACAAGTGTAGGTTTTTTGCTAGAAGGCCCGGACGTAAACGTCCGGGCTGAAAGAGCGAAGCCCTGCGGGCTAAATATTCAGCCCCGAAGGGGCTTTGCCCTCTTAGCCCGGCGATTTATCGCCGGGTAGCTTCCCAACCCTGCAAAAACCTACCCTTGTGAGACTCCCACCCGGCCTGCGGCCACCCTCCCCAGTCCTCCCAGCCCTCACAAGCAGGGGCCAGGAGCACAGCGAACGGGAGCTGTGACCGTCAACTTGAGTCAATGGGGTCGCGGACAGCTGAAGCCGTTACTACGAAGGGCAACGGCTGAAGCCGTTACTGCGAAGGATAACGGCACCCCTTCCGGAGCGGCCAGGGCAGCTATGCAGCTCGTGGGAGGGCCAGGGACAGGAGGGGCAGATAGCGGCGAAATGGAGTGGACAGCGGGGTCGAGGTCGGTGTGGCGGTGGGGGAAGATGTCGGGGTTACGGGTTCGCATGGGGTAGGTGTGTGCGTTGGCAAGGGCGAGAGGGTCGCGGTGGGGCTGGATGATACGGTTGGGGTTGGCGTGCCGCTGGAAGTTGGAGTATGTGTCTCGGTTGAAGAGGCTGATACACTGGGCGTCACGGTCTCCGTTGATTCCGCTGTTGGCGTGTCCGTCGGTGTCGAGGTGACGGCAGAAGTCTCAGTGGGTGAGGGAGTGCCGGTGGGAAAGGCTTCTTCCGTCGGGGAGGGTGAGGCGCTTGGACTTGCGTCAGGTGTAGGGGTGAGGGGCGTGCCCGGCGCGTACTCGTCGGCGCCGATGTCGGCTACCGCGATGCCGTCGTCATCGCCATCGAGCGGCCGCGGGTCCCCCTCGATGTCGAAAGCTGGGGCAAAAGCTTCAGCGCCGGCATCCAGGCAGGGCGAGCCAGCCAGCAGCCGATAGCCGTCCAGCTCCAGAGCGGCCAGCCGCGGGTCGGCTGCCATGTCGTCGGGGCCCGGCACCAGGCCGGCGTAATCAGCCACCTGATTGCCCCATACATCGTTGCGAAAGAGCCTGATCGTGACCCCACTGCCGATATAACCGATCCCGTAGACATTGCTGACGACGATGTTGTTAGCGATGGTAACCGCCATGGTCGTCCCCGATGGCGCGATCAGGATACCTTCGCCATACTCGCCGTAGCCGTTGGCCAGGTTGTCGCGCACGGTGTTGTTCGCAATCTCCCCCACGTGGAACAGGATGCCCCCACCGGCGTTCTGGGCCACCAGGTTATTGGTCAGGGTGTAGCCCAGGTCGCCGGCCGCGATCCCCGCGCCGGCCAGCGCCCGGTTGGCCAGGATCACATTGGCGTTGATCGTCCCCCGCGAATGGGCAGCGAAGATTCCTCCGCCCGTGCTGCTGGCTGGCTCGACCTGGTTGTAGGCAATCTTATTGCCGTCGAGTGCCAGGGTGGCATCGTGCGCACCAATCCCCCCACCACAGCAATCGGCGGTGTTGCTGATTACCTGGCTGTTGAAGATAGACAGCTCTGACCCCTCAGCATAGACTCCCCCACCGCCATCCCACCGAGCATTGTTGTGGGCAATGGCCGTATTGGTGATCTCAGCCCGCGAGTTCAGCAGGTAGAGGCCGCCGCCGGCCTGGTGCGCGCTGTTGCTGATCACCCAGGTATTGCTGATGAGAAGGGTGGCGTCTATGGCATAGATGCCACCGCCTTTCCCATTCGGCGCAGGGGCTGGGGCGCTGTTGCTGCTGATCACGCTCTCCTGGAGCACGGCCGTCGAGCGCTCAATGCGCAGCCCGCCTCCCAGGTCGGCCCGGCCGTGCCTGATCACCACGCCGTTGATCTCGACCCGTGCGCCCTGGGCGACGACAACGCTATCCCGGCCCCCGCCATCCAGGATGGTCGGGTGCGCGGTGATACTGCGCGTCCAACTGATGGGGGAGGTATAGGAGGCGTAGCCACCGGCCAGGGTGACCGGCCGGGTGATGGTGAGGTTTTCGGTGTAGACGCCCCCGGCGACCAGGATCAGGCTGTCAGGCTGCGCGATAGCTAACGCCTCGGCTACACTGTTCCAGGGGTGCTCGCGCGAGCCGTCTTCCGGGCCGGGGTTGCTGCCATCTACGTAAATGGGCTCTCCCTCGTCGTGCCGGGCCTCTGCCGGCTCCAGGGCCGCCAGCCGGCCCTCGGCCCACGGCGTCTCTGCACTGGCCAGCGTCATCAGCAGCAGCACAGCGAGGGACATTGTCGTGGCCAGGGCCAGCACAGGAAGCGGAGCCTGCCTCAGGGGTCGGGGATGCAGGGGAGGGGTCGCCATGCTCGTTGGGCCGGCGCAGCCGGCTCAGGGCAAGAGATTCACACCGGTCTGGTCCTTGACGGTTTGGAGCAGGGCGTCGAAGCGGGCGGGCTGGCTGGTTTCGCAGGCATCCCAGTTGGCGCGGTCGGGTGCCTTGGTGAGGATGATCTTCTCCGCGTGCGCGACAACCACGATCAGCCGTTCAGCCGGCACCTGGTAGGTGGCGCTGCCAAGGGTGACGCTGCGGCTGTAGGCCGCCTCCAGGTGGGGCACAGGCATGATCTCGGCTGCCACCCGCTCCGGGGGATAGTAGGCGTAGATGGGGGTGTCCATGGCCGCGATCAGCTCGGCCAGTTTGTGGGCAATAGGGGTGTAGGCGGCATCACCGGGCGCCAGTATCAGCTCCGACGCCCCGTCGAAGACCACGAGCTGTTCGGGCTGAGGGGCAGCCGGAGGAGGGGCGCTGGCAGGCTGGAGAGGCGGCAGGGCGGTGCAGGCAGTCAGCACGCCGATGATCAGGCATATCAGGCCGAAGGCCAAACAGGTCTTGACCATTGGAAGGCTCCTGGGAGAGTACCCGAAAAACGGGGTATTGTGGGAGGCTTTGCCTCCCACAATACCCCAACCTGCTGAATCTTCAGGCGAACTCTAGCGCCTGTTGATAATCAGCGGCAGCATATACCGCGGCAAGACGGTCAGCGATCCTGTAGCGGTTGTGCTGCGCTGATCGGCCGAGCCGACATCGGTTACACGCAGGATGATGGTCTGCTGGATGGCACCCGTGTGACTGCCCGTAATCGGCCGCACGGTGTAGTTGATGGTCCGGCCGCTGCCAATGCGGTTGGCCTCGTCAACGCTCTCCACGAACCAGTCGTAGATGTAGTCGCCGCTGCCAAAGGCAAAGTCCAGGCTGGGATCGTAGCCCAGTTCGGCCAGGGTCTGGGACGCGTCAGCCGCCACCAGGGTGATGACATCGCCCACGCGCACCGGATCGGCAGGCGCGGACTCAATCCGAGCGAACGGCCGCATGTAGTTCGGGTTGGCGGGCACGTAGGCGTACCCTTCGGCCAATACCTCCCCCTCCTTACTGTAGCGCACGTTCAGGGCGTAGACCGGCATCAACTCGCTCTGGCTGATGCCCATGCCATCCTCCCAGTAGGCCAGGGTATGGCCGAGGATCTCGCGTCGGTCGGCGTCAATGGGCGGGGTATTCACCACAACATGGCTCTCAAGCTGGTTGAACAGCACGTAGACCTGCTGTGGCGACAGGATCGGTATGGCCTCCACCCCGGCTGCACTGACAGCCGGCTGCTCAACGCGGTGCCACCCGCCCAGGGTCCCCAGCACCGGGCTCGCCTGGCTGTTGCCGGCCGCGTGGGCCCCAGTTGCGTCCACGAACACTGTCAACCGGGCACCCGGCCCAACCACGACGAACTCCTGGGTTTGGGCAGGGCTACCACTGGCGGCTACGGGCGCGCTCACCACGCGCGCATACTGCACCTCCCAGGCGGTCACCACGGTATCGTCGTTCGCCTGGATGATGCCGTTGACGTTGGTGCCGCTGGAGATAGTGTCAGACACTACCTGGAGGAAGCGGGCATCGCCGGGCATCAGGCCGTTCTCGCGCAGGAAGTTGTCGGCGATCGTGCGCGCATCGTCGGCCGAGAGCGCGGCGGCACGGGCAGCCGAAAGCCGGGCAACCTGCTGCTCTGACCAGAGGTTGTTCATGTCGTAGAAGTTGAAGACGCCGCTGGTCGAATCCATCTCGAGCTCGCGCCCGCCGGCTTCAGAGCGCCATATCTGGTCACCATTCCTTATGGCGGCGGCTGTGGCGCTGGACGGAAGCCCGAAAACGTTGCCCAGGTGCTGATAGATGCCTTGGGCCTCGTCCAGGCTCAGGGGCGGCGTGCGGAAGATGGGCATGCTGGTCAGGGGCTGCACATCGGGCCTGCTGGCCGCAGCAGCCAGCAGGCCGCTGGGGATGGCGGTGCCGCAGGTGTGATCCCACCACCAGTAGTCGTAGTCCCAGGCATCGGAGCACACCGAGCTGGCACGAGGCTTGTCATAGAAGCAGTTGAGCTCCTCGGCCAACACGCGCACCTGGTGGCCGGGCTGAGTGGTATCACAGGCCTTGAACCAGGCGCCGGTGACAGTCCAGCCGTTGCAGAGGTTGTTGGCGAAGTTGTAGCCCTGAGTAGCGGTACCCATGAAAGCCGAGGCGTTGGAGATGAAACCCAGGATGTCATGGGTGCCGGCCATGCAGGCAGCCCACTGGGAGCGGTTCGAATTGGCCAACACCTGGCAGGAGGTGAGGGCCACCCATTCGTTGTCGCCGTTGCCCCAGGCGTAGTTGCAGTCGCTGGGGGTCAGGACGGTATCATCATGCGTGGTATCAAAGGTGAACCCACCTGGCGAGCCGTGCCCAACATAGAACATCAGGTCCACCGTGTCGAGGTAGTTCTGCTCGTTGCCGCCGCCAGGTGCAGCCGCGCGTTTGAAGTCCTCCTCCCAGGCCAGCGAGGTGGAGTAGAGGAAGCGGCCATTCCAGCCGCAGCTTCTCAGCCTGTTGTAGAGATAGCTGGCCTCGGAGTAGGCATAGGCCGATAGGCTACCGCCTGCGGCCTCGGCGCCGACCTCCCAGGCGCCACCATCATCCGCCAACGGAACAGCTCTCCCAACGCCTGTCGGCTCTTGGGGGATGTAGGCCTGAGCGCTGGGCAGGATGGCCAGCATGCTCACCAGGGCCAGGACAACAGTTGCAATTCTCAGGATACGCGACCGGTTCATGACAGGTACTCCTTTCTTTTTCTTCAAGTGGCTGAACAGTCACGAATAAACTGCGGGAACTTCGTGCCAGGCCTCGCCCCGAAGGGCTCGGCCCGAGGGATGTCGGCCTTCGCCGACACCCTTGAGGTCGGCGAAGGCCGACCTCTGGCAGCAGGCCCCAAAAGGGTGACTTGCAGTCACCGCCTGAATAGTTACACCACGCCTTTTGTGGCAGGTCACCTCCCTTTCTGCACTTGTGGCAGGTAGATGCGGGTGGGATTGTGCCCTGTGGCCAGGGGCAAGGGAGGCAGGAAGCCGTAGTACTGCCCTTTGTTGTCATCTACCGCCACGTTGCCTGCTCCATCCACGGCTTGCACAAAGTAGCGGGTCGCGATGGTAGCTGTCACCACTCCGGTCCACTTGTACGTGGCCGAGTCGAACAGCAGGTCCTGACTATGCCAGGCTTGCTGCCCGTCGGTGTAAGCCACCACCACACGGATAATCCCCGATGGATCGGCCGCCTCGATTTTCAGGGCACCCTGGTTGGAACTGGGGTACAGGACGCCATCCACATGGGTGATGGCGGGCGGAACCGCGTCCTGGCTGGCAGAGAAGTAGGTGGCGAAGTTCATGCGGTCGTAGAGACGCTCGGTGTTGGTGGCACTGTTGTATTGGCCGAGGAGCGTGACCACGCTCTCGCGTGTGGTGGAGACGGTGTCGCTGGCCCGCACCTGGAACGGCACGGCCGGGTGCCAGCCGGCTGTGCTGAAGGCGGGCTCGGCCGTGGAGGTGATGTACTCGTTGAGTGGCAGGGCTACGACCGGATCGAAGTTCACCACATCGCTGTAGACCCCTCCCAGGAAGAGGACCCCGCGCAGGGATTCGCGCGGGGGTGCGGCAAGGCTGGCGAAGAAGCGCGGCTGGATCGGCTCGCCGGCCCCGAAGTGGACGTTGTCGTTCAGGGCCAGGAACTGCCCATCGGGGGTAGAGCTCTCGTCGAAGGCGCCGAACGAGCCCACCAGGCCAAAGCTCAACTGTCCCACGTCCACGTTGCCGAAGGCGGATGGGGTAGTAGAGGTGAGGGCCACGCTGGGGAAGGGGTCTTCCGGGCCCAGGGCTTCGCCTGTCGTCAGCTCGTACATGGGCAGGCCGTAAAGGGTAACCTGCATCAGCGCCTTCTGGTCGTAAGGGGTAAAGACCATGGCACGCTGGTAGTAGGTCTGTTTGGCTGCGGTCAACGCCTTGCCCACCCGGTTGGAGGTGCCGCGCAGCAGCTCACGGGCGAAATTCTTTATCACGGCTTCGCTGTAGACGACGCCGCTGCCGCCCCAGCCGTAACCGGTGTTGCCGACATAAGTGGCTTTCCTCTGGACGAACGCCTGTGCCAGGTCCAGCGCGCCGACATCGTTGAGGCCGGCATGGCAGCCCACATTGAACACCAACGCGCCCGTCAGGTCACTGGTGGCGGTGACGACCTCGGCGGCCTGGATATCGGCGTGGTCGGGCGTGCCGTAGCTGGTATGCGTGGCATGGCCGTTGATGGACTGCACGTCGAAGCGCGGGCTGGCGTTGAGCTGCCTGGCGCGCAGGAAATCGCCAGGCCAGGAGATAGCGATCAGGGTATCGTCGGTGGTGAAGTTGTCGTTCTTGAACAGGCTGCTGATAGAGGTGGCCGAGTCCTGGACGAAGTCGTAGCCTGTCACCAGGGCCCGGTTCCCCGTCAGGGTCGGGCTGGCCAGGAAGGCATCAATCAGGCCAATGATCTCGGCCGGGGTCTCGATCAGCCGGCCGATAGCGTAGTCGGGGATGTAGAGTTCCTGGCCCTGCCAGTCGGTGGGTTCGCGATCGGCGTAGAAGTCGTCGGTGAGGGTCATGTTGGCCTGCACGGCACCGTGCAAGGAGGTGTTGGCAGTAACGTTGGCTGCGTATTCGTGCTCGGTCCGGCTCATGTTCCCTTCGGGCACACGGCGATAGGGGATGACACGGTCATCTCCCACGATCACGATATATTCCACGTTTGGCCCATTGCTGAGGAAGCTCATGACCACGTTGCGTACCGCATCTGCGGCCGCGTTGGCCAGCGTGTTGTCCAGCAGCGTGGCCGGGCTGGCCGTCCACTGGTTGTATGCACTGGCCACGGCCGGATCGCTTTCCACCTGGATCACCGCCCCCTGCACCCGGTCGTGGTCCGCGAGTTCGTAGAGCTTGGCCATCACCGCATCTGCCTGCCCCGCGCCGTAGAGGTCAGCCAGGCGCTGCCGGTTGACCAGGATGAGGGTCCTGGCGGTGCTGGGGGCCGGCGTGGGGGTGGGGGATGGCGTGGGGGTAGGAGACGGAGTAGGGGTGGGGGTGGCCGTAGGGGGCAACGCGCCCGTGATGGCGAGCTGGTAGCCGGTCTCGCTGCCGACGTGCACAGCATTGAAGTGCCTGACCCGTACCAGGTAGCTCCCCGAAGCTGAGGGCACGAAGTTCAGGGCCGAGCCGACGCCAGGGCCGTAGTCGTCGTTGGCTGCCAGCAGATAGGCGCCGGTGCTGTCGTACACTTCCAGCACAGTATCGCAGTTGGGCTGCAGGTTCTGCGTCTCGATGAGGTAGTTAGAGCCGGCCACCGCATCAAAGCGCACCCAGTCTTGATCGCCCACATCGGCCTGGGCACTGCCCGGGCAGAAGTTGTGATCCTGCCGCCGGCCGTCGGTCACAAGGGGCTGCGCATCGAGGATGCCATTGTCGGGCTCGAAGCTGTCCGGCTCACAGCGGCCTTTGGCGATGGAGAGGTCATAGCGCGTCTCGGCACCGCTGGCTGCAGGGTTGTGGTGGCGCACTTTGGCGTAATAGGTGCCGTTGCGAGGGCATTGCCAGATGATGCGCGAAGCCAGCAGGTAGCCGTAGTCGTCGTTGCGGGCCAGCTCGGTGGTGCCGTCAGTGTCGTAGAGGTAAAGGTAGGTGTCGGCCGCGGGGCCCAGGTTAGAGGTGAGCAGCACGTAGGTGGTGCCGGCTTCGGCTGTGAAGCGCACCCAGTCCTCATCGCCGGCCGGGCAGGTGTTGTGCGTCTGGGGCGTGCCGGTGGTAGGGATTTCTCGGGCTGTGGCCGCGTGATCATCGTCCTCGAAGGCGTCAGCCACGCAGGGGATGGCATGGACTGCCAGGTCGTAGCGGGCGTCGGGGCCGGCGATGGCCGGGTTCTGGTTGACCGCTTTGGCGTAGAAGGTCTGGCTGGTTGAGGCCGTTGCCTGCACCTGGCTGCCCTGGACGAGGGGGCTGCCAAAAGCTGCATCGCACGAGCCGAAGAGGGAGATCAGAGGGCTGACACCCGGCCCGACGTTATCGGCCACTATGGAGAAGCTCTCGCCGGCGTTGACGCTGAACTTCACCCAGTCCTGGTCCCCTGTTACCTGGAAGAGGTGCGTCTGGCGGGTGCCGTCGGTGCGGATCTCTCGCGCGGTGGCGCAGCTATCGTCCGGCTCGAACAGGTCTCCAGGCCCAGCCGAGGCGGTGATGCTGAAGTCGTAGGTGGCCAGGGGACCGTAAGTATCCTGGCGGTGCTTGACCTTGATGTAGTAAACGCCGCTGGCGGGCGCGTACCAGGAGATGGTGGGGCCGGTGCCAAACTGGGCTGCCGCGCCACAGGAGCTGAAGAGGGTCAACAAGGGGTCGGCGTGCGTGCCCAGGTTGGTAGCGGCGATGGTATACGTTGTGCCTCCAAAGGCCGTGAATTTGATCCAATCCTCGTCACCCACGGGGCAAAGGCTGCGGTGCTGCACTTCGTCGGTGGTGGCCCAGCCGGCCAGGGGGCAGGTGTCGTCCTCCTCGTAGGCATCCACCTGGCATTGGACCCCCACACACAGCATGGCCGATACCAGGTTGTTCGTCTCGTCGGTCTCGGCCACCCGGTTCTCCTTGTCTACCCAGGCGTAGATGACGTGGTTGCAGCCGGCCGTGGTGAAGGTGTGGGTGCGCTCCAGGCTGGAGGAGCCGCCCACCGCCAGGCCTGGCAGGTACCAGAAGTAGGTATCGGGCGTGTTCTGGTTGGGCGGCTGAGTGGGTGGGTCCACATAGAGATAGACGTAGAAGCCGGTGG
>DAOTZS010000212.1:0-9039 GCA_034434335.1 Anaerolineae bacterium
GAATCTGAGGAGGAGCGCGCTGCCATCTATGCAGAGATGGAGCGCATCTCCAGGCTCTCTGATGACGAGGTTGTCACAGAGGCGTTGCGGATGAGCCGCGAAACCAACCAGCCTCTCCCCACCTGGGGTAAGACAATCCTCTACAATGGCAAAACAGGAGAACCGTTCGACCAGCCTGTCACGGTTGGCATCATCTATATGATGAAGTTGCATCACCTGGTGGAAGACAAAGTGCATGCCCGCTCCACCGGCCCCTACAGCCTGGTGACCCAGCAGCCCCTGGGCGGCAAGGCCCAGTTCGGTGGCCAGCGCTTTGGTGAGATGGAGGTGTGGGCGCTGGAAGCCTATGGAGCTGCACACAGCCTGCAAGAGATGCTGACCGTCAAATCAGATGATGTGACCGGACGGGTGAAGACATACGAGGCAATCGTCAAGGGTGAGCCCATTGAACCACCAGGCGTGCCGGAGAGCTTCCGCGTCCTGGTGAAGGAACTGCAATCTCTGGGATTGGCCGTTGAGGTTGTGGATGCCAAGGAAGAGGTGATCCAGTTCGGCCGCGAGGACATAGAAGAGAAGTTGCCCAGCCTTGGCTTCAGCCTGAGTTTACCTGGTCCCATGAGCAAGGGTTTCGATTGATGGTATACGGAAAACGGCACATGGGCTGCTCAACTGCCTTCCGTTGGCCACAACCCGTATAGGAGGACCTGTGGAAGTCAACGAATTTGATGCCATCCGCATCTCACTCGCCTCACCCGAGGAAATCCTGAGTTGGTCGCATGGGGAGGTCACCAAGCCGGAGACGATTAACTATCGTACTTTGCGCCCGGAAAGGGATGGCCTCTTCTGTGAGCGGATTTTTGGCCCCACTAAGGACTGGGAGTGCCAATGCGGCAAGTATAAGCGCATCCGCTACAAAGGGATTGTCTGCGACAAGTGTGGCGTCGAGGTGGCTCACAGCCGGGTACGGCGGGAACGCATGGGCCACATCAAGCTGGCCAGCCCGGTCAGCCACATCTGGTACGTGAAAGGGGTGCCCAGCCGGCTGGGCCTGCTGCTGAACATCAGCCCTCGTAATCTGGAGCGCATCCTCTATTTCGCCCAGTATGTCATCACCAATGTGGATGAGGAGGCGCGCAGCCGTACCATCGCGCGCGCCGAGAAGGAGCTTAACCAACGCATCGAGCGCCTGGAGCGTGAAGCGCAGAGCCGGGTGGCTGAGCTGGAAGAGCAGCAAGCTGCCCGCCTGGCAGAGCTGGATGCCCAGGAGGAAGCCGAACTGGCTCGCCTCTCCGAGCGCCTGACGACAGAGACGGGCGAAGCTATCGCAGTTGGTCAGCGGCTGCAGAAGTTGCTGGAGGAACTCCAGGGCAAGCCGCTGCCCGAGGACCTCTATTTCCCATGGCGGCCCCAAGATGAGCCTTTCCTCTCCCAGGGGACGATGGTAACGCGCGGCCACCTGGACATCCTGAACGAAGCGATCCAAAGCCGCCTCAGCGATATCGAAGATGCCATCAACCGCGAGCAGGAGATCGTGCGCGACCACTTCGCCGCCCGCCGCGACCTGGTGCGCCAGGAGATCGAGGCCGCGGTGGACCGTTTACGAGAGCACGTGGAAGCGCAGAAAGCCCAGATGCGGGCAGCCCTCGATGACTCCTTGCAGGAACTCAAGGAGCTGCGCGAGCGGGAGCTGTTGACCGAAAGCCAATATCGGGAGCTGCAGGAGCGTTGGGGCAACGTGTTCCGGGCCGGCATGGGGGCCGAGGCCATCCGCGAACTGGTAGCCAAGATAGACCTGGACCAACTGGTCAAAGAACTGCGCCATGAGATCCAGACCACCCAATCCAAGCAGCGCAAGAAGAAAGCAGCCAAACGCCTGCGCGTGGCTGAATCGTTCCGCAAGAGCGGCAACCGCCCCGAATGGATGATCCTGACCGTGTTGCCGGTCCTGCCGCCTGATCTGCGGCCGATGGTCCAGCTCGACGGCGGCCGCTTCGCCACCTCTGACCTGAACGACCTCTATCGGCGGGTAATCAACCGCAACAACCGCCTGAAGCGCTTGTTGGAGTTGGGCGCGCCCGACGTGATCGTGCGCAACGAGAAGCGCATGCTGCAGGAGGCTGTGGACAGCTTGATTGACAACGGCCGGCGTGGGCGTGCTGTAAGCCGCAGCGGCAAGCGCAAGCTGAAGAGCCTCTCCGACATGCTCAAGGGCAAACAGGGGCGCTTCCGGCGCAACTTGTTGGGCAAACGGGTGGACTACTCTGGCCGCTCGGTAATCGTCATCGGCCCCGAGCTCAAGCTGCACCAGTGCGGCCTGCCCAAGAAGATGGCCCTCGAGCTGTTCAAGCCGTTTGTGATGCGCCGGCTGGTGGAATATAACTACGCCCACAACATCAAAAGCGCCAAGCGCCTGGTGGACCGGGAAAGCCCTGAGGTATGGGACGTCCTGGAAGAGGTCACCAAGGAACGGCCGGTGCTGCTGAACCGGGCACCTACCCTGCATCGTCTGGGCATTCAGGCGTTCGAGGTGGTGCTGATCGAAGGCAGTGCCATCCAGATCCATCCCCTGGTGTGCGCTGCTTTCAACGCCGACTTCGATGGCGACCAGATGGCGGTGCACGTGCCCCTTTCTGACGAGGCGGTGCGCGAAGCCCGGGAACTGATGATGAGCTCGTCTAACCTGCTGAAACCTTCGTCAGGCGAGCCGATCGTCGGGCCGTCAAAAGACATGGTGTTAGGGTGCTATTACCTGACCTTGATGAACCCGAACGCCCGGGGTGCCGGCAAGGTCTTTGCTGACCCAGACGAAGTGCGCCTGGCCTATGAGTTAGGGGTTGTCGAGCTGCACGCGCCGATCAAAATGCGCTTTACCGACTGGGCCGACGAGGTGCCCCTGGAGAAGCTGGGCCTCGACCCCGCGGTGGAGGAGGTGCTGGCTCGGCTGGGGCTGCGCACGGCCGGCGATGTGGTGCGCGCCCTTCTCAATGAGCGCCAAACCCTCCTGCAAGAGTTCGGCCAGAAAGTGCTCAAGCTGGATCACATTCGGACGAAGCTGGCGGCCCAAGGTGTGCGGCCCGACAAGATGCCGCAGACAGGCCTGCTCGAAACCACCGTTGGCCGCGTGCTGTTCAATGCGGTGCTGCCGCGACCTCTCCAGTTCGTCAACGAGGTCATGGACAAGAAACGGCTGAACGATTTCGTCGGTATCTGCTATGAGCTGCTGGGGCCGCAGGTCACCGCTGAGGTGGTAGACGAAATCAAGACCCTGGGCTTCACTTACGCGACCATTTCTGGCATGACTATTGCCGTGAGTGACATCACCGTGCCCGAGCGCAAGCAGGCCGTGCTGGACGAAACGGCGGCCAAGGTCGAGGAAACCGAGCGCCAGTATCGCCGTGGCCTGATCACCGAAGAGGAGCAGTACAACAAAGTCGTAGAACTCTGGACGCGCGCCACCGATGAGATCACCCAGGCAGTGAAGGAGCTGCTCGATCCGCACGTGGGGTTGGGTGCCATGGCCACTTCTGGGGCCACCAAGGGCGGCATCCAGCCCATCCGCCAGCTTGCCGGCATGCGTGGCCTGATGGCCGACCCATCCGGGCGCATCATCGCCCTGCCCATTCGCTCCAACTTCCGTGAAGGGCTGACAGCGCTGGAATACTTCCTCAGCACCCACGGCGCGCGCAAGGGCCTGGCCGACACCGCGCTGCGCACCGCCGACGCGGGCTACCTGACCCGCCGCCTGGTGGACGTGGCCCAGGACGTCATCGTTACAGCGGAGGATTGTGGCACCCAGGCCGGTGTGTGGTTTACCAGGGAGGGTGCCGCCGAGGTTGGGGAGCGGTTTGGCGAGCGCATTATTGGCCGTGTCGCGGCCGCCCCAATCGCCGACCCCCACACAGGGGAGATCCTGGTCGAACGTAACCAGCTCATTGATGAGATGGTCTTACGGGCCATTGAGCGCGCGGGGGTGGAGAAGGTTTATGTGCGCTCCCCGCTCTCGTGCGAGAACCGCTTTGGCTTGTGTCGCATGTGCTATGGCAGCGACCTGGCCCGGGGTGGCCTGGTGAAGTTGGGAGAGGCGGTGGGTATCATCGCTGCCCAGTCCATCGGGGAGCCTGGCACGCAGTTGACCTTGCGCACGTTCCATACCGGTGGCGTGGCCGGCGCTGAAGACATCACCCAGGGGTTGCCACGGGTGGAAGAGCTGTTCGAAGCGCGCACGCCCAAGGGCGAGGCCGTGATCAGCGAGATTGGCGGCATCGTGGATGTCTACTGGGAGAACGATGTGCGCAAGCTGAAGGTCACCAATTCGCGGCTGCGCCGCAAGACGCACAACATCCCTCCCGGTTACCAGATGTTGGTGGAAAGCGAGGACCGGGTCCAGGCCGACACCCCCATCGCGCGGGCCCTTGACCCCAACCTGGAGCCCCAGGAGATCCTGGCCGCCATGGATGGCCACATCTATATCGAGCCCGAGGCCGACGGCGGCTATCGTGCCGTCATCCGCCGGGAGGATATTGAAGAGTGGGTTACCACTATCCCGGCCTCGGCTCGTCTGCGGGTGGATAAAGGGGACCGGGTGGAAGTAGGCACCCAGCTCACCGAGGGCTCGAAGAACCCGCGCGAGGTCTTGCGCATCCAGGGCCGCGAGGCCGTCCAGATGTATCTTCTGGATGAGGTGCAGAAGGTATACCGTTCCCAAGGCGTGACCATCCACGATAAGCACATCGAGGTGATCATCCGCCAGATGTTGCGCCGGGTGCGCGTATTGCGCAGCGGTGATACCGACATGCTGGTGGGTGAGCTGGTGGACCGCTTCGACTTCGAGGAGGCCAATGCAAAGGTCATCGCGGCGGGTGGCGAGCCGGCGCGTGGCGAACCTGTTCTGCTGGGCGTGACCAAGGCTTCGCTCAATACCGAGAGCTTCCTGGCAGCGGCCTCCTTCCAGGAGACGACCCGGGTGTTGACCGACGCCGCGGTGCGCGGGGCTAAGGATCACCTGCGAGGATTGAAGGAGAACGTCATCATCGGCAAGCTAATCCCGGTGGGCACAGGGTTCGAAGCTCGTCAGCGGGCCCTGGCAGCGGCGAAAGCTGCCAAGGAAGCCCAACTCGTTCAACGCCTGAAGGATACCGGAGACGGGGGAGAGAGCCAGTTGCCGACCGGAGAGCTGGGTTTTGGCCTGGGGCTGGCTGCGGGTAGCGAGATGAAGAGCGGTGAGAAGCTGGCGTCCGGACGGAAATAAGGGGGAGCCACTTCCTGGCTTCGTTTTCGGGAGCTGAGCCTGCACCGTGTTGAGAAGGGAGCTCACGGGCCAAGCCGGGCAATTTGACCCTTATTAGCTCCTATGCTAGACTGGCCATAACGATCTGTAGTGACACTTTGTGATACATGAGTGGAGGATTACTTTGCCAACAATCAATCAGCTTGTGCGCAAAGGGCGTACGCCCCTGACGAAGAAGGAAAAGGCTCCTGCGTTGCGCTTCATCCACAACGCGATTTCCGGCCGTTTGCGACGGATGCCCAAGGGTAATCCTTTCAAGCGCGGGGTATGCACGCAGGTGCGCACGATGACGCCTAAGAAGCCCAACTCGGCGTTGCGCAAGATCGCGCGTGTACGCCTGACCAACGGCATCGAGGTTACGGCCTACATCCCGGGCGAAGGTCATACCTTGCAGGAGCACTCGGTGGTGCTGGTGCGCGGGGGCCGTGTGAAAGATCTGCCAGGCGTACGTTATCACATTGTGCGTGGGGCCCTGGACAGCACCGGGGTAGAAAACCGCAAGCGAGGTCGCTCCAAGTACGGTGCCAAGCGTCCCAAGAAGACGCAGGGGGTCAAGTAGTATGCCTCGACGTAATCGCCCTGAACGGCGCGTGATAATGCCCGATACGCGCTACAACAGCGAGTTAGTGGCTCGCCTGATCAATAAGGTGATGATGCGCGGCAAGAAGTCTCTGGCAGAGCGGATTGTCTACGGGGCCATGGAGACCCTGGAGGCGCGCGCCAAGAAGCCGGCTATGGAAGTGCTGGAACAGGCTGTGCGCAATGCCACCCCCGTGGTCGAAGTCAGGCCACGGCGGGTGGGTGGGGCCACCTACCAGGTGCCTATGGAGATCCGCGAGGATCGCAGGCTCTCGCTGGCGTTACGTTGGCTGGTCCAAAGTGCTCGCAAGAGGCCCGGAAAGAGCATGATCGAAAAGCTGGCAGGTGAGCTGTTAGACGCCTACAATAACCAGGGCAACACGATCAAGAAGAAGGAAGACACCCACAAGATGGCTGAGGCCAATCGGGCCTTTGCCCATTACCGGTGGTAGTCTGAAGCTCAGCCCAACAGCATCAATTCTCTTCCGGTTTCCCTTCTGACCCGGCATCCCGAGTGTGGGATGCCGGGTTTCTGTCGCCTGCCGGGAGGAGTTCTGCTGGTTTTGCGTTGTGGTGGTAAGGTGTGAGGGGTTCCCTATGTCAATGTCACTTCCCTCCTCAGATGAGGCTCGCCTCAGGCGTTTGCGCAATATCGGCATTATTGCGCATATCGACGCGGGCAAGACTACTACCACTGAGCGCATTCTGTACTATACCGGCAAGACCTATCGGATGGGCAATGTGGACGAGGGCACGACCGTCACCGACTGGATGGAGCAGGAGCGGGAGCGGGGCATCACGATCCAGGCCGCAGCGATCACCAGCGAATGGCGTGGCCATCAGATCAATTTGATTGACACGCCGGGGCACATAGATTTTACAGCCGAGGTACAGCGCTGCCTGCGCGTCCTGGATGGCGGGGTGGTTGTCTTTGATGCCGTGGCCGGGGTTGAGCCGCAATCTGAGACGGTATGGCGACAGGCCAATCGTTACGGTGTGCCGCGCATCTGTTTTGTGAACAAGATGGACCGGCCGGGCGCCAGCCTCTGGCGCACGGTGAAGATGATTCAGCAACGGCTAGGGGCTAACCCGGCCGTGCTTCAGGTGCCGCTGGGCGCCGAGGACCTCTTCCAGGGCATGGTGGACCTGATCACGCGCAAGGCGTGGACCTTCCCCGATGCCCTGGGTGCGCATCCTGTGCAGGTGCCCATTCCCCCAGAGCTGCACGACGAGGTGGAGACCCGGCGCGAGGAACTGATCGAAAAGATCGCCGAAACAGATGAGAACCTGCTCATCAAGTATCTGGAGGGGGAGCCGATCAGCGAGGAGGAGTTGCGCGCAGGGTTGCGCGCGGCGACTATCGCTGGCAAGCTGGTACCGGTTTTGTGTGGCACTGCTTTGCACACCAAAGGGGTACAGTTGCTGTTGGACGCCGTGGTAGACTATTTGCCGTCGCCCCTGGATATTCCACCAGTGCGGGGGGTCCATCCGGTCACCGGTCGGGAGGAGACGCGGCCGGCAGATCCGTCCGCGCCGGCCGCAGCCCTGGTATTCAAGATCCAGACCGACCCCTATATGGGCCGGCTGGCTTACCTGCGCGTTTACTCAGGGGTTCTGCAGAACGGTCAAACGTTGCAGAACTCAAACAGGGACCGCAAAGAGCGCATCGGACGCCTGGTGCAGGTCTATGCCGATAAGCGCATCGAGGTCAATGAACTGCGGGCCGGGGATATCGGGGCCATCGTCGGGGTTAAGCAGACCTTCACAGGGGAGACCCTGTGCGACCCGGCCGCGCCGATTGTGCTGGAGACCATCGAGTTCCCCGAACCGGTGATCTCCGTGGCCGTGGAGCCCAAGACCAAGGCCGACCAGGACAAGTTGTCCAATGCCTTGCAGCGCCTGGCCGAGGAGGACCCGACTTTTCGGGTCAAGGTGGATGAGCAGACGGGGCAAACCCTGATCAGTGGGATGGGGGAACTGCACCTGGAGGTGTTGGTTGACCGCATGCAGCGCGAGTTTGGCGTGCAGGCTCACGTCGGCCGTCACCAGGTGGCTTACCGCGAGACGATCACCCGTCGTGCGGTGGTCGAGACGCGCTTCATCCGCCAAACGGGAGGTCGCGGGCAGTATGCGCATGTGATTGTCGAGGTGGCTCCCCTGGAGAAGGGAAAGGGTTTTCAGTTTGTAGACAAGGTTACCGGGGGAGCATTGCCCAAGGAGTTCATCCAGGCGACAGCCCAGGGTATGCGCGAGGCGCTGGAGAACGGGGTACTGGGCGGCTATCCCCTGGTAGACCTGCAGGCTACCCTGTTGGGCGGTTCGTTCCACGAGGTGGATAGCTCGGAGATGTCGTTCAGGATTGCCGGGTCTATGGCTCTGCGTGAAGCTGTCGAGAAGGCCGGCCCGGTGCTGCTGGAACCGGTGATGCGTATTGAGGTGGTGGTGCCAGAGCACGCCACCGGCGATGTGATCGGTGACCTGATAGCGCGGCGGGGCCAGATCAGTGGCCTGGAGATGCACTCCCCTGGCATGCAGGCAATCAAGGGGATGGTGCCCCTGGCCGAGATGTTCGGCTATGCCACCAGCCTGCGTTCGGCCACACAGGGCCGCGGCACCTTCACCATGGAGTTCGACCACTACGATGTGGTGCCGGCCGAGCGGGCCCGGCAGGTCCTGGGATTGGTAGGTCCTTGAAAAATAGCAGGGCGTGGATTTGCCAAATCCCGGCTTTGTAAATAGAATAGGCAAGTTGCCGCCGATTGTAATGGCATCCGCTCGGGGTGCCCCTGACTCGGACTGGCATTCAGGTGCCTGCCTCAAGACGAGGTGCCGACGTAGAAGCAGTTAGCTGTCTGCCTGGTTAAGTGTTTGAGCCAGGCAGACCCTTTGCGCCTGCCTCGTCAGCATCTCTAGGCGAGATCTCGCCAAGATCAACTACGAGGCAGACGTTTTTTTGTCAGGTCTCAGCAAAATACCAAGCGCTGGTTTTCTTCCCTCTGCAGACCAGAGCAGGACTCAAAACAGAAGGAGTGTACAGTCACTATGGCGAAGCCGATCTTTGAGCGGACGAAGCCGCACGTCAATGTTGGGACGATAGGGCACATAGATCATGGGAAGACGACGTTGACGTCGGCGATCACCAAGGTATTGGCGATGAAGGGGTTGGCGGAGTA
>DAOTZS010000213.1:0-9221 GCA_034434335.1 Anaerolineae bacterium
CTCATTAGCAGAAGTGGGGCCTCTCTCTGCCACCACACCAGCTTGTGAGGCTGCCCGCCTCTCAGAGACAGGCTCACCGGGCAGCATGCGAGGTGCCTCTATGCCCAGGCCACCCTGTTCGGGGACAGCAACCTGGCTCCCAGACCCGGCCTGAGTGGCCAGGCCACGGGGCACCTTCATCTCCGTACTAACCCTTTGTGCGGCCTGATTCCCAGGCACAGCTTCAGCGGCCGGCCCACGCACCGGTTCTGTGCCAGCGCGGCCAGCCGCAACGGAATCCCGGGACGACTTTGCCCCTGTCTCAGAGCCGCGCGCATTAGCCTGACCGCGCGTAACGGCCACATCAATTGGCCGCGTGGAAGAGCCCTCCAGGCTCGCGTCCCGCTGCCCGTTGGGCAGCGGCCCAGAGGGAGCCTCTTCAGGCACGGGTGGAGATCCCTCCGTGCCGGCGTCTACCGGCTCCACAAGGCCGCTCGAGCTGGTGATCGGGCGTTGACGCGGCTCCACGCCAGACCCTTCGGGCCTCTCATAGGCCTGGGACACGACCCGGCTCGCCGGCAACCCGTTCCCAGCCACCGGTGCCTGCTCTACCGTGGTTGTATCAGCACTACGGAGCACCTGAACGCGCGGTCTGGCAGTCACCGGGCTCGAACCAGCAGCCCCGACACTTGCAGCCGTGGCCTGTCGCGCACTGTCTACTGCGCGCGGCGCGGAGCTCACACCTCCTGGCGTCGCTTCGGCTCCAGGTGTTCCTGACTCAGAGCTCTTCAGCGGTGCGCCAAACACCACCGTGGAGGCCGGCCCACTCCATCCACTGGAAACTGACACGGCATCCTTCCCAGCAGAAGGCACCCTATCACCGCTGTTACCGGCATCCTCTCTGCCACTGGCCATACCTTGAGGATCTCCCAACTGCACATCTGGCAGGGTGATAAGGCCCGCCGCGCCAACCCCCACGGAAAGGCTGTCTGGCGTATGCTGCCCAGACACATGTCTTTCGGGTTCGCCCGAGCGCCGAAAGATTTTCTCCTGCAATGGCGCTGAGAGCACCCGCTGGCCTGCCACACGTTTGACATGACCAGCTGGCACACTGGAACCGTCCGACATCCCGCTTGCCCCGGCCAGAGCTTCAGAAAACCCATCGGCTCTCAGCTGAGTTCCTGGCACCACGCGCGGCGCCATGCCGGGTGGCAATGAGCTTTCAACGCGTGGCTCTGTGCGTCCGCTACCGATTTGCAGGTCGCTCAGCCTGCTCTTGGTGACCTCGGCTTCTTCGGGCACCTGGGCAGGAAAGGCTTTCTGAGCCAAGGGGTAATCCCCAGCGGGAGCCGCGAGCGCCTGGTCGAGCAGTGCGGGAAAGCTCGCGCTATCCGGTTCCTGAGCAGTCGCCCCATTGACACCTGGTACAACACAGCATACTGAATTAGTCTCTACACCTGGCCGCCATTCTTCAGGTTGTCTGCTGACCAGCGTGGCCAGGCAAATCGTTGTTGGGTCCACCCGATCGACCTCCTTGTATCAGCCTCCGCCACCCGAGCATTAGCGAATCCGGTTCTTCGCCCGCCGTCGGGATCTGTGCCGCCAGCATCTCTTTGTCGTCCGCCAGCCGCACCCGCAGGCGAGGGCGCAGCTCGGCCTGACGCCATTCGCTGCTGAACAGATAATACTCCAGGGTGGCCTCGCCTTGACCTGCTAGCAGAATGCCATGGTTGGCCTCGGGATGGGCCACCCACCTCTGCACCAACTCAGTAAGCGGAATCTGCAGCATACCTTGAGCTGGTAGTAGCACTCCCGCAACCGGCTGAACACTGTAATCCTTTTCTGGTGAGAGGCCAGGAGCCGTCCACGGCGTCTCAGCCGCGCTGAGTTCCCATGTCGCCTGGCGATCATCCCATGGATGCCTGACCTCAAGAAGCCATACGATCATGGGACCGGGCGCATTTCGTCCCACGACGGTCACCTCCAGCCAGGCGTTGACCACACGAGAGTTCCTTGGTACGCTCGAGAGGTCAAACGCCAGGAGGACACGCGTGCTCTCATCACCCTTGAGCAACAGCACATTGGAAGCGCCATGGGCTCGTCTGGGCTGCGATGCGTCCAGAAACGTATCACGTACACTCCTGAAACCGCCTTCAGCGCGAAGCAATACCAGATCTGCGTCAGCCGCAAGCGAGGCTACTCGCATCGGCTCAGGCAGGTTGTATGCCTGATCAACCTCCTGGCCCACTTCTTCCACAACGTTTCCCGCAATGGCCATAGACGGCTCAGCCTGCTCCTTGATCAATGCCAGTGTCCCCGGCTGCGACGCCTCAACTTTGGGCGTATGATAGACAAGGCCCTGTCTCGTTTGAGTACCCTCTTGCCGCCGGGACACTTCCGGCGTCACCACAGCAGATGCGGTGGTCATGGATTCAGGCTTTGAACCGCGACCAGCAGTGCCCGTCAACTTGCGTATACGCACCATGTGAAAGCGGACGTCTCCCTTGCCTGTCGCAGAGAGGCGCAAGTCACTCCCTGCTCGTCCTGAGGCGTCAGGCAACCGGTTCATGAAAGTCGCATCGGTCAGGACAAAAGGTTGCACTAACCAGCGGTCCGTGCCTGTGAGCGTAACCGTGCCCGCTACTTGTCCAGGCGCACCAGTTGCATCGTACGCCAGTTCCCAGGAGAGGCCAGCCATCTCTGCTGTGCCGTCCCAGTATGTCACATCCACCTGAACCACCCACTGTCCCCCATAGAGAAACTCGTCATCAATATCCAGATAGAGAGATGGGTTTCCCGCAGCAACGTCGGTGCCCCGGCCAAACATAGCCTGCCACCCCTTGCCGGTTCTCCCCTGTTCAGGCCCATAGGCAGCCTGAGATCCGCCCACGGCATCTTCGCGACGATACAGAAACCACTCATAGTCACCCGTATCAGGGCACCACCCGGCCCGATGGCCACGAAAGGCGATCCATACGTCGGGGGTAGTACGAGCATCACGGCCTGCATAACGCTGGAAATAGTGCCACGGCTGCGGCCATTCCAGCGTATCTTCAGGGATCTGGATTGCACTGGCGTGTTTGTCCAGAGCGTTGAGCACGCTCCACCACAGATACTCTTCCTCTTCCAATTGCTTTTCGGTATCTGGACGCCATCCTTCCAGGCGGAAACTCACCGGCGCCACACGCCAGAGCCGTTCGAGCGGCACCCAGTGCGCCTGATAGGCCAGGCGTTCGTTATAGCCAGGAACCTCTGGCCACCAATCCTGTGCACAACGGCCTTCCAGCCGCTCGCCGATCCGAAAGTCTGGAGCCAACTCTAGATCGTGCAGGCCACTGCCGGCCTGCAGGGCAGCCTCAACAAGAGCCGCGCGTTCTGACTCTGCCCGGTACTTGCCCGTTGTCACAGCCTGTAGGGGCACATGAGAGGAGCCACCTGCGGCCCGGAACTGTTCCCCGTACAGCCTGATAAGCCAGGTTGTATATTTCTCCCAGGCGTCAGAAGAAGGGCCGTAACGTGCCTCATATGCCTGATACTGGGCTGCCCGATCCGGCACGGCCAGACTGGTGGGGCAGGGGGAAGACGTTCCAGCAAACCCTGGTCCGATCTCGATATATGCCACCCGCTGGTCGCGCGCGTAGCGCTGGGCAAGAGCCGTTACCAGTTCTCTGAGGGCCTGCTGCACCTGAGGGTCAAGATAGTTCAGGCGCGGCCTTCCCGCGGCCATCACCGGATCCCACGCCAGTGCCCAGCCCGGGGCACAGGCATCCTCCCCGTCTGAGTTGTCCTGGCAGCGCAACCAGACGCCAAACACCCCCTTGCGACCACCATTTGCCAGCTTCGTAAGCCACGAATCAAGCACAGCAAAGTCGAAGACTCCCGGTACCGCCTCCAGTTGTGCCCAGCCCACGTGCATCTGGCTGCCCTGAAGCCACGGGATATCTACCGACCTGGCCGTGACGTCATCCCGGAGATAGACGCCAACGATGGGCAGCGTACCATTGGCCGCCCGACCGGAGCTGGCCTCGCAGGCAGCCCAGCCGGCCACACCGTTGCCCAGCAACAGGATGACGAAGGCAACGCGTATCATGCACGCAAGCGGCCCTCTGCCCATCACTACCCTCGCCCTTCGGTGATAACGGTACGCAAGAACTCCAGCCGGCGCGCCAGCATCCTGGCCGTGACCTGGTAGTGGAGCGCGGTCTCAGCCAGATAAACCATTTCCCGCTCCAGGTCCACATTGTTCCCATCTGCCCGTTGGCTGGTATCGGTCCGCGTGATAATCCGCGGCCATGTATTGGCCTCCGGGCCATACGCGATGTGCTGAGGCTGCGACGTATCCAACGCCAGCCGATTGCCATCGTTTAGCGCGCGCTCCAACTCCACATCAAAGCTCACGTCAGAAGCTTTGAAGCCTGGGGTGTTGATGTTGGCCAGGTTATTGCTGATGACCCGCTGTCTGACAGCCAGGCCATCCATGGCAAAGGCCAGCGTCTGCATTACACTGTCCTCTATGGCAATCCCAGGCATGGTCAATCACCTCCAGAAGCTAAGCCACCTTATCACAGCCCAGAAGCCCAAGCACACGTTCCACATAGCGCAGCGTTTCGGCGTAAGGTGGAATCCCCCTGTACCGCGCTACGGCACCCGGCCCGGCATTGTAGGCGGCCAACGCCAGCGGCAGCGATCCGAACTCGTTCAGCATCTTTTTTAGATAGGCGGCACCTGCTTCGATATTCTGGGCTGGGTCGAAAGGATTGGTCACCCCAAGCTCCGCGTCTGTGCCATCCATCAGTTGCATCAGCCCTTTGGCCCCGGCCGGGGAAACGGCCTGGGGATTGAATCCTGACTCCACCTGAATGACAGCGCGGATGAGCGAAGCTGGAAGGCCGTGCCGGGCCGCAGCAGCCGAGATCAAAGCCTCAAACGGAGAAGAGAGGCCGGCAGGGCCAGAGTCCTCATCACGCGGGGCACGGCTAAGTTGGGCAACCAACCTTCCTGCCCAACGAGTAAGGGCTGCACTAAGGAAAGCCACCTCAGATCGCTGGCTACTCACCCTTCCTCCTTCCCCTCCGTGCTGCGATGGTATTGGATCACACCGATTTCATCCAGGATGGAACTTTCCCGGCGTAGCTCCTCTTGATGCAGTTCTGCCATATGGCGTTCCTTCAATCTTTCCAGGGTCCGCTGCTCTTGCATAGCGCGTGTGAGCGCCTCTCTTGCTCTCTCCACCCGCCTGCGCATCTCTGCCAGCCGCGCCTGTTCAACTTGCTCTTGACCCCTCAGGTACTCCAGGTGACCCAGCCCTGACACAATGAGCTCACAGCCGAGCTTCGTTCTCTGCTGCCAATCACCAATTCTGCGCGCCACAAGCTGGACTTCCCTCCGCATCTGGGCCAGCCTGCCCATCTGGGCCTGAAGAGCTCTCTCTTCCAGGGCCAGTTCCTGCTGGCGTAGCTCGACGATCTGCTCGCGATAACGGAGGAGCGGCTCAAAGCGAAAGCTTCGTCTTGCCACAGGTCCCTCTCTCAAGCTACAAGCTGCAGCAGGCGCTCGCGTGTTTCCTCGAACGATGTCACCTCATGGGCCCCCTGTCGTAGAAAACTCCTGATCGCTGGTAACAGGGCAATAGCCCGATCTATCTGAGGATTACTCCCTGCCACATAAGCACCGATGTTGATCAGGTCCTTTGCCTGTTCGTATACGGCAAGGACCTCCCTGAGCTTACCGGCTGCCTCGCGATGCGCCGGAGAGACCAGATCGGTCATCAGACGGCTGACACTGGCCAGAATGTCAATGGCGGGGTAATGGTTTTCACTCGCCAGGGCGCGCGAGAGCACGATATGCCCGTCGAGGATGGAGCGCACGGCGTCTGTGATCGGCTCGTTGAGGTCGTCCCCTTCCACCAGCACGGTGTAAAAACCTGTGATGGTTCCTGATTCGGAAGTGCCTGCCCGCTCCAGGAGCTTCGGCAGTAGAGCAAACACCGAAGGTGGATATGCACGCATGGCCGGCGGCTCGCCAATGGCCAGCCCAACCTCGCGCTGGGCCATGGCCAGGCGGGTCACCGAGTCCATCAGGAAAGTTACATCCAGCCCTTCTTCCCGGAAGCTCTCGGCAATAGTGGTGGCAGTCCAGGCACCCTTCAGGCGCACCAGCGGGGGATGGTCCGAGGTCGAGGCGATTACCACAGATCTGGCCAGCCCCTCTGGGCCCAGGTTGTGCTCGATGAAATCACGTACCTCTCGGCCACGCTCGCCGATGAGGGCGATGACACTGACATCCGAGGCTGTATTGCGGGCCAGGGCTCCAAGCAGGGTGCTTTTGCCAACGCCGCTGCCGGCGAAGATGCCAATACGCTGCCCTTTGCCCACCGTCAGGCAGCCATCAATGGCCCGGATACCGGTCTGCAACGGTGCGGTGATTGGCGGCCGACGCAGCGGATGCGGTGAAACCAGATCATTGATCGCAGCCCGGCGCCGTGGCAACGGCCCCAGCCCGTCCAGCGGCCGGCCCAGGCCATCGAGGACCCGCCCCAGCAGCTCACGCCCTACCGGCACAGTGAAGGGTGAGTGGGTTGCGATCACCGCGGCTCCCGGTTGAATCCCTGCCGTTTCCCCCAGCGGCATCAACAGCGCCCGATCCTGCTTGAAACCCACTACTTCGGCGATCACAGGGGGACGTCCGTGGTTGACGCGGATCTCGCAAATCTCCCCGGTTTCCGCGTTGAGCCCCTCCGCCTCAATGGCCAGCCCAATCACCTGGACTACCCAACCCTGGCGGCGCAGGGTGACGATTTCCGGCAGGAGGCGGGTATAGCGTTGCAGGTCTATCTCCCTGGTGGCTGAAAGGGTATCCGGGCTCATGATCCCCCCTGTAGCGTACTGAAGGAGCGCCTGATGATAGCCAGTTGGGTTTCCGGCCGGGCGTCCACCGTGGTCGCCCCACACGCCACAATGCAGCTTCCCGGAGACAGCCGTTCATCTGGCACCAGTTCCCAAGGCTTCTTCTCCTTCCCCCAGTGAGCGGTGAGGCGTTTGACATCTTCGGGATGCAGATGTACCTGACATGGGCCATCCTGGCCCAACTGCTCTACAGCTTGTTGAACCATAAACACAACCGCATCGGTCTCCTTGAGGGCCACGTCGCCGATGACCTTGCGCGCGATAGCCAGCGCCAATTCCACCAGTTCGCCCTCGGTGCGTGCCAGCACCTGTTTGCGCTCAGCCCGGATACTCTCCAGGAGCTGATACATGCGCTCGGTCTCCTTTTGAATCCGCTCTTCCAGCGTAGCCAGCCCTTCGGCGCGACCGGCCTCAAAGCCACGCTGTCGGCCTTCCGCCTCAGCCTGTTGGCGCAGCTCTTGGGCCTGCTTCAGAGCTTCCGCCAGAATGCGATCTGCTTCAGCACGGCTACGTGCCAGCAGGGATTCGGCGATCGCCTCGGCAGCCGGCGCAAGGGTCGCGGTGTCGTGAGAGCTGGCAGGAGGATGTCGGCTCTCGAGCTCTTCCCTGGCCGGCGCTTCCCAGGGCTTCCCTGAGGCATCATAGCGATAGCGGCGGATCAGATTGCGCGTTCTAAATGAGGACATCCCCCTGACCCCCATGGGCGATCACAATCTCCTCAGCCTCCTCCAGTTGCCGGATGACCCCCACGATACGGTGCTGGGCCGCTTCGATGCTGCTCAGGCGCACGGGACGCATGATCGCCAGCTCCTCCTGCAGCATCTGCGCGGCGCGCTTGGACATGTTGCGCAGGATGTGCTCGCGCACCTCTGGCTTGGCCCCACGGATGGCCAAAAGCAGGTCTTTCTGGTCCACCTCTCGCAAGATGCGCTGCACAGTGCGGTCGTCCAGCTTGACGATATCCTCGAAGACAAAGAGCTGGTTCTTGATCCTCTCCGCCAGTTGAGGGTCCCTTTCGGTCAACGACTCCAGCACTTTCTTTTCCATGGACCGTTCCTGGTTCAGGATCTGGACCAGGAAGCTCACCCCGCCCTCCTGCTGATGCGTGCCTTCCCGTGTCAGTGCGCTGGCGAGCTTCTTTTGCAGGCTCTGCTCGGCTTCCCGGATCACCTCCGGCGTAATACGATCAATGGTGGCTATCCTGGCAGCAACCTCGGTCTGGGTCTCCAGGTCTAGCTTGCTGAGAATACGGGCTGCCTGGGCCGGCCGCAGGTGAGAAAGGACAAGGGCAATGGCCTGCGGATGCTCATTGCGCAGCAAGCCGGCGATAGACTCCGGGTCGGCATCGTTGAGAAAGGCGAAGGCCTGGTTCTTGTTAGACTCGAGCAGCCTGGCCAGGAATTCCTCGGCGCGCTCCCGGCCCATGGCCCGCGAGAGGATCTCTCGCACGTAGGCCAATCCACCCTCCCGCTCGCTGCTGCGCCGGCCTACGATTAGCTGAGCTTGCTGTAGCACTGCTTCCTGCTCTTCAGGAGAGATGGTCCTGGCATTGAACATCTCCACTGTCAGGCGCTCGACAACGCTTTCAGGGCAGTGCTTCAGCACTTCGGCGGCGAGATCGCTTCCCAGAGTAATCAGCAAGATCGCGGCCCGCCGCGGCCCCGCGATCTCGAGATCAGCAGGGCTTGACGTGGTCGGGGTCATGATGCCTCCGCAAGCCAGGCTTGTACGAGTTCGGCGATCAACTCAGGGGACCGTTCCGCCACTGAGGTCAATCGCCGGCGCAATCGCACGACAGGCGGCTCCTCAGGCAGCTCGAAGGCTTCGGAAGGTTCCTGGGAAGCCTCCAAGGAGGGTGTCGAGGGTGTCGCGGCCGCCGTCTGCCCAGGCTGGGGGAGCTGTTGCGGTGCGGCTGGGGCCGGCTCCGGCAGCTCGGTTTCAACAATACTCACGCGCGGCATATACTCTCCTGTCAGACGTAGAGAAAGCTCACGGAAGGTAAGCTGGGCGAAGCGCAGGAGGATCAACAGGGCCAGGACCAACGCACCCAGCCTGGCAAGGCTGAAGATCGTAGCGCGGCGCTCAGCCTCGGCGGTGGCATCGCGAGAAGCAGCCAGTTGCTCCTCAAAAGGCATGGTCTGTACGCTGATGGTGTCTCCACGGCTCGTATCAAGGCCGGCCGCGGTGGCCACCATGGCCTGGATGCGATCGGCCTGCCCTTTGGCCAGCTTCTCGTCCAAAAGCACCGCCACCGAGAGACGTTGCAGGGTGCCCGGGGCCTGTGTAACGGTCTGCACGACTTTGGAGAGCTCGTAGTTGCGGGTCGTGTTGCGCTTG
>DAOTZS010000214.1:0-17252 GCA_034434335.1 Anaerolineae bacterium
TACGCGCGTGCAGCCGTGAGACCTGGCGGTCGTTCAGCACGATGTCACAATCGGGGCTGCGGCCGATCGTAACCGTTTGTCGCTCCAGGGGCCATGTCAGCCCGGCCTCGGCGCCGCGCTGCAAAATCAACATGGCAGACTCTCGGGTATTCGGTGCATGAGACATGCGTCTTCGCGCTCCTTACGTACAGGATAAGTATTCGGCTGGGCTGTTTCGGCCAGCCCAGCCTTGACAGGCACCATGAGGTGCGCCATAATAAATCTATGGTACCCGTGGTAGAGCGCACTACCGTTGCCCTCTACCATGGTAGCATCTATTGTGCAGGTTCGTGGACGAGCTGATGTCTCAAACCCTGCCGCTGGGCACAATCCTCCGGGACCGCTACAAAATTGTAGACCTGATCGGGCAGGGCGGCATGGGCGCCGTCTATCAGGCCGACGATCTCCTTCTGCGCGGGCGTGTGTGCGCTGTGAAAGAGGTCTTGCCCGAGCTTATCAGCGCGCCAGGCATGGAGGAGCAGGCCCACGAACAATTCTATCGTGAAGCCAGCACCCTGGCCCGCCTGGACCAGCCCAACTTACCTAAGGTCTCGGACTACTTTGCCCAAAACGGCCGCGAATATCTGGTGATGGACTTCGTGCCTGGCCCCGACCTGCGTCAGCTCATCGAGGATGCCTTGCAACGGGGCACGTTTCTGGAGGAAGAGGCCGTCTTGGGATGGGCTGCCCAGCTCTGCGATGCCCTGACCTACCTGCACACCCAAGACCCCCCCGTGCTCCATCGCGACATCAAACCTTCGAACATCAAGCTGACCCCGCGCGGGGTTGTCAAGCTGGTGGACTTCGGGCTGGTGAAGCTCTTGCAACCGGATGAAAGCCGCACCATCACGGTTGTCCAGGGCCGTGGCACCGTAGCCTACACCCCGCTGGAGCAATATGGCGGCGACACCGGCCATACCGATGTGCGTTCCGACATCTACTCCTTGGGAGCCACCCTCTACCACCTGCTGACCGGCCGTCCCCCCGCGGACGCCAGGCAGCGCTTCCTCAAACCAGGCAGCCTCATCCCCCCACGCGACCTGAACCCGCGCATTTCTCTGCACGTCGAACGGGCCATCCTGGCGGCCATGGCTCAGCACCCCGACGATCGGCCTGCCTCCGTCGAAGAGTTCCGCCGGATGCTTTTCGCCGATGCCGGTGCCCCGGCTGTGCCCAAATCCATGCCCCTGCCCAAGATCACCCCCGCCACGGTGTGGGAAGAGCTATGGCACTCACACCGCACGCTGGTGGTGGCGGTTATTGCCCTGACCTTGTTGGCCCTCCTGGTCACGCTCTGGTCTCCCTCACTGCCTGGGCAGGGCGAGATGAGCACTGTCACTGGCCTGATCCACTGAGTGCCATCCGCAGCCAGAGAGACCCTCCTCGGTATTGGCAACCTGGCCGGCCGGCAGAGCCATTGCCCAGCCTGGCTATTGCTGATTCTGTCCGCTCCATAGCAGCGACACCAGGCCGCTCAGCAGCGCTATTACCCCAGCAGCCCAGCTATATCCATGGGCCTGAAGCTGGCTAGCCCCAGGCAGCCACCCTATCGCATACATCAGGTAGCCAATCCAGGCTGCTGTGGCAGCCCACAGCACAGCCACTAAAGCCTGTAGTGACGGCCTGGGGCCAGGAGTATGGCGAGTATGCAGGGTAAAAGCCACACCTCCCGCCGCCACGGTGCCGATCAGAGCGTAGAGGAAAGCTGCCAGTGTCACACGGGGTTGGGCGGTGCCTGCTCCGCGGCCCGCCAGCCCCCCTGCACCTGACGCCGACATGATAGAAGGCGTCTCGGTGGCAACTGGTATCGCGGTAGCCGTAGGGATGGGGGTAGGAGATGGCATCACTGTGGCGATGCTGCCTGGTATATTCCCCCCTCCAATCCTCAACTCAATCCGGGTAGAATCCTTGGCCTCGCCCGCCTGCGCGGTGATCCACAGCTCCCCTGTTCGGTCTAGCGTTACGACGGTGCGTGCCCGGCCGCCCACTGTCGTCTCGATCTTGGGGGCCAGCTCCAGCGCTTCGGCAGGGTAGCGCAAGCGAAACTCCACCGGTGTTCCATCAGGTACCGGATGGCCGTTGCGATCAACGATCACCCCCGTTTCCAGGATCACACTGCTGCCAACCCGAATGTTGGCCTGCTGGCCGCGCAGATCGGCGGCCGGGCCTGCCGGGCCAAGGGAGATGATCTGGCCGGGCGCGGGCTCCAGTTGACGGATCAGCTCATAATTGATGCCGCTGATAGTTACCGGGGGCGCGCCTGAGGGGGTGAACTCACGGAAGAGGGCCCGCACAGCAGCCTCCAGGAAGGGCGCTGTCTTGCCGTAGACCCCAAAGTACGCCGTGAGTTTGCTGATCTCCGTCGTATCCAGGTAGTAAGGGGCACTGAAGGCCAGCACCACCAGGCGTTTATCCCGCAGGCTGTCCGACCGTTTGGCCAGGAAGTTGCGCAGCGCGGCCGACTCAGGATACTCTTCAGGCCGATAATCCAACTGGGCGAAGATAATCCACTTGGCCTCGGCAATGGCAGCGTCGACCTCAGAAGGCTGGCCCGCCTGCGCTTCGGGCAGTTGGTAGAGATCGGCAAAGGTCAGGCTGCGCACGTTCTTAGGTGAAATCTGGCCGGTGCCTTTCGGACCGTAGAGACGCAAGATGATCTCTTCGATGGCTGTAGGGGAGATCAGCGGAACCGGGTCGCAGGTAGGGCACTCCTGTACCGTCCGCGCATCGGTCACGATCAGAATGTTCTCATCGGCCAGAGGGGCAGAAGGCATGCGGTCGGCCAGCTCTTCACGGCCAGGATAGATCAGGGTTAGCGCGGCCCGCGCTACAGCCTGAGTAACCGACACACTCCGCCCCACCTGTTCGTCGAGGGCCTCGATGTCTCGCCAGAGGGGGAGGGCCTGCCAGTTCTCCCCGTAGATGCGCAGTTTCAGCCCCAGGACCCGGCGTAGCGCAGCATCCACCCTGGCCCGGAACTCACTGTCTTCCTCATACTTCTGCTGGAAGAAAAGGATTGTCTCTTTGATCGCTTCAAACTGATCCGGCCAGTTGTCGGTGAGAGCAAAGCGAGACAGCAAGAGCAGGTCGTTGCCGGCCAGGAAGGCATCCTGTGCCACCTGGCGGTGGGGGAACTTCTGCAACTGCGGGTCGTAGTAGCGGCGGACGGCCGGCACCCCCAGGGCATCGCTGATTAGCACCCCTCCCGCGGCTCGCCACTCAGCAAACTCCTCCAATTCCATCAGGTCCTGTAACTCAGGGGCCAGGCTGATCGGTGGTGTAAGCTGGCGGATATTGCCCTGGAAGCCGCGGTAACGGATGTGCGAAGTCATCAGAGCTGCTGTTGTGCCAGGGGCGTTCAAATCGCCACCCGCGGTGACAGCCGCAAAGGGCGCCAATTCTATCTGGCGCAACTGTTGCATGGATTTCTGGACGGTAGCCACTTCGTCATCGGGCCGACGGTCGCTGCCGCCCTGGCCGGGGAAGTGCTTGGCAGCGGTGAGCACGGCACCCTGCCCCCCGGCCTGCACCCCCCGGATGAAGGCCTGGCCCATCTGGCCCACCCAGAAGGGATCACCTCCGAAGGTGCGGATGTCCAGATCACCCTTGCTGCCAGGCCTGGGCAGGTCCAACACATCCAGGGTCGGTCCCAACAGGAGATTGACGCCCACCGCGCGCAGCTCCTGTCCCACCACCCTGCCGACTGCCTCTGCCAGTTCGGGGGACCAGGTGGCGCCAATGGCCATGGCGCTGGGCAACGGGGTGAAACCGCCACTGCCCGAGAAAAAGGAGGTGTCGTCACCGGCCCAGTCCAGTGCGATGAAGAGCGGAATGCCCGCCAGGGCTGGCTGGGGCTCTATGGTCGGAGTGATCTCAGGAGTGGCTACAGGGGTGGGTCCTGAAGAGGCCTCCTCAGGATAGCCCTCCAACCCTCCCCGGGGTGGCCTGGAAGGCCTTCGCGACGACAACGCGGGTTCGGTGGGTTCGGGGGTGGGCGACGGCGGAAGGGCTGTCTCTTCGACCGTGGGCGTGATAACCTGGCTGCTGGTGACTGCTTCAGTAGAGGTGACGGCCAGAGCCTGCAGGAGGTTGGCCAGGCGGGCCACCTGTTGGGGTGTGCTCAGGAGATGGCTCTCGGTAGCTCCTTCAGCCGACTCAGCGCCTTCTTCTGGAGCCGGGACCGGGACATTGCGAAAGTTGCCGTTGCTGGGCGAGAGCACCACTCCCCCCACCCGGTAATCGCGTACCAGCACGGCAATATCTGACTCGGGGGAGACGTCATCGCCCTGAAAGGTCACCAGGAACAGTTGCCCCACCTTCTCGGCTGTAGTCATCCGTGCCAGGAGCGCCTCCACCTGGGCATCCTGGTCCGAGGCGGCCGGCCGCGGCGATTCTGCATTGGCCATGCCCGCCAGTGGCACCCAGAGAACGGTAAGGCAAACCAACACAAGGACGTGATGCGCCAGGCGTTTCATGATCCACCCCCGCAGAGATGAAAGCGATTATTATTGTACCTTGAACTGCGGAGGGAGTCAACCGCCAGCGGGCAGCGGTGGACAAACGACAGTAATCAGGGTATAATTGACGTGAATCGAACTGGCGTTCGGGGGAGGAACTGTTCATGCCCGATTTCAAACTGGTTTCCGATTTCCGGCCTACCGGCGATCAGCCGGAAGCGATCCGCAAACTGGTCGAGGGATTGCGCGCCGGCTACAAACATCAGACTTTGCTCGGCGCGACCGGCACAGGGAAAAGCCTGGATGGCGACGAGCCGATGTACTGGGAAGAGAAAGTGCACGGCCAGTGGCTTCCGCGGATTGGTCCTATCGGGGAATTCGTCGAGGAACATCTCAAGACAGGCACAGGTATTGAGGTCGGAGAGAGTCAAATTGTGTTTCTCCCCAAGGAAGAGGCCCGCTTCCGCACGCTCAGCTTTGATCCGCACAACGCAACCGTGCAAAGCCAGGCAATCATAGCCGTCATTCGGCATCGTGCACCGCGGACCATGTATCGTGTTACCACTGCCTGCGGTCGAAGCGTCTTGCTCACTGGTGACCACAACCTGTGGGTGCTGAGGGAGGGAGCCCTTCAACTCTTGCCTACTTCTATGGTCAGCGCTGGCGATTATGTCCCACTGCCACCTGCGATCCATGGGCCGAAAGAGGATTTGGCAGCCCTTGATCTTATGGAACTGCTTGCACAGGAGCACCTCTTTGTCGCAGCCAATGAGATCGTGGCAGAAGCAGCAGCACGAAATGGGCGGCAGATGCTCATTGAAGGGTTACAAGGTCACTACAACTATCAGGTCTCTTCGACACCTCTTGCCCTGTTGCTCAAGCGGCTAGGTGGCTCAACAGCGACTGATAAGCATCTACCTGAGTTCTGGCCTCAGCTGTCTGACCAACAACTGGGACAGCTCTTGCGGGCCTATTTCGACGGCGACGGTGTGGTAGAACACTGGAGCGCTATTACCTGCGTCACAGCCAGCCGACAACTTGCTTCAGACTTATGTTACGCGTTGCAGCGCTTTGGCATCTGGGCACGGGTCCGTGCCATCTGGAAACGAGCGACCAACAGCAAGCACGCGGGGAATTGGTACTGGTTAGTCAGCATTTCAGGACAGGACAACTTGCAGGCTTTCGCTCACTTTATTGGTTTCAGTGTGAAAAGCAAGGCCGCTGCCCTCGAAGCTCAATTGCGGCGCAGAGGAAATTCCAACGTTGATATCATACCCGGCTGCGGCAACCGGTTGCGACTCCTGCGGGAGTGGCTAGGTGCCAGCGATAATGAAACGGCGCGCGTTACTGGTCTCAGCCGGGGAGCTATCCTCTTCTATGAGCAGGGTAAGCGCAACCCCACGCGTGCGACAGCTATGCGCCTGCTGGATGGATTGAGAACCATCGCAGAGCGCAAGTCTCAGCATGATGAGGAATGGTGGCATGAGTGGCACACCATGTGGTCATTATGTGGCTTACGATGGACACCGATTCAGCGTATCGAACAGGTGGAGTACAGCAAACCCTATGTCTATGATGTCAGCGTTGCCGAAAACGAAACGTTTCTCGCCGGCTTCGGCGGCATGTTTGTCCACAATACTTTCGTCATGGCATCGGTCATCGAGGCCGTGAACCGTCCGACGCTGGTCATAGCCCACAATAAGACGCTGGCTGCGCAGCTCTATGCTGAGTTCCGGGAGTTCTTTCCCCACAACGCAGTGGAATATTTCGTCAGCTATTACGACTACTACCAGCCAGAAGCTTATATCCCGCGCACCGACACTTACATCGAAAAAGATGCCGACATCAACGAGGAGATTGATCGCCTGCGTCTGGCTGCCACATCGGCCTTGCTCAGCCGACGCGACGTGCTAATTGTCGCCTCGGTCTCATGTATCTACGGCCTGGGTGACCCGGCCGAATATGGCCGGGTGACGGTCAAGCTGAAGCGCGGAGGATTGGTGCGCCGCGAGGTGGTCTTACGCCAGCTGGTAGATAGCTTTTACGAGCGCAATGATTTCGAGCTGCGCCGCGGGAAATTTCGCCTGCGCGGGGATACCCTGGAGGTCATGCCGGCTTATGCCGACACCGCCTTTCGCATCGAGTTCTTTGGGGACGAGATCGAGCGCATCACCGAGATTGACCCCGTCACCGGCGAGGTGGTGCGCAAGCTGAACGAGGTAGAGATCTTCCCGGCCAAGCATTTCATCACCCCCCAGGAGAAGCTGATCGAGGGGATCAAGCTGATCGAGGCGGAGCTGGAGGAGCAACTGAAACGCTTTCGTGCCGAGGGCAAACTGCTGGAAGCTCAGCGGCTGGAGCAGCGTACCCGCTACGACCTGGAGATGCTGCGAGAGATCGGCTACTGCCCTGGGATTGAGAACTACAGCCGGCCCCTGGCCCTGCGGCCACCAGGTTCACGGCCCTGGACCCTGCTGGACTATTTCCCACCAGACTGGCTGCTGATCGTGGACGAGTCGCACATGACCATCCCCCAGCTCCATGGCATGTACAACGGCGACCGGTCGCGCAAGGAGGTGCTGGTGGAGTATGGCTTCCGCCTCCCCAGCGCCCTCGATAACCGCCCTCTGCGCTTCGACGAGTTCGAGGAGTCCTTGAATCAGGTGATTTACACGAGCGCCACCCCTGGGCCATACGAACTCCAGCACTCGGCCCAGGTGGTGGAGCAGATCATCCGCCCCACGGGGCTGGTGGATCCGCAGGTGTATGTGCGTCCCACCAAAGGGCAGATTGACGACCTGTTGGCCGAGATCCGCAAGCGGGTAGCCGTGGGTGAGCGGGTGCTGGTGACGACCCTGACCAAGCGTATGGCCGAGGACCTGGCCGATTACCTGCAGGAGATGGGGGTGCGGGTACACTATCTCCATTCCGAGGTACAGACTCTGGAACGGGTGGAGATCCTGCGCGACCTGCGCCTGGGGGTTTATGACGTCGTGGTAGGCATCAACCTGCTGCGCGAAGGGCTGGACCTCCCTGAGGTCAGCCTGGTGGCGATCCTCGATGCTGACAAGGAAGGGTTCCTGCGTTCCGAGCAGGCCCTGATCCAGACCATCGGCCGGGCGGCACGTCATGTCCACGGCACTGCCATCATGTACGCGGACAAGATCACCGATGCCATGCGCCGCGCCATAGACGAGACCAACCGTCGCCGGCAGAAGCAGGAGGCCTACAACGCCGCACACGGCATCGTGCCGGCCTCTATTGTCAAGTCGGTGCGCGACCTGACCCAGCGGGTGGCTGCCGAGCGTGGGGCAGTCGCCGAGGGCCGGCCGACCTATCGGGTCGCCCCCACGGCCATCCCAAGGGATGAGGCCATCCGGATGATCAAAGAGCTGGAGAAACAGATGAAAGCCGCTGCCCAGGCCCTGGAGTTCGAAAAGGCTGCTGCATTGCGCGATGAGATCATCGAGCTGCGTCGCATGCTGCAGGCTGAGGACACGCGGCCAATCTGGGAGCAGTTGCGAGACGGACAGTTGCTTGACAAAGTGTCTGTGTAACTATTCAGGTGGTGACTGGAAGGCCCACACCGAGGGCTCGCCCGAGACGTCACCCTTTTGGGGCCTGCGGCCAGTAGTCGGCCTTCGCCGACCTCTCCGGTGATGCACACATGAGGGGTGTCGGCGGAGGCCGACACCCCTCGGGGCGAGGCCTGGCACGAAGTGCCCAGGGAGGGCGATTTCAATCGGCCTGAATACATGTCTGTGTCTTAGTGCCTATCCAAAAACCTGTGGGGAAGGATAACCTATGGAACTTGGTATCATCCGCCAGATCGACATTGACACCGAAATGCAGGCCGCTTACCTGGACTACGCCATGAGCGTGATCGTAGCGCGCGCCCTGCCCGATGTACGCGATGGTCTGAAGCCGGTCCATCGCCGGGTGCTCTTTGCCATGCACGACCTGGGCCTGCACCCAGACAAGCCGTACAAGAAATCGGCGCGCATCGTCGGCGAGGTGCTCGGCAAGTACCACCCTCACGGCGATATGGCCGTCTATGAAGCGATGGTCCGTATGGCACAGGACTTCAGCCTGCGCTATCCATTGATAGATGGCCAGGGCAACTTCGGCTCGATAGATGGCGACAACGCCGCCGCCATGCGCTACACCGAGGCACGCCTGGCCCCCATCGCCATGGAGATGCTGGCGGACATCGAAAAGGACACGGTGGACTGGAGCGATAACTTCGACGGCACCCTCAAAGAGCCTGCGGTGCTGCCGGCTGCCTTGCCCAACCTGTTGGTGAACGGCTCCAGTGGGATCGCTGTAGGCATGTCCACCAATATCCCGCCTCATAACCTGGGCGAAGTCTGTGACGCGCTCTGTTATCTGATTGACCAGTTCGATCGCGCCGAAGAGGTGACCATCGAAGAGCTGATGCGCTTCATCCCGGGCCCCGATTTCCCCACCGGCGGCGTGGTCTACCGCTACAGGATGGAGGGCAGCAACAGCGACCAGGAGCAGGTGGACGTCATCGCCAAGGCCTACGCCAGCGGCAAGGGCAGGATCGTGGTCCAGGCCAAGGCGCATGTTGAAGAGATGAGCCGCAGCCGCAACCGTATTGTCGTCACCGAGTTGCCCTATCAGACCAACAAATCCAACCTGCTCGAACGCATCGCCGAGCTCGTGCGCGAAGGCCGTTTAGAGGGCATCACCGACCTGCGCGACGAATCGGATCGCACAGGGATGCGCATCTGCATCGAACTCACCCGCACCGTTGAACCGCGCGCGGTCCTGGCTGAACTCTTCAAGCTGACCCCTCTTCAAAACACCTTTGGTGTGTCCCTGCTGGCCCTGGTAGAGGGTGAACCGCGCCTCCTCAGCCTGAAGCGCATCCTGATGCACTACCTGGAGCACCGCCAGGATGTGATCGTGCGCCGTAGCCGCCACGACCTGGAGAAAGCCCGCCACCGCGCGCACATCCTGGAAGGGTTGCTGCGAGCTCTGGATGTGCTGGATGAGGTCATCGCGCTGATCCGCGGCTCGCGCACTGTAGATATCGCGCGCGATAAGCTGATGAGCCAGTTCCACTTCACTGAAATCCAGGCCCAGGCCATCCTCGACATGCAGTTGCGCCGGCTGGCTGCCCTCGAGCGGCGCAAACTTCAGGACGAGTACCGCGACGTGGTCCGTTTGATCCACGAACTGGAGGAGCTGCTCGCCTCCCCCAAGAAGGTATTGGCCCTGATTCGCCAGGACCTGGTGGAGCTGAAAGCCCGCTACGGTGACCCGCGGCGGACCCAAATCGTTGATCGTGTCGAGGGCACCCTGACGGAGCGCGATATCCTGCCTGACCAGGACGTGTGCGTCACCCTCTCCCCCGATGGGATCCTGGTCCGCCAGCCCAGGGATCCCATGACTCCTGATCGGATCGCCAGCCTGGTGCGCGGGGCCAACCTGGCCCTTCTTTCGGCGAACACACGCCAGGAGCTATGGCTCTTCAGTGCCAAAGGTCAGGCCAGCCGCGTGCCCCTCCACCAGGTCCCCGAAAGCGGCGCCCACTTCGCTGACCTGTCGGACCTGACCCGCCGTGAGCGCGTCGTCGCACTGTGTTCCATTCCCAGCCCGGAAGAGAATGGTTCTGAAGCAGGTTACCTGTTCATGGCCACAGCCCAGGGCAAAGTCAAGCGGGTGCCCCTGGCCGATCTGCTCAGCCAGGGCCATGCTGCTCCTCAAGTCATCACCCTGGACGGGAACGACGAGCTGGTATGGGCCGACGTCAGCCCGGGGGGTGGCGAGGTCCTGCTGGTGACGGCCGGGGGCCAAGCTATCCGTTTTTCCGAAGAGGAGGTGCGGCCCATGGGCCTCTCTGCGGGGGGCATTGGGGGGATCAAGCTGGAGAAAAGCGATCGAGTAGTAGCCGGCCAGGTCATCCCCACGACCGATAAGCAGGCGCTAAGCCTGGCCACAGTGACGGCGGCTGGCTATGTCAAGCGCACTCCGCTGGCTGAGTTCCCCGTGCAGGGCCGCTATGGCCAAGGGGTGATCGCTGTCAAGACATCCGAGCGCACCGGGGAGGTGGCCGGGATCGCGCTGCTGGCACAGGACGATGCCCTGGTGTGCGTGCCGGGGAGTGACAGCGCGGTTATTTTGAAGCTGGCTGAATTGCCCGAAATGGGCAGGGGAGCCCAGGGCAAGGCCCTGCTACCTCTGGCGGCTGGCGCCCGTGTGCAGGCCATCTGCCGGGTTGCCGGCCTGGCGCCGACTGAGATGCCGGCTGTGCCTCCTTCGTCCCAGGCCGCCGAGCCGGCTAGGCCAGCCAAACGCTCGCGAGGAGGCAAGTAGGGCAAGCTTAAGCTTGCCCTACACCGGCGAGGAGGCAAGTAGGGCAAGCTTAAGCTTGCCCTACGCTAGCGGTGATGGCGCAACCGCGGGATTACAACAGCCAAGATTAGGATGGCTGTCGCGTTGGCCGGCATGCCACAGAAGCCGGCCAGGAATTCCCCCAGGGCCTTCATGAAAGTGTCTAACTCCTCCCGCATCTGTTTCCCTGCCTCGCGGGTCAGATAGTGTTCCCAATCAACGCCGCAACTGGTCAGGACCAGGGGCAGGAGCACCGCTATCAGGAGGACGAGAGAAGGGAGCCATCTGTTCTTGTTGGACATCGCGCTATCCTGCTTTCTGCCATTGCTGATAGAAGCCCGGCAGGTCCATCGGCGCCTGAAATCATGTCTGCCGAAGGCCTGGCCTGCCTGTGTGGACCAGCTTTATTATAGCATAAAATGGATACAACACGCTGGACCAAGAGGCGACCATGTATAGCCAGCGGGCAACAGGAGCGAAATCAAGTCAGCCTGAGCCGACGGTAATCGTAATCGGAGGGGGCCTGGCGGGCAGCGAGGCGGCCTGGCAGGCCGCTCGCCAGGGGGTTCATGTGATCCTCTACGAGATGCGGCCGCGGCGCATGACCCCTGCCCACCAAACGGCTTTGCTCGCCGAACTGGTCTGCTCCAACAGCCTGGGCTCCAACCTGCCCGACCGGGCACTGGGGCTGCTCAAGAACGAGCTACGCCGTCTGGGGTCGCTGATCATGGCCTGCGCCGATGCCACCGCCATCCCGGCAGGGAGCGCGCTGGCAGTGGACCGCCAGGCGTTCAGTCAGGCGGTCACCGAGGCGATCGAGCGCCATCCCCTGATCGAGGTGCGGCGAGAGGAGGTCACGGAGCTGCCCTGGCGGCCCGCGTCGACTGATACCGCCATGGCCAACAGCGTTGCCGGCCATCCAGAGGAAAGCCAGGACATCGCTCCGGCCCAGGCCGTGAGGGGAAGGAGCAGTTGCACCATCGTAGCGACAGGCCCCCTCACTTCGCCGTCGTTGGCAGAAGCCATTCGACAGATGGCCGGCGCGGATCATCTCTACTTCTACGACGCGATGGCGCCCATCGTGACGGCGGAAAGCATCAACATGGAGGTGGCATGGCGAGGGAATCGCTATGAGAGGGCCCATACGGGGCCGGCCGAGGCTGGGGACAGCGAGGCTGCCGGCGACTATATCAACTGCCCTTTGACGCGCGAGGAGTATTACGCTTTCGTAGAAGCACTGAAGAAAGCCGAAAGGATACCCCTCCACGATTTCGAGCGCGATGAAGCTGCCCGGCGCTACTTTGAGGCCTGCCTCCCCATCGAGGTTTTAGCGGACCGCCACCCAGACGCGCTGGCATTTGGCCCCATGAGCCCCAAAGGGCTGCGCGATCCGCGCACCGGCAGGCGGCCGTTCGCTGTAGTTCAGTTGCGGCAAGACAACGCAGCCGGCACCCTGTACAACCTGGTTGGCTTTCAGACCAACCTGAAGTGGAGTGAGCAGGCGCGCGTGCTGCGCATGATACCCGGCCTGGAAAACGCGGAGTTCGTACGTTTCGGACAGATGCACCGCAACACTTTCATTGACAGCCCCAGGCTGCTCAGGCCTACGCTGCAATGGCATGACCGCGACGACCTCTTCTTCGCTGGCCAGATCACCGGCACCGAGGGCTATGTCGGCTCCACGGCCAGCGGGCTCCTGGCTGGCCTGAACGCAGCGCGCTGGCTGCAAGGCCGGCCTCTGGTGGTCTTGCCCCCCACCACGATGCTGGGTGCTCTCCTGCGCTATATCACTTACCGAGAGCCTGGCCAGCCGGTTGGCAGTTTCCAGCCAATGAAGGCCAATTTTGGCTTGCTGCCAGAGCTGGATTCACCCGTGCGCCAGCGCGATCGCCGGCACGCAGCTCTGGTCGGGCGGGCGCTGGCTGACCTTGAGGCTGCCCTCGTGGCAGCAGGCATTTCGCCATAATGGTGATGTCCAACCCATGACAAGACCGGCTGAGCTCTCATCCCATGCCCGTCCGCGCATCTGGCTCTCTCTCCTCTTGGGGGTGGACCTGCTGGTCCTGATTGCTGTAAGCGCAGTGGCGGCTTACGAGCTCCACTATGCTCAGCGTATCTATCCCGGTGTCCGGGTAGCCAACATACCCCTGGCCGGCCTTTCCCTGGGCCAGGCTGCCACGTTGATCGAAGACCTTTTGACCCCCTACCCCGGCCCCACCGTCACCCTTCGCTATGCCGGCCAGAGCTGGGTGCTCACTCCGGCCGATCTGGGCCTGGAGGTTGATCCCCTGGCCACTGCCGCCGCGGCTTACGCCATTGGCCGGCAGGGTATGGCCTCTGCCCAACCGATGTTCTCAGGCCCCTATTGGCTCGGGCTGGCTGCCGATCTCCAAACCCAATGGCAGGCCCTGCGCAATGGCTATGTTGTCACTCCCACCCTACGCCACGACCCTAACAAGGCGATCTATGCTCTAAAATGCATCGCGCAGGAGGTCGACCTTCCACCGCGTGAAGGCACCGTGACTATCTCCGGGCTGGAGATCACGGGTGTGGCTGGGACACCTGGGCGCCGGATGAATCTGGAGGCCACCCTGGCTGCCGTGACCCAGGTGGCGCAGCAGGGCGGGGTGGTAGAGCTGAGCATCGAAGAGCGACAGCCGGCGATCGTTTCGGTAGAACAAGCCATGGCCAAAGCCAGGGGGCTGTTGTCCCGGCCGCTGACCCTGGTCGCGGAAGGGGTAGATGGACGTCACGATTTCGCGGTGAACCTCGATACCCTTTGGCAGTGGCTTGTTTTCGCACCGCTTGCTGCTGGTGATGGCGCGCTGCAGCTTGACGTGGCGCTGGACACGGCCAAGGTTACAGCCTATCTTCAGGAGATTGCCGGCCGGTTGAACCGCCCCGCGCGCGATGCCCGGCTCGACTTCGACCCCGCATCGGGGCAGGCCGTTGTGCTCAGCCCCAGCCAGGCCGGCCAGGCCCTGGATGTGGAAGCCTCCCTGGCCGCCATAGAGGCCGCCTTGCTTGCCCCCGACCCTCGAACGGACTCTCCCGCTCCCCGACAGATTACCCTCACCCTTACGGTGCTTCCACCCCAGGTGGACAGCCAGAAAGTCGCCGAGATGGGGATCGTTGAACTGGTTAGCCAGGGCACTACCTACTTTGCCGGCTCCAGCCCGCCGCGGGTGCACAACATTGTCACTGCTGCCGAGAAGCTGCGAGGGGTCGTCATCCCGCCGGGCCAGGTCTTCTCCTTCAACCAGCACGTGGGAGATATCACGGCCGAGAATGGCTTTGAAGACTCCCTGATCATCTGGGGAGACCGCACTGCCGTAGGGATCGGCGGGGGTGTGTGTCAGGTGTCCACGACCCTGTTCCGGGCTGCCTTCTGGGGCGGCTTCCCCATCGTTGAGCGGTGGGCGCACGGCTATGTGGTGAGCTGGTACGGCGAGCCAGGGCTGGATGCCACCATCTACACCCCAGATGTGGACTTCCGTTTTCGCAACGACACAGACCACTTCCTGCTGATCAAACCAGAGGTTGACCTGGACCGAGGCCGCCTCACCTTCTACCTGTACGGCACCCGGCCCGATCGCAAGGTAGAGATAGATAAGCCGGTTGTCTCGAATATTCGTCCACCCGAAGGCCCTCTCTACCAGGAGGATCCCACCCTGCCGCCAGGGGTCATCCGACAGGTGGAATGGGCCAAGGACGGACGGGACGTGCTCGTGCGCCGGCGGGTGATCTACGGGGATGGCAGGGTGGCAAACCAGGAGTTTGTCAGCCACTACCGGCCCTGGCGGGCAGTTTTCCTCTACGGGCCCGGCACCGAGTTGCCCCCTGCCGCGCGGGCCGAGCCCACGCCAACCCCTACCCCATAGAAGTGGGGGGAAAGATCTTCCCAGGGTTCAGGATGTTCAGGGGGTCAAAGATAGCTTTGATCTGACGTTGGAGCTCGATCACCTTGGCATCTAGCACCAGCGGCAAGTAGCGCGCCCGTTTAGACCCAATGCCATGCTCCCCGCTGATCGTGCCCCCCAGCCCGGCCACGGCGGTGTACAGATCGGTCATCATGGCCGGGTATTGGGCATGCCACTCCTCCGAGGTAAGATCAGGCCCCCGGATGAGGTGGACGTGCACGTTGCCATCTCCCACATGGCCAAAGCAAGGGGTGAGCACCCGGTATTGTTTTGCCAGCCGTTCCAGAAGAGGAAGCAGGGCAGGGATTTGGGATAGCGGTACAACAAGGTCTTCGCCGCTCTGCTCCTGATAGAGGGTACTCAAGGCTTCCGCCAGCTTCTGGCGGGGCCGCCACATGCGCCGCTCCATGGCCGGTGTATCGCCGATGTAGGCGTCCAGGGCACCCGCTTCCATGCAGAGGTCTACGATCGTGTCTACCTGGGCTGCTACCTCCTCCTGGCTGAAGCCGTCCACTTCGATCAGCAGCAGCGCGCCTATATCGGGCCGTGGTGGCTTCTCCTTCACAAAATCGTACGCAATCTGCAGCCCCAGACGGTCCATGAATTCGATCGCCGAAGGGATAAGGCCACTCCGCATCATGACTGGTGGCACCGCGGCGATAGCGGAAGCCAGGTCGGGGAAGGGCACCAGGATAACGGCCCGGGCCCGCGGCATGGGGATCAGCCGCAGGATGATTTTGGTGAAGATGCCCAGGGTGCCCTCTGAGCCGACCATCAGGTGCAGCAGGTCATAACCGGTCACATCTTTCAGCCGCTTGCCGCCCAGTTGCACGATCTCGCCCGTGGGCAGGACCACCTCCAGCCCCAGCACATAGCGGCTGGTCACCCCATACTTGATGGCCCGGCCCCCGCCGGCGTTCTCGGCCACGTTGCCGCCCAGGGAGCAGGTCTCCACGCTCATCGGGTAACCGGCGTAGAACAGCCCGTGCTGCCGCGCCGCCTGGTCGAGATCGTTGGTGATCACCCCCGGTTCCACCACCGCCACCATGTTGGCCAGGTCAATCTCCAGGATACGGTTCATGCGCTCCGTGGAGAGGAGGATGCCGCCGTAAATTGGCACCGCGCCACCCGACAGCCCGGAACCAGCCCCACGCGGGGTGACCGGGATACGTTCGCGGTTGGCCAGGCGCATGATAGCCGCAATCTGCTCTGCACCGTCGGGCCGCACGACCACGTCGGGATAGTAGCATACATGACCGGCACCAAACTCTTCGTCATGGGCATAGTCGGCCATGCGCTCGCGGTCGCTGTAGATCACATGCTGCTCGCCGACGATGGCCGTCAGCTCGGCCACAATCTCCGGTGTGATCGGACGGTAGGGATTTGGCCCCCGGTTGGGGTCTAGAGACAAGGATTCAGTGTCCATTGGCATGCCATAGCTCTGGTGTAACTATTCAGGCCGATTGAAATCGCCCTACCTGGGCACTTCGTGCCAGGCCTCGCCCCGAAGGGCTCGGCCCGAGGGGTGTCGGCGGAGGCCGACACCCCTCATGTGTGCATCACCAAAGAAGTCGGCGAAGGCCGACTACTGGCCGCAGGCCCCAAAAGGGTGACGCCTCGGGCGAGCCCTCGGCGTGGCCCTTCCAGTCACCGCCTGAATAATTATGCTCTGGTTTACAGGCCCGTTATGTATACCCTGCGCAGTGCTGGGCAGCAAACCTTCTCGCAGCCCAGCACCCGGCGATGATAACACATGGCCAGGCTTTCTCCAAAAGCAGGGTGCAGCACTGCCGTTCCTTGGTAACCCTGCGCCGGCCACAATTGACAACCACCATACCCGCCGCTATACTAACGGCCGTCCAGTCCCCGCAGGATGCAAAACCGCGGCGGGCTTCGGGAGGGTGTCATGGTGCCCATCAAACTCCTCCACACGGCCGACATCCACATCGGCATGGAGAACTACGGCCACATAGACCCAGTCACCGGCATCCACGCCCGCGTGATGGATTTCCTGCGCCGGCTGAGTGACATCGGCGATTATGCCATTGAGGAAGGGGTGGATGTCTTCGTCTTCGCCGGCGACGCCTATCGGACGCGCGATCCCAACTCCACCTATCAGCGCGAGTTCGCGCGGCGCATTAAGCGCATCGCCGACGCCGGCATCCCGGTCATCCTGTTGGTGGGCAACCATGACCTGCCCGCGGTGGCCAAACGCGCCACCGCTGTTGATATCTTCGGCACCCTCGAGGTGCCAAATGTCATCGTGGCCAACCGCGAGATGCTGTTCCAGATCACCTGCCGGCGCGGGCAGCCCCTCCAGGTGGCAGCGGTGCCCTATCCTTTGCGCTCGGCTTTGCGCGACCGCGCCGAGGCGCAGGGCAAGAGCCTGGCCGAGCTGGACCTCCTCCTGGAGGAGATCATGGTAGAGAACATCCGGGCTTTGGCCGAACAGGCACGGGCCCGGCCTGACGTCCCT
>DAOTZS010000215.1:0-5499 GCA_034434335.1 Anaerolineae bacterium
CGCAACCCACCGCCACCCCTACGCCGACCCTGACCTGGACCCCTTCGCCCACTGCGACCGCATCGGCCACGCCCCTGCCGACCAGCACGCCCACGCCCGCGGCGAGACCTTTCCCGCCCCCCACGGCCACCCCGCAGCCCACCGAGGCCCCCTGGCCTTCTCCCACCGCGCTCCCGGCAGCCGAGGCACCGGTCCCCCGGCCGGCGTCCCCCACCCTGCCTCCGCCCCCGCCTCCCTCTCCACCGCCGACAGCGCCGCCGGCCAGGACACCCCTGCCGACACCGGAGCCGCGATGAGCAACGACATGCGCGCCCTCCCCGCCGACCCGCCTGCTGAATCCAGGCCGCTGCCCCAGGATCAGCCTCCTGACCCGCAGGGGGAGCTGGCTTCCCTCGTGCGCGCGGCCGACCTGCTTACCCGCCTGCTCCTGGTAATGGCCGGCGCATGGACCTTCTGGCGCACCCGGGAGTGGGGATGGCAGGGGCCCTGGCTCTGGGCCCTGGGCGGCTATGCCGGGGCAGTAATCGTAACCGTGGCCCGTGAGGGGCGGTCCGTCGAGGGAAGCCGGCGTTGGCGATGGCTGGCCTGCCTCTCTGTGGTCGCCGATGCCCTGTTTGCTTGCGTGCTGGTGGGGCGTGATGGTGGCCTGGGCAGCCCTCTCTACCTGCTGTTGTTCGTGGTGGCCCTGAAAGCGGTTGTCGCAGCCCAGGTCTGGCCTGGCATGGCCTGGCTGCCATTCTCCTTTGGCCCCCTCTACGTGGCTGCCCTCTGGCTGGCTTCCGGCCACCTGGCCTTCCTGGCCGACCCTGCCTTTCTGGCCCGCTACCTGCTCATGTGGGTCTGGCTGGTGGGGGTAGCGCTGGTAACGCACGTATGGACTCGACGCAACACGGAAGCTGCGTTGGCCCAAAGAGAGGCCAGCCGGTTGCGGGCTGCTCTGGTGGAGCAGCAGATAGCGCTGGCGCAAAAGACCGAGATCCTGCAGCGCACTGCCACCGATCTCGGCGATCGGGTGCTGGAACTCCGCTCTCTGCAGGAGGTGGCCAAGGCGTTGGCCTCGACCCTGGGCCTCGATGAGACCCTGCAACTGATCGCCGAACGCCTGCGCGCGGTGACGGGCAGCAGCCACTGCGCGGTGGCGGTGGTGGAGGGGGAAGGGGCAACGGGCGCCACCGAAAGCGGCTACCTGATCGGCACCCTGATCTCCGACGGTGCCGCGGCCCCCCAAACCTTTCGACTGGACGTCGCCTCCGAGCCGGCCACCCTGGAGGCCCTGCGCCAGGACCGCATGTTGAGGGTGGTAAGCTCTCCCGAGCAGGGTGGCACACCCCTGAGCTGGCTGTTGGGCGGCAGCTACCTGATCATGCCGCTGAAGGCGCACGGTCGGCCGTTGGGCGCACTGTATCTGGCTGAAGGCAACAGCGAGCTCACAGACCAACCCGCCGAGCCAGGACGAGGCAAGACAGACCAGCTTGTCAGCAGCTTTGCCTACTTCGCTGCCACCGCCATCGAGAACTCCCGCCTCTACCAGGAAGCGTGGGAGAAGCGCCGCGAGCTGGAGGCCGTGCTGATCGGCATCGGCGATGGGGTGGTGGTAGTAGACCCGGCCCTCAACCTGATCCTGATGAACCCCGTGGCGCGCCGGATCCTGGACCTGGTGGAGGAACCTCCCCCTGGCGTGCCTCTGAAGCCCTACCTGACCCGGCCAGCCTTTGCCGAGCTCCTGGAGGAAACCCTGCGCGGGCAGCGGGAGCTGATCCGCGAACTGGACCTGGGGCCGGCACGAGGAGAAGAGACCCGCACCTACGGCGTGCTTGCCTCGCCGGTGCTGGACGCCGATGGAGAAGTGCGCGGGGTGGTGGCCGTGCTGCGGGATATTACCGCCCAGAAAGAGCTGGAGCGGATGAAGTCCAACTTCCTCTCGGTGGTCAGCCATGAGCTGCGCACACCCCTGCACTCCATCAAGGGCTTTGTGGAGATCATCTTGATGGGCAAGACCGGCCCGGTGACCGCGCTGCAGCAGGACTTCCTGCAAACGGTCAAGACCCAGACGGGGGTGTTGCAGCGCATGATTGACGACCTTCTGGAATTCTCCCGCATGGAGGCCGGAAAGGTCAAGCTCCACATCGCCGCAGTCTACCTGCCCGCCGTGGCACAGGCTGTGGCAGCCAAGCTGGCCCCACTGGCCGAAGAGGCCGGGTTGCAGCTCCTGGTCGAGGTGCCGGAAGACCTGCCTGAGATCGCCGGGGACCGCGTTCGGCTGGAACAGGTGCTGACCAACCTGGTGGAAAACGGCATCAAATTCACGCCCGCCGGGGGCCAGGTCCGCATCAGCGGGGCCAGCCTGGGCGATCACGTGCGCCTGACCGTCTCAGACACCGGCATTGGCATCCCGCCCGAGGAGCAGGGGAAGGTGTTCGACCGTTTTTATCAGGTAGACGGCAGCGAGCGCCGGGCCTATCGCGGGGCCGGCCTGGGGCTGAGCATCTGCAAGCACATCGTCGAGCGCCATAACGGTCGCATCTGGGTGGAAAGCGATGGCGTGCCAGGGCACGGCACCCGCTTCCATGTTGAGCTGCCAATCGAGCTGCACCTGGACGAGGAGCCGACGATCGATTTCACCACCTCGCCAGGTCGCTGAGGGTGCTGGTAGGTTGATCTTGACAGGAGTTACGCAATTGCACTACGCTGTGCCCCCACCCCCTAGCCTCCGCCCCCGATTGGGGGCGGAGGAATCTTTTGAAAGGGGTATTCTGGGCGGCTTCGCCGCCCAGAATACCCTTATAATCTCGATCCCCCTTCCCTGCAAGGCGGGGAAGGGGGTAGGGGGATGGGGCGATACGCCTCAAAGTGTGTAACTCCCGATCTTGAGCGGTTCGGGGCGGCCAGGTAGGGCAAAGCTTCGCTTTGCCCCCGCAAGCCAAGGCTTGCGCTACAGGAGCAGTTCGGGGCGGCCAGGTAGGGCAAAGCTTCGCTTTGCCCCCGCAAGCCAAGGCTTGCACTACAGGAGCAGCTCGGGGCGGCCAGGTAGGGCAAAGCTTCGCTTTGCCCCCGCAAGCTATTCGGGCCGATTGAAATCGCCCTCTTCAGGCGCTTCGCGCCATGTGTCGGCCTACGCCGACACTATTCATAGCTGTAACAGCAGGGGTCGGCGAAGGCCGACCAACGGCCTGAGGCCCAAAAAGGGTAACGCCTCGGGCGAGCCTTCGGCGTGGCCCTTCCAGTCACCGCTGAATAGTTACAGCAAATCTTCGCTTTGCCCGCTACGGGCTGCCGCGGATGCGATACACGTATACCGGCTTGCCTGCCGTGGGCACGCTGTAGACGAGGGCCAGCTCCTGGCCGGGAGGGGTGCCCTCGGCCAGGGAGGCGAGCTGAGGCCGCCAGGCCGCCTCGTTAGCGTCTACCACCCAGTAGTCGGCCCCATGCCATGCCGCGTATTGCAGGGCAGCCCCGTATTCGCTGTTTGGGCTGGGGAGCCAGCGCCGGTCGGCGTAAAAGGCGATGGCCGGATAGCGGGCCATGATAACCGCATCGGCCGGCGCATGGCTGGCCAGCCATTCCCCGGCGGCCCGGTGCTCCCAGCGCACGGCCTGGGTGGAGGTCACCGCGGAAAGGGTCAGGGGATGCACGGCCAGCAGCAGGGCCGTGACGACCCCGATCGGCAGCCACCATGCCAGACGACGCCAGGCGCTCCCCGCCCCGGGCCACCCCATGGCCCACTGACAAACGCGCACCAGCCCCAACCCCGTCCAGAGCAGCATCGGCAGCAGCATGGGCGAAAGATAGCGCGTGAAGATGAAGAAGAGCAGGAAGGTCAGGGGAGGCACAAGGCTGGCCAGCAGCAGGAGCTCCCCGCGCAGCCGCCTCCGGTCCCAGGGCGTGCCAAAAAGGCCCAACCCCAAGATGGGCAGCAGCGCCGGGACGAAGTCTTCTACGGTGAAGAAACGGTCCAACAGGGCGCGTATGTTCAGATAGATCATGCCCGCGTAGCCGCGCGGGTTGGCGCGGATCTCGTCCCACATGGAGAGGTGGAAACTCTCGGGGCTAAAAAAGAACACCCGCCGGCCAGTGGAGTCAAGCTGCCAGAGGATGCGGTCATGTTCGGCCAGGTTGCCGCGCGCCAGGGCCATCGAATCCTGGAACGTGATCCCCACCTTCTCGCTGACCATCCATGCGCCCGTGTGGATACGGGTGTGGATGGCGTAGGGGATAAAGCACACCAGGAAGCCGGCCACGTACAATAAGCCCGCTGGCAGCCATCTACGCCAGGGTGTGCGCTGTGCCCATACCCCGATAAGCAACGCAGCTCCCACGACGGGCATGTACCAGATCCCCTCGGGGCGGGTGAGGTAGGCCAGCCCGAACGCCAGCCCGGCCAGGCCCCACGCCCACAGCCGCCGGCCAGCCGCCTCATCCTCCTCCGGCTCCACTTCTCTGCCCTGAGGGGCGAAGCCGGCGGCGACCACGGCCGCCCACAGCCCAAGGGCCACAAAGAAGTAGAACGGCGGCTCGGTCATCGTGCCCCACCAGGGCACAGCCGCATTGAAGGCCGGCCACAGCGCGGTCAACAGGCCACTGGCCAGGCCAGCCGGCGCGCCATAGAGCCGCCGGCCGATGCCGTAAAGCGGCAACACCAGCAAGGGGCCGAAGAGCAGATAAAGCAGGTTGCTCGCCAGTTCCAGGTTGCGGGTCAGCAAATAGAGCAGGCCCGAAAGCAGCGGGTAGAGGGGCGGGTGGTGGACATCGGTGAAGCCCAGGAACTGGTAGCCATGGCCCGTCAGCCAGTTGCGGCCCAGCCACAGATAGAACGGCTCATCACCCCACACAACGCGCGGCCGGCACACGAAGAGCAGGCGCAAGGCAAGGGAGATCAGCACCAGGCCGGCCAGCAGCCAGCGGTAATGCCACGTCGGACGGGTCATGGCGCTCCCACTTCTTTGCCGGGCGAGGATGTATCCCCCTCGGGCGGTTCGGGCGTGGCCAGCGCGATCGCCTGGGCCAGGCACTTCACCTGCTCGGTGAGCTGCGAGATCTTGGTGGAGTAGTGGATGTTGACGATGATCAGGAAGACCAGGGTCAGGAAGAAGACAATGGAAACCGGTTCATCCGCGCCGACGAGCCGCGTAAACTTGCGCACCAGGGGAAAACCGATGACCACAGCCGGGGCGGCCACCGCTGCCAGCAACCACAACCAGGCATATTCCTCGCGCAGCTGACGCCGGCGCACCAGTTCAATCACGACCAGCAGCAGCACGGTGCTGATCGCCAGCACAAAGATCACCTGTCGAATGGGCATGGATCCTCTCCTGTCTTGGCTACAACAGTTCCCTGTGCTCCAGCGAGGTCACAGACCCCGCCGGTGTAACTCAAGCCTTGTCCCCGCGCAACATGGTAACGAAGATCGAGAGCATCATCTTGTAAACGTAGTAAAGCGGCCGCAGGCCGGCATGGATGGTCTGGCCGGTAGGGCTGGGGCGCATGAGCACGGGCACCTCG
>DAOTZS010000216.1:0-9750 GCA_034434335.1 Anaerolineae bacterium
TCCTGCGCAATCGGCCGGCCTACGTGAAGCCGCGCGAGGAGATCATGCGCGTGTTCGAGCTGGCGCGCACGGTGGATGCGTATGAGAAGCTGTTCGAGGAGAAGCGGAGATAACGCATGGGCGCCGATAGATTGCCGTGGGTGTGGGATTACGATCTGGATGCCGAGACATTTCGCGCCTTGTTGGAGGGCCGCCAAACGATCGGTCGCCTGGATCGCGATTGGGCAGCCGTGCGCTTGCTCGAGTATGCGCCGTATGCCGAGATCGTCCGTTGGCTTGGCTTCCCTGCCCTGGTGCGCGATTGGCCGCGTTGGCGGAATCGGATTCGTGCCGAGAGCCGGCGCCGGGGCTTCGATTTTCTCGTAGAGTGGCTGCGGAAGCATCATCCGGAGCTGTGCGGTGAAAATACCTAAAGTGCATTTTAGGAGCAGCGAGATTGACGCGGGACTACTTGGTTGACCAGCTCAGGGACATGGGCCCCCACCGGGCTCTCCTGCGCGCGGTGGAGTGCAAGCTCATGGGCCGCGAGCCGTTGACCCCGCCGGTACTGGACCTGGGCTGCGGGGACGGGCATTTTGCCTCGGTGGCGTATGAGGAACTGCCTCTGGATGTGGGAATAGATGTGTTGGCCCGTGACTTGCGGGAGGCGGCATCGCGTCCTGGGGTATATCGTCACATGGTCTTTGCCAGCGGTGCCTGCTTGCCTTTCCCGGATGCCTCTTTCAATACGGTGGTCAGCAACTGCGTGCTGGAGCACATCCCGGAGGTGGATACGGTGTTGCGGGAGATCAGCCGGGTGCTGAGGCCGGGTGGCGTGTTCCTGGCCACGATGCCCAGCGAGCATTTTGGCGAGTATTTGTTGGGTACAACCTTGCTGCGCCGCCTGGGGTTACGCCGCCTGAGCCGCGGCTACAGCGCCTTTTTTAACCGCATTTCGCGTCATTTCCATGTTCTGCCGCCGGCTGCCTGGAAGGCGAAGTTAGAGCTTGTTGGGCTACACGTCGAAGAGCAGAGGTACTACTTCTCGCCGGCGGCACATCGGCGGTTTGACCTGTGTCACTATCTGGCAGTGCCGAATCTGATCAGTAAACGGCTGGTGGGGCGTTGGGTGGTATGGGAAGCTCAGGCGAAGCTGTTTGCACGCTGGCTGCGGCCGTATTACGAGGAACCGTTGCCGGCGATAGGTGCCTATCAGTTTGTGCGGTGTCGCAAGGGCCTGGGCTGAGAGGTGGCGGCATGGCTGTCGGAGGAGCTATCAATGGGGAACCGTCTTGGTCGCTGGCTGCTTCTGATTGGCACTTGCCTGTCCGGGCTCATGGGCCAATACTACTTTAGCAAAAGGCCCAACTACTTCTGGGACGGGGTTGCCTTCTACGCGCTGGCTGCGCTCCTACTCCTCGTCCTGGTACGCAGCCCAAGACAGACAGGCGAACAGGGCGGGTTCGTTTTGCCGCGCCTGTCGGCCGAGGCGGTGGTGCGCGGGCTGGTGAGCGGTTTGGGGTTGTTGTTGGGGTTGCTGGTCGTCGTCCAGCTCGTGCACCCGCGGGAAGATTATTGGCCTGTCTTCTGGCTCTGGGTGGCAGGGATCGGGTTGTATCTGCTGGGGTTTGTCCGCTGGCCGCTGCTCAGGAGGTCCAGCTCAGATGATATGACATCTCCTGGCAGCCTGGCCACAAAGAGCCTCGGCAGCTGGCTGTGCTCGGCCGGCTGGGAGTGGGGCTTGCTGGCGGTCATCCTGCTCTTGGCCGCCGCGCTGCGCATGTGGCGCATTGACACGATTCCCTGGACCCTGGGCGGCGACGAAGGCAGTCAGGGCCTGTGGGCGCGCGATGTGCTCGAAGGCAGGTTGCCCAACATGTTTGGCCTGGGATGGCTCTCTGTGCCGAACCTCTCTTTCTACTGGCAGGCAGCCTGGCTCAAGTTGGCCGGCGACGACGTCTTTGGCCTGCGCCTGCCCTGGGCGGTGGTGGGCACCCTCACGGTATGGGGCAGCTACCTGTTGGTGCGCCGCCTTCTCGACCGCCGGCTGGCGTTCTTGACTGCCTTCCTCCTGGCCACCTATCATTTTCATATCCACTATAGCCGGCTTGGCTCTAACCAGGTCGCCGATCCACTCTTTGTCGTCTGGGCGCTCTATTTCATGGTCATGGGGTGGCAAGGCGGCCGGCGCTGGGCGTGGGCAGCCAGCGGCGTGATCGCCGGGCTGGCGTTCTACTTCTACGCTGGTTCCCGTCAGGTCCCTGTGATCCTGGTGGCTGTCTTGGCGTGGGCAGCTCTGACGCAGCGAGACTTCCTGCGTGCACACCGGGACGATCTGTTAGTCATGTTGGGTGGCTTTGCAGTAACGGTTGGCCCCATGGCGCTCTATGCTTTGCAGCACCCCAACGACTTCAACGCACGCCTCAATCAGGTGGGCATCTTTCAGTCGGGCTGGCTGGAGCGCGAGGTCGCTATCACTGGCCGTAGCAAGCTGAGCCTGCTTATCGAACAGTTCCGCAAAGCGTTCTTTGCCTTCAACTTCTACAAGGATCGCGTGGTGTGGTATGGGGCTGACATTCCGCTAATGGACTTCCTGGCCTCCATCTTTTTCTTGTTGGGTGCGGTGCTCAGTGCCTGGCGCGTACTATGGCCTGACTGGGGAACTGAGCCGGGGGAAGGCTCGTTGTCGGCCATGCCCGCCGAGGCGTCTTCTCCGCGTGCAGGGGGCTGGCCTTACGCCGTGTTTGTGATTTGGTTTGTGCTGGTGATGACCCTCGGTGGCGCGCTGACCGAGAACCCGCCTTCCAGCCAGCGCCTGGTTTCCAGCGCAGTGCCGGCCGTCTTCTTTGTAGCTGTGGCTTTGCGTACGTTGAGCCGGGTGTTGGCTGAGCTGGTTGAGCTGCCAGAGTTGGGTCGGCGGGTTGTGGTGGGGGTGGTGGCACTGGTGCTGGCAGTGATCAGCGTGCGCTACTATTTCGGGCCGTATCAGGAGCTATGGGTCTATGGCAGTTTCAACGGCGAGGTGGCTACCCGGCTGGGCTACTACCTGCGCGATCTGGGGCCCGAATGGCAGGAGTATTTCTTTGGCGCGCCCCGTATGTACGCCGATTTTGGCTCGACGCCCTTCATTGCCAAAGGGATCAGGCTCTACGATGTGAGGGAGCCACTGTCTGGACCGCCCGATTTTGTGGACCCAAGCTATAAAGCCGTGTTCGTCTTCCTGCCCGAGCGCATCCACGAGCTGGCGTTCGTGCAGCAGGCCTATCCAGGAGGCGTGTTAGAAGAGGTCCATCGCATCGGCGATCCCGATGGCCCGCTGTTATTTACGGCATACAAGGTCGGGTACTGAACGGAGTATCGAATCGAGCGCCAGGAGGTATGGCGGGTGCTGACCGAGGCGCCGCCAGTCGCCTTCGTCCAGATGTCGCTGATGCCAGGGATGTATCACTGGCGGGTGCAGGCGCTTGACGACGACCGCATCGTTGGCCCAACTGGCGAAGTCGGCCAGTGGTCCGACTGGGCATACTTCACGGTGAAATAGGTTGCTGGCAATGACTGATAACTCCTTTGACACTCGAACTGGTTGGGCAGCCTTACGTGCCTGGCTGCTCGCGCAACAGCGCTGGGAGAGGCTGCTCCTGGCTCTTATCCTGATCGCGGGCGCGTACCTGCGTCTCACCCACCTCGATTGGGACCAGGGCACGCACATCCACCCCGACGAGCGTTTTCTGACCATGGTGCTGGATGCCCTGGAGCTACCAAAGAGCCTGGGTGAGTTCTTCGACAGCACGCGCTCACCCATGAGCCCATACAACAAGGGTTATGGCTTCTTCGTCTATGGCACTCTGCCCATCTTCATTGTGCGCGTGATCGCCGAGGTGGCCGACAAGTTCAACAAGATCGCGCAACTGTGGACCCTGGCACCAGGTGCCCCTCTCGACCTGACCGGTTATGGAGGGGTGCACCTGGTGGGGAGGGCGCTTTCCGGCCTGTTTGACCTGGCCTGCGTCTGGCTGATCTATGGCCTGGGGCGGCGCCTCTACAGTCGAAGGGCGGGGCTGCTGGCCAGCGCACTGTACGCATTCGCTGTCCTGCCTTTGCAGCAGTCTCACTTCTTCACAGTGGACACCTTTGGCACCTTCTTCGCTCTCTTGACCTTCTACTGGGCCGTGCGGGTTGCCCAGGGGGGCGAGCCCGGGGCAAGACATGATGGCGGGTGGCTTACATACGTGGCATTGGGCGCCAGCCTGGGTGCCAGCCTGGCCTGTCGTATCAACCTGGCCCCCCTGGCTATCATTGCCCTGCTGGCAGCCGGTATCCGCGCCTGGGACGACTGGCAGCGGGCCGTTTCGCCAGCACGCTTCTCCAAAGGCAGAGAGGCAGCAGCCTGGCTCTCCACGCTATTTCAGGCCACTCTTTTCCGGCTCCTGCTCATGCTCCTGGTTGCTGTGGCTGTGTTTCGAGTCGCGCAGCCCTATGCCTTTGGCGGTACCAGCATCCTCGACTTCACCTTCTCCGAGCAGTGGAAGGACAACATGCACACTGTCCGCCTGCTGATGAGCGGCGATGCTGACACTCCGCCTGGGCACCAGTGGACCAGCCGTACACCCTTTGTCTTCCCGTTCGTGAACATGGTGGTGTGGGGGTTGGGGCTGCCGCTCGGGCTGAGTGCCTGGGCCGGCTGGGCCCTGGCCCTCTACCAGGTGCTGCGTGGGCTTACGCGCGTGCCGGCTCCTGTGATGGCTGGGCAGGAGGAGGCTGGCACCATCCCTGCCTGGCGCAACCACCTGCTCCCTGTGGCCTGGATCGGCGGGATGTTCCTGTGGCAGGGGTTGCAGTACGTCCAGTCCATGCGCTATCTGCTGCCCATCTACCCGCATCTGGCGATGATGGCCGCGTGGCTGCTGTGGTGGCTGGTGGATCGGGCAAGAGAGGAGGTGCGTGAGCGGGGGAAGGGTGTGCTGATCTCCATGCTTCCTCGCCTTGCCTACGCCCTCTTGGCGTTGGTCGTTGTCGGCACCATGTTGTGGGGATGGGGCTTCCTGGCCATCTACCGTCGGCCGCTGACCCGCATCACCGCCTCGCGTTGGATGTACGAGAATATCCCGCCCGGCAGTCATATCGCCAACGAGCACTGGGACGATGGGTTGCCGCTGCGCATTGATGGCAAAGACCCCTTTGGCTCGTTTGGTTATAAGGGTCTCAGCAGTTCCAGTGACGGCAACATGCAGATGTACTGGGAAGACACGCCAGAGAAGCGTGAGCAGCTCTATCAGTGGTTGAATGAGGCAGACTACATTGTCCTCTCCAGTAACCGCCTGTGGGGCTCGATCCCCCGGCTGCCCATGCGCTATCCGATGACCACCCTCTACTACCGGCTGCTCTTCGCTGAGAAGCTCGGCTTCAAGCAGGTGCTGCATGTTACTTCCTTCCCCACGATCTTCGGCATCGAGTTCAACGACACCTGGGCAGAGGAGGCGTTCAGCGTCTACGACCACCCCGAGGTGTATATTTTCCAGAAGACGCCCGCATACAGCGAGGCCCTGGCCCGCAGCTATCTGGACGCGGTGGACCTGGAGTTTACCATCCAGATGTGGCCGAAGCAGATCGGCGCGGCGCCGACCGCGCTGATGATGACCGAGGCCGAAGCCAGTCGTCAGCGGGCGGGGGGCACCTGGGCTGACATCTTCGACCTGAAAAGCCTGCTCAACCGCTCGCAGGTGGTCGCAACGGCGGCGTGGTTGCTGCTGGTGGCTCTGCTGGGGATTATGGCTTTCCCCTTTGCCTTCTGTGTCCTGCCGGGGCTGCCAGACCGAGGCTATGGCGTCAGCAAGGTGCTGGGGGTGTTGCTACTGGCGTGGCTGAGCTGGTTGGGGCCAAGCCTGAAGGCCGTGCCCTACCAGCGCTGGTGGATTGCATTCTGTCTGGGCCTGCTCATCGGTGTGGCAGGCGGGCTGGCATGGCGACGCAGAGTGGCCCTGGCGCATTTCATCCGCACCCGCTACCCGTTACTGCTGACCGAAGAAGCGCTCTTTCTGGCCCTGTTCGGCCTCTTCTTGCTGATCCGCATCGGCAATCCCGACCTGTGGCACCCGGCGCGTGGGGGCGAGAAGCCGATGGAGTTTGCCTACCTGAACGCGGTTATCAAGTCCACCACTTTCCCACCCTACGACCCGTGGCATGCGGGCGGTTACATGAACTACTACTACTTTGGCTTCGTCATCGTCGGCACGCTGGTGAAGCTGATCGGCATCGTGCCCTGGGTGGCGTACAATCTGACAGTGCCTACCCTCTTCGCCCTGACGGGCCTGGCCGCGTTCACAGTGGCGTATGCTTTGGCAGAAGTGCCAGGTAAGCTGGTGGATTGGGAGAAATCGGCATCATCTGCCCTGCTTGCTGGCCTGGCAGCAACCCTTTTCGTCGTGATCATCGGCAACCTGGGCAATGTGAAGCTGTTATTCGATCAGTGGGCCTTGCGCTCAACCGTCCAGTTTGAAAGCACGATTCCTGGGCTGGCGAAGCTGGTGCGTGGGTTGAATGGCGCGTGGGCCTGGCTCAGCGGGAAGCAACCGCTGGACTTCCCCAACGACTGGTGGTTCTGGAACGCTTCGCGGGTGATTCCGGACACCATCAATGAATTCCCGTTCTTCACCTTTGTCTACGCCGACCTCCACGCGCACATGATCGCCCTGCCGTTGACGCTTCTGGGCCTGGCCATCGCCGTGGCGATGGTGCGGGACAGGCAGGCACTGGCAATACGCGGTGAACCATCTCCGTGGCGCATTCCCTTGCCCGAACTGTTGCCTCTGCTCCTGATGGGCCTGGTGCTCGGTGCGCTGCGTGCCACCAATACCTGGGATTTCCCCACTTACGTACTGGTGGGGCTGGCAGCCATCGGTGTCCTGATAGCGAGCCAACGCCTGAAGATACCTCTGCCCACGACATCTGGTGGTCAGGGCGTGGCAGATCCTTCGTCGCTGGCGTTTCTGTTCCGGGCCGTGGTGGCCGTACTCTGGCGCGGTTTACTTCTGCTGCTGGTTGCCACGCTGACCTTCTACCCGTTTACAAAATACTACGCGACGGCATATGCGGGGCTTGAGCGATGGGAGGGAGCCACCACCACCATCCCCGATTACCTCACCATGTGGGGCTTTTTCCTGGCCCTGGTGCTCATCTACCTCTTGAGCGAGCTGGCAGTTCAGATACGCGAGGGGCAAATCCCGGACTGGCTGCAGGATATCCTGCCCCTGGTGATCGGCCTGGTTCTGGTTGGGGTGGGAGTCGGCTGGGCTGTGGGCGCGCGGGTGTGGGTGATTGCCCTGCCTTTGGCTGCCCTGGCTGCCGTTCTATCAGTCGGCCGGGACATACCTCCAACGCGGCGGTTGGGATTGCTGCTGATTGGTCTGGCGTTGGCCATCACAATGGGGGTCGAAGTAGTGCGCCAGCAGAACGACATTGGCCGGATGAACACGGTGTTCAAGTTCTACATACAGGCTTGGGTACTGTTCGGGGTGGGCAGCGCCTGCGGCCTGTTAGCCTGGGCTGAGCGCTCCACGCGGTGGGTGCCAGGGCTGCGTCGGCTGGCGTGGGCTGTGACGATCCTGCTCTTTGTTGGAGCGATGATCTACCCGCCCACCGCCGCGCCGGCCAAGATCCGTGATCGCTTCTCGGCCGAAGCGTCACCTCACGGGCTTGATGGCATGGCCTACATGGACAAGGCTCAATACTACGACAACAACCGTGAGCTGAAGCTGGCCGACGACAAGGAAGCGATGCTGTGGATGCTGCGCAATATCAAAGGCTCGCCAGTCATCCTCGAAGGGAACTCGCCGGGGTATCGGTGGGGCAATCGCTTCAGCATCTACACCGGCCTGCCGGCTGTTCAGGGGTGGGACTGGCATCAGAAGCAGCAACGGTCGGTGGTCCCTCATTCGGTTATTGATCGTCGCCTGAACCACGTCCGGGAGATGTACGATACGACGAACCTGTGGCGGGCGCGTTACCTGCTCGACCGCTATCAGGTCTCGTATATCATCGTGGGGGAGCTGGAGCGGGCATACTACAGTCCGGAGGGGCTGGCCAAGTTCGATACGTTGGTTGAGCAAGGCTATCTCGACCTGGTATATGTGGGCGGGTCGGTACGCATCTATCAGGTTGTCGGACGGGCCACGTCGGCCGCGGCAGATGTTATCACTGGCGTAGGGCCCCAGCCCGTGCCTACCCCGGCCTCGGCTGGAGCTTCGGCACCACTAGAGTCACCTCTGCCGAGCGCAGAACCATTCCTATCGCCCGTGAAATGACGGTCCCCCCATGTCTCTGCGGAGAGGACGTTTGTCGGGTGTTTGGGAAACCGCGGTAGCGAGGGCTCTCCTTGGCCTGGCCCTGGTGGGTCTTGTGGCGGTAGCTGCCCTCTTGCGTCTTACCCACCTGAATTGGGACCGGTTTCAGCACGTGCACCCCGACGAACGCTTTATCGTGTGGGTGGCGGATTCGATTGCCTGGCCTGGGGATTGGAAGAGGGCGCTGAACCCGGCCATTTCCTCGCTTAACCCCTTCCGTTGGCCGCCTGAGGCCGGTGAGCTGGCCGGCCAACCACGGGGCTATGCCTATGGGCACTTCCCCTTATATCTGTTGGTGGCTGTGGCCCATGGGGCTCAAGCCCTGGCCTTGTGGCTGGGTCGCACTACCATTGTTTTTCCACCGAGTTTTCAGCCTTTGTACGTGGTCGGACGCCACCTGGCCGAGTACGAGTACCTGGCTTTGGTGGGGCGAGCCATTTCGGCTGTGTCTGACCTGGGCACACTGTTGCTGGTGTATGTGCTCGCGAGGCGCGTGGCAGCCGCGTTGCCTGGCCCCGGCAGCGGTTGGCTACCCGCGGTGACGGGCATCCTGGCTGCTGGCGCTTATGCTACTGCGGCCCTGCCGATCCAGCTCAGCCACTTCTGCACGGTAGATATGGTGTTGACCTTCTGGGTGGTTGCCACGTTGGCGCTGGCCAGTCGTTGGGCAGAAGGCCGGGCAGGGTGGCTGACCTGGGTGGGTGCGGGGGCCGCTTTTGGTTTGGCGGTGGCATCCAAATTCAGCGCGCTTATGCTGGCTGGGGCGTTGACGGCTGCCGCGTGCTGCAGGTTGCCGGCCACTGAGCTGCGCCAGCAGGTGGGGCCGGTAGCTGGCCGGGTGGCAATGGCCCTGAGCGCCGGGTTGCTGACCTTCGGGCTGACCAGTCCCTTTGCTTTCCTGGAGCCGCGTGCATATCTGGCTAACATCGCGGCCCAAAGCGCCATGGTAAGTGGGCTGATGGACGCCCCTTATACCCGGCAGTACATTGGCACCGCGCCTTACTGGTACTTCATCCACCAGCTCAGCCAGTGGGGGCTGGGCTGGCCACTGGGGGCTGTGGCCTGGGCCGGGCTGGCTTGGGCCGTCATCAAGGCAGCCCGCGGCCGGGCCAGCCCGACATTGACAGTAATCCTGGCCTGGGCGCTCCCCTATTTCGCCCTTACCGGCGCGCTTCACACCAAGTTCCTCCGCTACATGGCGCCGCTGCTCCCATGTCTGGTGGCCTGTGGGGCTGGGCTGGCTGTGGAAGGATACCGCTGGCTGTCATGGAGGTGGAGTCGGGCAGGAGAGGTTGCCTGGGGAGCTATCGCAACCTGTGTGGTGCTGTTTACAGTGGCCTGGGGAGTGGCCTTCACCGGGGTTTACCGGCAGGAGCACCCGTGGATCCAGGCTTCGCGCTGGATTTATCAGCATATCCCCGAAGGCAGCAAG
>DAOTZS010000217.1:0-10629 GCA_034434335.1 Anaerolineae bacterium
GATTCTGGCATTTTGCAGTCAGTGCGTTACCCCTCTCACCCCCTTTCCCCCGCTCTCCCCTGGGAGGGGAGAGCGGGGGAAATCCCAAGTGTGGGGGTTTCTGGGGCGGCGAAGCCGCCCCAGAAACCCCCAATGCCGATCTCCCCGCCCCCTGATAGGGGGCGTCCCGCTGCGCGGGAGGCAAGCACGGGCCGGGGGTGGGGGTCAATCCGGAAAGTGTAGAATCCAGCTTTACAAAGCACTAGCCCCCGCTCCCGATTGGGGGCGGGGGAATCTTTTGAAAAGGGTATTCTGGGCGGCGAAGCCGCCCAAGTAACAAAAGTCAACGACATGGCCCCCAAAGCGTGGTATCTTTGAGCGAAAGTTCGGTCTTTGGAGAAAGGGGGCACTGTCTATGCTGTATGGCCACTGTCCGGGTGCTGCCGGCCTGCGTGGCACGCCCACATTGACGATTAAGACCTGCCCGCAATGTGGGGCAGATGTTGAACTGTTCTCAATCGACTTCAAGGTGGCGTGCGATAACTGCGGCTTTGTGGTCTTCAACGACTTGCAGTCCTGTATTCAATGGTGCAAGTACGCCGAAGCCTGCGTGGGTGAGGAGTTGTATAGGAAGCTAAAGCCGGGCGCGCAACCCCGCTAACAGCACGCCTGCAGTTGCTTCAGCCACCTGCCACAGACCAGGCCGGGTTCACGGCCGGCTGAGTTGCGCGCACCAGCCCGGCATAGAGCTCTTCATAACGCGCGATGGTGTTCGCCAGGCTGTGAGCCTGCGCCCGCTGCAGGCTGGCTGCCCCCATGGCTGGCCAGCGCTCCCGCTCGGCGATCAATTGGGCCATCCGTCGCGCGGCATCATCCGCGCTACCGGCCCGAAACAGATAGCCGTTTACACCGTTTTCCACCAGCTCTGGCAATGCCTGGGCATCGGCCGCCAGGATGGGGCGTCCGGTAGCCATGGCTTCCAGCGTAGCAATGCTCTGCAGCTCAGCTTCGCTGGGCATGGCAAAGATATCCACGCTGTTGAGCAGAGCCGGCAAATCCTCGGCCGGGATATAGCCGGTAAACACTACCCGATCACCCAACCCCAGCTTCTCCGCCAGCTCTTTTAGCTTCTGCTCGTACCGTCCCCGGCCAGCGATCCCCAATTGGACGTCTTCGCGCGGCAGCAGCTTCAGCGCCCGCAACAGCACATCTAAACGCTTCTCCAGGTCTACCCGTCCCACGAAGAGGAAAACCACCCGCTCGGGATCCAGCCCGTAACGTCGGCGCCACGCGGCCCGGTCTATGGACGGAGCAGGGGAAAAGCGGTCCAACCTGACGCCGCACGAGACCGGATAGATGGGGATGCGAATTCCATGTTGGCGCAGAATACGAGCTGCTGTTGCGGTGGGCGTAGTGGCCAGTTGGAGGCGATTGAAAACCCGGCGCACGCTCACCCAAAGCAGCCGGCTGACGTAGCGCCGAGCCCAGGCTGGCACAGGTACGTAGTGAACAATATTTTCCGGCAAAAAGTGGTTGGTGCCCATCACAGGAATTCCCCGTTTACGGGCTTCTGCCAGCGCCAACTGGCTGATGGGATAATGGTCCTGAATGTGCACGATGTCTGGTTGGTGGGCATCCAATAGCCGTCCCACCTGTGCACCCGGCAGAGGAGCAAAGTAGACGTCCGGGTACTTGGGTCGCAGGGGCACGGCACGCAGGGCCTGGATGCGCACATCGTGCAGGTTGACGGCATACGGTTGCTGCCGCTCCGAAGGCACGATCACCATTACCGCATGGCCAGCGCGGGCCAGCCCTTCTGCCAGATGCACCGAGAACACCGCCTGGCCGTTAGCGGCCGGGTAGTAGGTTTGTCCAGTGATCACAATTCTCATGGCAGGCCTCTCACTTCTCCAAGGGCAACTCAGAGCGCGTAGTTCGACGCATAAGAAAGCGGAACAGTCCTGCGGCCACGACAACAAAGCCCAGGAAAGCGATGACCTGTAACCCAAACTCCAACCCTTTGAGAGAGCGGCTGAAGTGGTAGCCGGCCCACACCAGGGTGCCAGTCCACAGGCACTCGGCCAGGGCAACCGTAACAAACCATTTGCGCCAGGGCACGTGCGCCAGACCTGCTGCCACAAGCGCCGGGATAGAGAAGCTCAGCGTCAGTTTGGTCACCAGCAGCACCTTATGAGCGTGAGCTTGCATCTTCGCTTCCAGCCATGTCACCTGCTCCTGGCGCAGCCCCAGCCAGCGCCCGTAGCGCAGCAAGCCCCCTACTTTGCCCAGGTAACCCAACAGATACCAGGTTGTGTCGGCAGCCAGGTTGCCGGTGGCTGCCGCGACGAACACCAGGGACGGCCGTAGCAAGCCGGCAGAGGCAGCCGCAGCACCGAGCAGAGTCGCCAGCGGCCCTTCGATGGCGACCAGCAAGGCCAACACCACATAACTCCACCCACCAGGTGGCTCGAGTTGTCCTGCCATCAAACCGGCCCAGAAATGCCCCAATGCTTCCCACACTTCGTGCATGCCTGCTCAGCGACCTCCTGTTGGTTCAACACCCTTCCGGCCAAAGTATAACACCTCTACGCCTATTTGCAATCCAAGACCAGTTTTTGAAACCAGAGCCCTGTCTGAACCTTATTCACATACTTGGGGGTCAGGAGCACGAGGGGGTACCCTCTCATGCTCCCCGGGCTCTAACGCGCCAGGCAACCCTTTCTTGGACCTTTGCCTGTCGCCCGTTATACTATACTTTGTACACGACCTTATCTTCTTTTGCAAGGCGGGCGACTATGGGTTTTCCCAGGGCGAGCGGTGTACTATGTCATCCCACTTCCTTCCCCAGCCGGTTTGGTATCGGCGACCTGGGGCAAGGGGCTTACGAGTTCGTCGAGTGGCTGGCCAGGGCTAAACAGAAGCTGTGGCAGGTCCTGCCCCTCGGCCCAACCGGATATGGCGACTCACCCTACCAGTCCTTTTCGGCCTTTGCCGGCAACCCCTTGCTGATCAGCCCCGATGCCCTGGTCTGGGCTGGGCTGCTGCCGGCTGCAGCCGTGGCCGAGGTGCCGGCCTTTCCAGAGCACCGGGTGGACTTCGGGCGGGTGATCCACTACAAACACAGCCTCTTCCGCCAGAGCTTTGCCCACTTCAAGGCTGCTGCCACCCCTGAACAACGCGCTGCTTTCGACCGCTTTCGGACTGAGAATTCTGGCTGGCTGGCCGATTTCGGCCTTTTCATGGCCATCAAGGGCTACTTCGGGGGCGGGAGCTGGCACAATTGGCCGCGCGATATCCGCGTTCGAGAGCCGGTTGCGCTGGCGTACTACCGGGAGATGCTGGCCGACGAGGCAACCTACCACGAATACCTGCAGTGGCTCTTCCACGACCAGTGGCAGGCGCTGAAGGCCCACACTAACCATCTGGGCATTCAGATTATCGGCGATGTACCGATCTTCGTGGCCGAAGACAGCGCGGATGTCTGGAGCCACCCCGAGCTGTTCCAGCTCGATTCAGAGGGGAACCCGACCGTGATCGCCGGGGTGCCCCCCGACAATTTCTCGGCCACCGGGCAACGGTGGGGCAACCCGCACTACCGCTGGGATGTGATGGCGCAGGACGGATACCGCTGGTGGATTGAACGCATTCGCCACACCCTGACCCAGGTGGACATCATCCGTATTGACCACTTCAGGGGCTTTGAGGCCTACTGGGAGGTGCCCGCTCATGAGCCAACCGCGATCAATGGCCGCTGGGTGAAGGGGCCGGGCGCCGCGCTGTTTGAGGCAATCGAGGCTGCCCTGGGCAAACTGCCGATTATCGCTGAGGACCTGGGGGTGATCACGCCGGAGGTAGACGCTTTGCGCAACCGGTTTGGCTTCCCGGGTATGAAGATCCTGCAATTCGGCTTTGCCCTGGACAATGACCCGAAGTATCTGCCTCACAACTTCGAGCGAGATTACGTCGTCTATCCAGGGACCCACGACAACAACACGGTGATCGGCTGGTTCAACGAGGCGGAGCGCACGGGGATCGAGAAGTGGAACTGTCTGCGCTATCTGGGCAGCGATGGCCGTGATCTGGCCTGGGACTTCATCCGGGCGGCCTGGGCTTCCGTGGCCAACCAGGCTGTAGCCTGCCTTCAGGATGTCCTCAGCCTTGGCGCGGAAGCGCGTATGAACTACCCCAGCAAGGAGAGCGGCAACTGGCAATGGCGCTACACGTCCGACATGCTTACCGATGCCATCTGCGCGCGTCTGCGCGAGCTGACGGAGATTTACGAGAGGTAGTTGGTAGATTGGTAGATCGGTAGATGGGCGGATCGGGAGGTTGGGGAGTCCCCCAACCTCCCAATTTAGCAGTCTCCCAACTTACCAACAAGCCTCTACCTTTGCCTCATCCACATACATGACGGTCTTGCCCCCCACCCCGTCGTTATAGGCCCCCATGTACACCATAACCCAGTTGCCGCGCAGGAAGGTGAGGTCGTAGCTCACGGCTTCCCAGGCCTGGGCGTTGTAGTGGCCGTGGAACACCGCGTAGGTCGGGCCGTTGACTACCGTCACGCGCAGGTATTGTGTATCGCTATCGGGTGCTGTGCTGCCCCGCCAAACCTGGGCCCGTAAAGTGATCTGCGAGGCATCGGCGGGCAGGTAGATGGTTTGATAGCCAGAGCTGTAGCTGTAGGTGTTGACGCCATCGGCCGGGATGCCCACCCGCAGGCTGCGTGCCCCGGCATAAGCTCGCTCTGTGGTGTAAACCGCAGGATAAGCGGTAGTGGGCAGGGTCCAGCCGGTGTTGTCCTCAAAGCCGGGGTTGGTGAGCAGTTGCTGGCAGCCACCGGGCGTGGTCGTGGCAGTGGGCGTGGGGGTGGCCGTGCGGGTAGCCGTGGCAGTGGGTGTCTGGGTCGGGGTAGGAGTGGGTCCGAGACATGCCTGGAGGCTGACATCGTCCAGGTACATCCAGGTCCGGCCTGCGCTGCCAGTACTGTCGTTGTACACCTCAAAGTAGAGGATCAGGCTCTGCCCCCGTAGCAGGGTCAAATCGAAGGCGCGCTGCTTCCACTGCCGATCATTCTCCAATACCTGCATCAGATTCGCCACCACGTCATAAGTGACCGGATCCAACAGCAGCACCCGCTGGAAGTCGTCAGCCGTGTCGTCTGTGGCGGGGTAGTACCAGAAGGTGAGGATGGCAGACGAGGCGTTAGCCGGAATGCTGATGGTCTGATAGGCGCTGGAGAAGGTGGCCCCGGCCGGCGCTTCCTCACCGAGCAGATTGCGTTCTGGCTTGGCTCCTGCTGGCCTGGCGCGGATTTCAGTCGTAGGCAGCAGCCCCAGCCGTGCTGCCCGCAAGCCGGTGTGCACCACCTGGGTGGTGTACTCCGCCTGGCTATCGGTCACGGGGAATATCCAGTCGGTGTCCAGCTCGAAGCCGCCGTTGCCCACCCGTTCACTGCAGACCGGCGTGGCTGTAGGGGTGGCTGTAGGGGTCCAGGTGGGGGTGGCCGTCGGGGTCGCGGTGGCCGTGAAGGTCGGTGTGATCGTGGGTGTGGGTGTGTCGGTCGGCGTGGGGGTGGCGGTTGGTGTGTTGGTTGGCGTGCCGGTCTCGGTGGGGGTCGGTGTGATCGTGGGTGTGGGCGTGTCGGTCGGCGTGGGGGTGGCGGTCGGCGTGTTGGTTGGCGTGCCGGTCGGGGGAGGGGTCCTGGTGGCAGTAGGAGTAGCAGTGAACGTAGGGGTGAGGGTGGCGGTTGGCGTGGCAGTAGACAGCACACACGCCTGCACGCTCACGTCGTCAAGATACATCCAGGTGCGGCCGGCGCTGCCGGTGCTGTCGTTATACACTTCGAAGTAGAGCACCAGGTTCTGCCCCTGATAAGCCTTCAGATCGAAGACGGCCTTCTTCCATACCTGATCGTTCTCCAGCACCCGCATCAGTTCGGCGACTGGGAGGTAGGTGACCGGGTCGAGCAACAGCACGCGCTGGAAATCGTTGGCGATGTCCTGGCTGCCCGGTTTATACCAGAAGGTGAGCAGCACGGAGTACATGCCCCATGGGATGGTAATGGTCTGGTAGCCACTGGAGAAAGTGGCACCCAGGGGGGCAACTTCTCCCAGCAGGTTGCGCTCCTGGTGTGTAGAGGTAAGAGGCGCGACCGGTTCCTGGGCCGCATCGGCAGGTGGTAACAGGCCGAAACGGGCCGCGCGCATCCCAATGTGTTGCTCCTCGGTGGTGTAGCTTGCCTGGCTATCGGTCAGGGGGAAGATCCAGGCTGCGTTCTGCTCGAAGCCGCCGTTGGTCACATGCTCGGTACAGGTCACCGGGATGGGTGTGGGAGTAGGCGTGAAGGCCATGGAATGTCCGCGCATGGCCAGCGGCAAATAGGTGTTGTCCTCGGCAACAGGCTCCGAAAGCAGCAGGCTGCGCGCCACGGCAGCAGGATGCCACATGGCCGAAGAGCCGGATGGTGTATTGCCGATCATCAAGAGGGTGGCCAGCAAAAGCAACGATACAACCAGACGATGAGACATATTTCCTCCTTAGCTGTGGGTGTCCCCAAAATCCGGTAGAGTCCAGTCTGTCCATACCCCTGGCGCGGCAGGGGCCGCTTCTGCCAGGAGCAGCCTGTGAGGTTTTGCAGGCTCACGCATACAGGCCGATCAACAAGTAATTCCTATAATATTACAGAAGGGCTGGGAAAGTCAAACTGAGGAAAAGAGGGGGTCGCGTTTTTGACAGAGCTGCTGAAGATACGGTATGATATTTTATATGGAGACTACAATTCGCATCATGGGGCAGAAGATCCGTCAGCTGCGACTAGATAACCAGCTCACTTTGGAAGAAGCTGCCCAGAGAGCTGGTTGTACGCCGGGCTTCCTCTCGCAGGTGGAGAGGGGCCAGGCTGTGCCCTCCATTACGATGCTCTACGCCATCGCCCGCGCTCTCGGCGTCAAGGTGACCCATTTCTTCCCCAAGATGGTGCATGACACCAAAGTTGTGCGAGCCACTGAACGCGAGGTGTTTCGTTTTGAAGGTTCTCCTGTCGCTTATTCACTCCTCTCAACCGGTTTCCCCGATCGAAAACTCGAAACCCTGCTGTTGCAAATGGATCCCGTTGATGGGACCCTGCCGTTTGACGAATACCGCTCCCATCCCGGTGAGGAATTTGTCTACGTATTGGATGGAACCCTGCGCTTGTGGATCGGCAATGCGGTCTATGATCTGAACCCGGGCGATAGCATTCATTTCAAGTCTACTGTTAAACACCGTATCGAGAATCCGGGAGATAGCCCGGTGATGGCCTTTTGTGTTTTTACCCCTCCTGTCTTCTAACAGTAAGCCATAGCAAGCCACTCGATGAGGATCGGCGTTGCAGACGACCCTTGGTAAATGCATCAGGGCCTTGCGCCATGAGCGAGGGCTCACCTTAGCCCAATTGGGCCAGAAAATCGGTCTGTCGGCCAGTTACTTGTCTCAGATTGAGCGAGACGTGATCATGCCCTCCTTGCCCAGATTGACCGCCATTGCCGGTGCTCTGGGTGTGGAAGTAAGACACTTCTTCGAGGATGATGTTGCAGCCCCTTATGTCGTCAGGGCCAACCAGGGCAAAAGGCTGCAGAGCACGAGCGGGGTCATTATAGAGCTTTTGGCTGCAGACCTGCCAGATAAGAAACTCCAGCCGTATTGTATGGTGTGTCCACCGGGCGCCTCCTCACCAGGGTGGTCCAGCTCTCACCCTGGCGAGGAAGCAGGTCTTGTCCTCAAGGGCCGGCTGACGATTACCGTAGGCGAAGAGACCTTTGTGCTGGAGGCCGGGGATAGCATCCATTACCAAACGCAGCAGCCCCATTCCTGGCGCAACGAAGGAGACGAAGAGTGCGTTGTCGTGTGGGTGGTTTCGCCTCCGGTTTCAGAAGCCGAACTTGAGGCGAAAATGCATGGCAGGACTTTTGACAGGAAGGAGGTGGGAACCCAAAGGACAACCAGAGGCCAATAGCATTACTGCCGCCACATGTTGATTCGATCCAGCAACGAGTACCTGGAAGGAGGGAGAAACATGTTCACCAAGAGATTGATCGTGTTTGCCATTCTTCTGACCCTGGTAAGCCTGTTGGCCACCCAGTGTGCCCCCGCGCCTGCCCCGGCCCCTGCCCCTACGCAGGCCCCCCTGCTACTGAAGCTCCTGCAACTAAGGCCCCGGAGGCCACGGCAGCTCCCGCGCCGGCGGCCAAGCGGGTTTTCAGGGCTACCTTCTCGCCACCGCTGCGCGCCGATCCGGCGGTCGGCAACGACTATGTGGCTTCCTCCACCCTGCCCAATCTGTATGACACCCTGATCTTCCCCAATGCGCAAGGAGGGGTGGACCCGTGGCTGGCCGAGTCGTGGGACATCTCCAGCGATGGGTTGACCTACACCTTCCATCTTCGCAAGGATGTCAAATTCCACGATGGCACCCCGCTCAAGGCCAGCGATGTGGTCTACAGCTTCAATCGCCTCAAGACCATCGGTGAGGGCTATGCCTATCTGGTGACCCCGGGCGTCGAGAGCGTGACAGCCCTGGATGACTACACTGGCGAGCTCAAGGTAGCCCAGGCCAGTGCGCTGTTCCTGCCCAGCCTGGTCCGCCTGTACGTCGCCAATGAGGCCCTCGTCCGCCAGAATACCAAAGCGGAAGGCCCATACGGCGAGAACGGCGACTATGGCAAGGAGTGGCTGCAGACCCACGATGCTGGCTCTGGGCCGTACAAGATCAAAGAATTCCCCCTCGAGCAGTATGTGTTGATGGAGAAGTTCCCCGGCTGGTGGGGCAAATTCAACCCCAACGCGCCGGATGAAGCGCGCTTCATCATCACCACCGAGGCCGTCACCGTGCGCAGTCTGCTCGAGAACAAGGAACTCGAGGTGACCGACCAGTGGCAGTCCGTCGAAGCCTATCAGGCCTTCGAGAAGATCCCCGGTGTGAAGGTGATCGCTCTCCCGACCCTCTCGTCGTTCTACTACATGATCAACACCAAGAAGCCGCCCACGGACGATGTGCATTGCCGCAAGGCAATGGCCTACGCCTTCGACTATGATACAGCGCTGACCCTGGAATGGCCGGGCACCAAGCAGATGATAGCCCCGGTGTCGGCCATCCTGGCCGGGGTTGATAAGACCCTCCCGTACTGCAAGCGGGACCTGGACAAGGCCAAGGAAGAGCTGGCGCAGTGCAAGTACGCGGCGGAGCTCGACAAGTACCCTGTCGAGGTCCACTGGGTAGCGCAGGTGCCCGATGAGGAAAAGTTCGCCTTGCTCTTCCAGGCGAACATGGCCGAGATCGGCATCAAAGTCGAGGTGGTCAAGGTGCCGTGGCTGAGCATGGTGGAGAACACCAGCAAACTGGAGACCGCTCCACACATCGCCACCATCTACGTCTCGTCTGACCTGCCGGAAGCGGGGTTGATGATGCGACAGCGCTACCACTCCAGCACGACCGGCACCTGGCAGCAGAACGAGTGGTTGCAGGATCCGGAGCTGGACAAGGCGATTGACGATGCCCTGGCCACGCTGGATCAGCAGGAGCGCTTCGCCAAGTACTCCGCCATCCAGGCCAAGCTGGTAGATCTGGCACCCTCTATATGGATCTACGACCAGTTAGAGAAGCACGGCATACGGGACTGTGTGGACTTTCCGGCAGCCCGCGGCGAGACGAGCGTCGTCATGGGCTACTACTTCTTCTTGCCCAATATCGGAGTGACTTGCCAGTAGCCACTGCATAAGGGGCCAGGCAGGTTCCAAGCCGGGAGCTCCTGGAGTGCACCTATCCGGCCCGCTCCGGGAGCTCCCCTTCTGTTTGTGGGGAAGACGTTGGAGCGGCTAAGAAGGGTTATCCGGATATGTCAATACTGAATTTCCTTGTCCGTCGGATCATTTATTCTGTGTTTGTCCTCCTGGGTCTTTCCATCGTCATCTTTGTCATTGCCCGCATCATGCCCGGAGACCCGGCGCGTATGGCCGTCGGCGCGCGCGCCCCGCAATGGGTAGTGGACCGCATCCGTGAGCAGATGCATCTCAATGAGCCGTTGCCGGTGCAGTATGGCTACTGGCTGCGCGATGCACTGCGAGGCGACTTTGGCCTTTCGCTGGTCACGCAACGGCCCGTAACCTCTGACATCAGGGAGTTCTTCCCAGCCTCGCTTGAGCTGGTCTTGTTCTCGGGTCTCCTTTCGGCGGCCGGGGGCATTGGCCTGGGGGTGCTCTCTGCTCGCTACAAAGATACCTGGATTGACAACGTCGTGCGCCTCTTCTCCTACGCTGGTGTGGTGACCCCTTCTTACATTTTCGCTATCTTCTTCGTCCTCCTCTTTGGGTGGACTCTGAAGTGGTTTCCCATCATTGGCCGGTTGAGCGAAGAGGTGACTGCGCCGCCGCTTGTCACAGGGCTTGTCACACTCGACGCGCTTCTCGCGGGACAGTTTGGCACGTTCCTCGACGCCCTGCGACACATCGTCCTCCCTGCGTTGTCGCTGGCCATGGGGCCCATTGCCCAGGAGGCGCGCATCACCCGCTCCTCCATGGCTGACAATCTGGGCAAGGACTACATCGCCTCGGCGCGGGCCCTTGGCATCCCAGAGCGGATCGTGATGGGTCGCTTCTTGCTCAAGCCCTCTC
>DAOTZS010000218.1:0-15513 GCA_034434335.1 Anaerolineae bacterium
TGAACAACTGCATCCCTGGCACATAAAGGCGTTGACGGAGGAAAGTAGGCGGGGGGAGCCCTCAGAGAGGTCGGGCCCCGACGTGGGGGCTGTGAGCCCGACCGGTGCGAAGCCCGTTGAAGTTCCCTCCCGAGCCTGGCGGGGGAAACGCCTCGCCGGTCATCTTCCCTTGTGGCCCAGATCCCGAGGAAGACCAGGCGAGGTTGCAAGTAGTCCGCCACGGAAGCTCACCGTTACCCGGGCAGCCGGTAAGCCCGTCGAGCCGGGCCGCCGGCACGAGAGCCCCCGCGATGGGGGAATCAGGGTGGTACCGCGGAGATCGTCAGCGCACTCCGTCCCTGCGACGGGTGCGCTTCTTTTTTGTAAACTGACAGCAGTTACGCAGTTGCACTACGCTGTAGCCCCACCCCCTGGCCCCCGCCCCCGATTGGGGGCGGGGGAATCCTTGGAAAGGGGTATTCTGGGCGGCTTCGCCGCCCAGAATACCCCTAATCCCGATCCCCCTTCCCCGGCTTGCGGAGAAGGGGGTAGAGGGATGGGACGACACGCCGTAAAGTGCGTAACTCCTGTAAACTGACAGGATGGGAGGTACTATGCAAGAAGAGCTAGCCCGGCTTCAAGCCACTGCCCTGGCCGATCTGGCCGCAGTGGCAGATGCGCCGGCCCTGGAAGCATGGCGCGTCAAATACCTGGGCCGTAAAGGCGCGCTGGCCAATGCCATGAAGGTCCTGGCTACATTGCCCCGGGAGGCACGGCCAGCTTATGGCCAGGCCGCCAACCAGGTCAAGGCGGCCCTGGAAGCAGCTTTTCTCGAACGCCAGGAAGCCCTACAAAGGCTGGCCCTGGAGGCCGAGCTGACCGCAGGAGCGGTAGACGTTACCCTGCCGGGCCGGTCTCCGGCCCTGGGTCGCCTTCACATCACCACCCAGACGTTGCGGCAGATCTACACCATCTTCGCGGAAATGGGCTTCCAGGTCTACGACGCGCCCGACGTGGAAACCGACGAGTACAACTTCGGCCTGCTCAACATGCCCCCCTACCACCCGGCACGCGATATGTGGGACACCTTCTGGGTCTCGCAGGATGGTGGAGGCCAGGTTGAGGCCGCACAACCCCCGGGGCCGACCACAGAAGGATCGTCCCTACTGGTGATGCGCACCCACACCAGCCCAGGCCAGATCCGGGTAATGCGCGAGCGTTATCCCGAGCCGATCCGGGTGATCCTGCCCGGCAAGTGCTACCGCTACGAACAGATCACAGCCCGTTCGGAGCACCAATTCTATCAGGTGGAAGGGCTGGCCGTGGGCCGGCGCATCCGCATGAGCGACCTGATCGGCGTGCTGCAAGAGTTTGCCCGGCGCATGTACGGCGCAAAACGTCGGCTGCGGGTACGGGGCAGCTACTTCCCCTTCACCGAACCCAGCATCGAGGCCGACATAGACTGCATCCTGTGCGCAGGCGCGGGATGCCCTGTTTGCAAACACACGGGCTGGCTGGAGATCGCCGGCGCGGGGATGGTACACCCGGTCGTCCTGCGCAATGGGGGCTACGACCCCGACGTCTACTCCGGTTTCGCTTTCGGCCTGGGGGTCGAACGGCCGGCCATGCTCAAGTATCGCATCGGCGACATACGCCTGTTCTACGGAAACGACCTGCGCTTCTTGAGACAGTTCGCGTGAGAAGAACGGCAAATCCTGAAGTGGAGATGGTCTTATGAAAGTACCGCTTAGCTGGCTTAGAGAATACGTCCCCATCACCCTCCCGATCGCGGCGCTGGCCGAACGGCTGACCCTGGCCGGATTGGAGGTCGAGTCCATCACGCAGATCGGTGACTTCTGGGACCGGGACAGGGTGTTCGTGGGCCAGATCCTGGAAGTCAGCCAGCACCCGGACGCCGATCGCCTGGTGCTGGCACGGGTGGCCTACGGCGCAGGGGAGCCGCTCACCGTAGTGACCGGCGCGCCCAACCTCTACCCCTACGTAGGGCAAGACCTCAGCATGCTCCCCACAGGCGGGCCCAAGGTGGCCTTTGCCGTGGCCGGCGCGCGGCTGATTGATGGCTACAGCGCCGAACGCAAGATCGTCCGCCTCAAGCCGAGCAAGATCCGGGGCATCCGCTCCGAGGGGATGGTCTGCTCCGAAAAGGAGCTCGGCCTCAGCGACGAGCACGAAGGGGTGCTCCTGCTCCCACCCGACGCGCCGGTAGGGACACCGCTGGCCGACTACCTGGGAGATACGGTCTTCGAGTTCGACATCAAAGGAGCCTTTGCCCACCTGCACTCGGTTATTGGCATCGCGCGCGAGATCGCTGTCCTCACCGGCCAGGAACTGCGCCGCGATGTGCTCACCGTGCTTGATCGCCAGCCGGTCGCCATCCTGCCTGAAGCCGATTTCGCCCGCATCGTGATCCTTGACCCCGACCTCTGCCTGCGCTACTCAGCCGCGTTGATCGAAGGCCTGACTGTTGGCCCTTCCCCGTTCTGGATGCAGCAACGCCTCCAGCGGGCCGGGATGCGGCCGATCAACAACGTGGTGGACGTGACCAACTATGTCATGCTCGAACTGGGGCAGCCCCTGCATGCCTTCGACTACGATCTGCTCCGGGCGCGGGCCGACGGCGGCCGGCCGACCATCATCATGCGACGTGCTCACCCCGGCGAGCGGCTGACCACCCTCGACGGCGTAGACCGGGCCCTTGACCCCGAAATGCTGATGATCACCGATACCGCGGGTTGCATCGCCGTGGGCGGCGTAATGGGCGGCGCCAACACCGAAGTCAACCCCAACACTACTGCTATCCTGCTGGAGGCGGCCAACTTCAACTTCCTGAGCATCCGGCGCACCAGCCAGATGCTCAAGCTGAACAGCGAGGCGGCCAACCGCTTTGGCAGGCGGGTGGACCCCGAGCTGACGGTCAAGGCGCTGGCCCGCGCCGGCCAGCTCCTGGCCGAAGTTGCCTGGGGCAGGGTACGCCCCGTTTACGCCGACCTCTACCCCGGCCGACCGCAGCCCCGCACCATCACCCTCGACCCGGCCTACATCAACCGGCTGTTGGGCACCGAGATCCCCACGGCCGAGATGCTGCGCATCCTGCGCGGCCTGGAATTCGAGGTCTCGCCTGCTGAACCGAGCACATCTCCCGCCACCTACCAGGTCACCGTGCCCAGCCATCGGCTGGATGTCACCATCCCTGCCGACCTGGCCGAGGAGATAGGGCGCATCTACGGCTACGACCGCCTGCCGATCACCTTGCTGGAAGATGAATTGCCCCCGCAGCGCCGCAACCTGGCGCTGGAGGGTGAGGAGCGGGTGCGGGACATCCTGGTCGGCTGCGGCCTGGATGAGGTAATCACCTATTCGATGATTGACCTGGCCGATGAGGCACGCCTGATGGCCGGCGGGCAGGCCGGGGCAGAGCAGGTGTCCTTGCCAGCCCACGTGCGCGTGCTCAACCCCCTTTCCGCCGACCGCGGCCACCTGCGCCGCACCCTGCTGCCGGAGCTGCTGAAGACGGCCCGGGCCAACCTGCGCTTCACCGACCGGGTGGCCATCTTCGAGGTTGGCCGTGTGTTCATTCCCCGGCCCGACCAAACCCTCCCTGCCGAGCCGCGACGCCTGGCCGCCGTGCTGGTGGGCCCCCGAGAGCCCAGGAGCTGGCTGAGCCACGATGCAACGCCGCTCGGCTTCTTCGACCTGAAGGGGGTCGTCGAGGCGCTGATAGCCCACCTGGGCATCACAGAAGTTACCTGGGAGCGAGGTGAGCATCCGGCGCTCCATCCTGGCCGCACTGCCCGCCTGCTGGTTGCCGGCAACGAGGTCGGCTTCCTGGGCGAATTGCACCCGGCTGTGCGCGCGGCATTCGACCTGCCCAGGCTGCCGGTCCCCGTCATGGAGCTGGACCTTGACGCCTTGCTCGCTGCCTGGGGCGAGGCCAGGCCCATGGCCGAGATCTCCTCCCAGCCGGCCGTCTACGAAGACCTGGCGGTGGTAGTGGACGAGGGGGTGCCGGCAGCCCAGGTCGCCGCGCTGATCCGGGAAGCCGGCGGCAAGCTGGTGGTGGATGTGCAGCTCTTCGATGTCTACCGCGGGGACCAGATCCCGGCGGGCAAGAAGTCGCTGGCCTACTCCCTCACCTACCAGGCCCCCGACCGCACCCTGACCGACGAGGAGACGGCCAGGGTGCGCAGCAAGATCATCGGCCGGCTGGGACGGGAGCTGGGAGCCACACTCCGGGCGTGAGGAGGGCTTCAGTGCGTATCACCTTCTACGGGGCCGCGCAGGAAGTGACCGGTTCGCTGCACCTGATCGAGGTCAACGGCCGGCGTATCTTACTGGAGTGCGGGCTGTTCCAGGGCCGGCGCGCGGAGAGCAACGAACGCAACCGGAACTTCCCCTTCGAGCCGGCCAGCATCGACGCGGTGGTGCTCAGCCACGCGCATATTGACCACAGCGGCAACATCCCCAACCTGGTGAAGCAGGGGTTCAATGGGAACATCTGGTGCACGGCAGCCACCCGCAATCTCTGCACTTACATGCTCATGGATAGTGGCCACATCCAGGAAGGCGACGCGGCCTACCTGAACAAGCACCGCGGGCCAGACGAGGAGCCGGTTGTGCCGCTCTATACCCAGGCAGATGTGCAGGCCAGCCTGAGCTTCTTCATCAGCGTGGGACTGCACCGGACGGTGACCATCGCCGATGGCGTGAGCCTCACCTTTTCCAACGCCGGGCACATCCTGGGTTCGGCCTTCGTAACCCTCGACATCCGGGAGTTTGCCACAGACAAGAGATGGCGGTTGGTCTTCAGCGGGGATGTGGGCCGGCCCGGGATGGCCATCCTGGCGGACCCGGAGCTTCCCACCGCCGCAGATATTTTGATCATGGAGAGCACCTACGGCGACCGCCTGCACCAATCGCGCGAGGACGCGCGCCGAGAGCTGCGCGAGGTCGTACGCGCGACCGTGCGCCGGCGAGGCAAGGTGATCATCCCAGCCTTTGCCGTAGGCCGCACCCAGGAGATCATCTACGCGCTCAACCAATTGGAGGCCGAGGGGGATATCCCACCCCTGCCCATCTTTGTGGACAGCCCCCTGGCAGTCAGCGCCACAGAGGTCTTCCGCATGCATCCGGAGGAGTGGGACGAGGAAGTCCATGCCTTCCTGCAAGGGGACCAGCGCCGCAACCCGTTCGACTGGGATCGGGTCGAGTATGTGCGCGACACAGTGCGCAGCAAGCAGCTCAACTTCCTGGATGGGCCGGCGATCATCATCAGCGCCAGCGGCATGGCAGAGAATGGCCGGATTCTCCATCACCTGAAGAACAACATCGAGAACCCGGATAACACAGTGCTGCTGGTGAGCTTTCAGGCCGAGCATACGTTGGGACGCAAGCTCCTCGACGGCGCGCGCAAGGTGAAGATCCTGGGCGAGGAGAAGGAGGTGCGGGCGCGGGTGGCCGCGATCGAGGGCTACAGCGCCCATGCCGATCAGGCCGAGCTGCTGGCCTGGGCGCGCGGCCTCGACCGACAGCGCCTGGGCCATGCCTTTCTGGTGCACGGCGAGCAGGCCGCCAGTTTCACCCTGGCGGAAAAGCTGCGGGCAGAAGGGGTGAGCCGGGTAGTGGTCCCGGAGCGGGGCCAGAGTTTCGAGTTCTAGAGGCAGCCAGGTGACAGCCCCCTTGCTGGTGTGGGTCGTGAGCAGTGATCAGTGGCTGCGCGCCTGCCTGCGCGCCGAGCTTATCGAACGCGGGCTGGAAGCGGTAGGCTACGAAGAGCTGGCTCAGGCCCTGCCCGAAGGGGGAGTGCCAAGCCCCATCTCGCCCGACGCCATCTTGCTCGACCTCAGCAGCCTGGAACCGAAACCTGAAGAACTGAGGGCCCTGGCCGCAACGGCCGCGCCGGTCGTGGTGCTGACCGCGCGCGTGATGCGCGAACCGGAGTGGCCGCCCTGGTGGCGGCCGACGCAGGTACTGCGCCGGCCGCTCACACTGGGCCAGGTCGCCGACGCGATACAGCAGGTCGCCACTACGAGCTGAGCACCTCAGAGCATGCCTGAGAATTCGTTCGTAGTCAGGCACGGAGCGAAGCGTAGTGCCGTCTAGATGCCACTTTACACCACCTGTGGTCTGCTACGAGGTATTTATTGGCCATTTAGACGCCACTTCGCTCCGCTTCGTGGCTTACTACGAGCAGTTTTTCAGACAAGCTCTCAGATGTGGCTGCCCCCGCTTTCTACCCATACATCGGCCATCTGACGATCGTCCTCCAGGCGCAATTCCTGCACTGTGTGCTCCAGCGCTACCACCCGCGCGGTCAGATGGCGCAGCATCTCCAGCGTGGGGTCGGGCAGGCGGTCGTGGAGCAGGTCCTCGCGTTCTGGCTCGGGCAGGGGAGCCTCACCGTTGCGGCCGCGCACGCGGCCCGGCACCCCCACCACCACCGAATAAGGGGGCACGTCCTTGACCACCACAGAGTTGGCCCCAATGCGGCTGTGCGCGCCGATGCGGATGGGCCCCAGGATCTGCGCCCCCGCCCCCACCACCACATGGTCCTCCAGGGTTGGATGCCGCTTGACCTTCTCCCAGCTCACCCCGCCCAGGGTGACGTTGTGGTAGAGCGTAACGTCCTCGCCGATCTCAGCCGTCTCCCCGATCACCGTGCCCATGCCGTGGTCTATGAACAGGCCCGGGCCAATGACCGCGCCAGGGTGGATCTCGATGCCGGTCAGCCAGCGGGAGAAGTGGCTGACCCCTCGCGCGAGCAAATGGAAGCCGTTGCGCCAGAGGGCATGAGCCAGCCGATGCAGCCAGATAGCGTGCAGCCCCGGGTAGAACAGGAGCACTTCTAAGGTGCTCCGAGCAGCCGGATCGCGGTCGAAGACGGCCTGGATGTCACGGCGCAGCGTCTTGAACATGTTGGCCTCCTCACTGCAGGTCGGCGGTAACTATTCAGGCCGATTGAAATCGCCCTTCCTGGGCACTTTGTGCCAGCCCTCGCCCCGAAGGGCTCGGCCCGAGGGGGTGTCGGCCTCCGCCGACACCCTTCATGTGTGCATCACCAGAGAGGTCGGCGAAGGCCGACCTCTGGCCACAGGCCCAAAAAGGGTGACGCCTCGGGCGAGCCTTCGGCGTGGCCCTTCCAGTCACCGCCTGAATAGTTACAGGTCGGCGAACAGCGCAGTGCTCAGGTAGCGCTCGCCATAGGATGGCACAATGACCACGATGCGCCTGCCCGTGTTCTCGGGCCGACGCGCGACCTGAACCGCGGCGTGAATGGCAGCCCCTGAGCTGATCCCCACCAGGATACCTTCTTCCCTGGGCATCCTGCGCGCCATGGCGAACGCTTCCTCATTGGTCACCCGGATGATCTCATCAATCAGGCTCGTGTCGAGCACGGCAGGCACGAACCCTGCACCGATGCCCTGGATCTTGTGTGGCCCTGGCTTGCCGCCTGAGAGCACCGGCGAGTCGGCCGGCTCGACCGCCACAATCTTGAGGTGCGGCAGCCGCGGCTTCAGCACCTGGCCGACTCCGGTCAGGGTGCCGCCCGTCCCCACCCCCGCGACGAAGATATCGAGCTGGCCATCGGTATCACGCCATATCTCCTCGGCTGTGGTGCGGCGGTGGATGGCGGGGTTGGCAGGGTTTTCAAACTGCTGGGGGATGAAGTAGCGGGGGTCCCGGGCGGCCATCTCGTTGGCCACCCGGATAGCGCCCCGCATCCCCTCGCTGCCCGGGGTCAGGACCAACTCGGCGCCGAAGGCACGCAGCAGCTTGCGCCGCTCTATGCTCATCGTGTCGGGCATGACCAGCGTGCAGCGATAGCCCCTGGCCGCAGCCACCATGGCTAATCCGATCCCGGTATTGCCGCTGGTGGGCTCCAGGATGATGGTGTCGGGCCCGATCTTCCCTGCTGCCTCCGCGGCCTCGATCATGCTGAGGGCAATGCGGTCCTTAACGCTGCCACCAGGGTTTTGAAACTCCAGCTTCGCCAGCACTTCAGCCCCCGCGCCCTCAGTCACCCGGTTCAGGCGCACCAGCCGCGTGTTGCCGATCAGCTCCGTGACGTCTCTGGCTATCTTGGACATGAGAGACCTCCCATGGGTAATAAGTCGTGTTGTGTAAGGAAACAAAAAGACTCATCCGGGCCTGGCGGCCCTGCGATGAGTCTTTGCCATGCCTGCAAAGAGATATGGGCGAAGTTCTACCGGGGCACAGAAGCTACCCCGGCCGGATGGTCTTCAGCGTTCCGTTGTTTCCTCGCACCTGGCCTTGGCCGCACATCTCCTGGCGCGACTCATCGCTCGTGTGTTTCGCCAGCGGGCATGGCGGGCATCATGCCGCGCCACACCCGCTCCAGACACGAGCAGGTAAATATCGGTGCGCCCCAGGGATGCCGAAGATGCATGGAACTCTGTTAGCCTCCGGTAACGTGGGCCAGGGAGCTCCGCTGAGCACCCTCAACCCAGGGCCCAGTGTAGCCCTTTATGACCAGGCTGTCAAGTAAGCTCCGTTCCCAGATCCGATCGCAATACCAGGTTTACCTCTTGCGCCTCTCCATGGGCGATCCGGAACCCCCGCAGCTGCGGCTGCTGTGGGTCGGCCAGGGAGCAGATCAGGTAAACGCACCCGGCGTAGAGGGCCTGGGCTACATCATCGGGGGAGGGACCACTCGGCCCTTGGGGGTGTGAATGGTAGATGGCCACCAGCTCCAGGCCGCGGTCTTCCTGTGCGAGCTGCATGATCAGAGATTCGCTATCCAGCTCATAAGCCCAGCGCGGCGTGGCTGAGACATTGCGCCCTCGATACAAGACCCAGCCCAGGCCATGCCGGCCGAAGATGAGCCCGCAGACCTCATCTGGGAAGCCCGCCTGCGCATGGGAGATCACCTCCGCGGCCACTTCTGGGGTCAGGCCAAGCAGATCCACCGCCGCCCTCCCATTGTCAGCGGTAACGCCGGGCAAGCTCAACCAGCTTCTGGCCATCCCACAGGTCCATGGGTTTGCCCATTGCCCATTCATAAGCCTGGCGCGAGATGCCACCCGTGGTGACCAGCCACCCGTAGTCAGCCCGTTCGTGCACCATCGTGCCGTACAGGTCGCGCACGACAGGCTCGCCCACTGTGCCGCGGTAGCGCTTGCACTGCACCAGCCCGTAACGGATGCGGTCATTGGAGACCTCCAGGTCAATGCCATGATCGGCGACATGGCGAGTATTCCTGACCTGGAATCCCATCAACTGAAACAGCATGCCGCTCCACACCTCGAACTCCTCCGGTTCCAGCGCCAGCATCTCGGCAATGGTGCGCACCTTGCCGAATCGTCGGCGCAACTCATCCCTGCTGGCTGCGCGCTCGCTCAGCCATACCGGGATGGCCAGGGCGAACAGGTGCAGGAGGGCCGCCAGCAGTGGCAGCCACCAGGGCAGCCACGCCAACAGAGGGTGACCGTTCATCTTCAGGGCGATCGCGGCTGGCCACAGGAGAAGCCACAGGGCAGCGCCTCCCAGCCATAGCCAGGGGGTCTCTCCGGCCGGCACAAGCTGTGCCCCCACCGGCGCCCGGGTCAGGCTCCTGACCACCCCCCGCCGTTCCAGGCGCTCACGTGCGCGGGCAACCTCTTCAGGGCTGGGCATCCATTCCGGTTCAAACTCACCCACTCCACGATGCTCGGCCAAAAAAGGTCCCAATTCAGCCATGTTATACCTCCGCTGCTTTACCCCCGGGCAAGGCTTCCCAGGCTGTAGCCCTCACCCCACCCTTTGCCCCCTCCCCTCTCCCCCTCGCCTTCGGCGGCGGGAGAGGGGAGGGGGTGGCAAAAGGGGCTTGTGGCAGCGGCCTTCGGCCGCTGCCACAAGCCCCTCTCTTCAATCCCCTCTCTCCCCCGGCAGTAAGGCCAGGGGGAGAGAGGGGACAGAGGGGGGTGAGGGGTCAAAACACCTCTTCGGCTATTGCCGGAATATACTAGGCCACAATAATCGCTCAGAGCGCGTCCGGAACGACTAAAATCGTTACTACAAAGCAAAATCGCCCGTATCCAGACCCAGGTTACAACATTGTAAGGGTCGGGGATGAGCAACTCCCCGGCTTGTGTTGCTCAGGACCTATGGCACCTGGCCCCTGGCAGGGTCAGGGGGCCAGGCAACCGACATCTCGCGCAGGCGATAGCGGGTAACAGCCACCCGGGTAAACTCCGCATGGTCCGTGACGACGCCGTGAGCCGCCAGCCAGGCCTCGGTGAGCCCCCGTTGATCCCACAGGGGCACCTCCGAGGCGATCAGCCAGGCGGCTACCACCCCGTCCATTGCCTCAGTCAACCGGGCATCCAGCTCTGCCGGGCTAAGCCCATTGTTAGTGTAAGGCCCGTCCAACGAGCGAAACTGCGCACTGCTGTAGTACCTGAACACCCGACGGTTGTATGGGATCTGAAAGATCAAAAGGTCATCCGGCTGCATATGAGAGAGCACAAAGCGGGCTGCAGACCGGAAATCGGCTTTGATCGGCTGGTGCGTTTGCTGCCACACCCCCGCCAGGTTGAGGGCCAGGATGGCCCCGACGGTGGCCAGCCCCAGGGGCCACCAGGCCCGGACGAGAGCCACACACCCGGCCGCCGTCAGGGCCAAAAAGGCCGGCATGGCCCAGATCAGGTAGCGATCGGTAAAAAGCGGCATGCCCAACGAGATGAGATATAGCGCCAGGGGCGGGAAGAGGAGCCAGCTCACCAGCCAGGCAATTGAGCGCCCCTTCTCCTGTTGCGCAGACGCAACCTCGGCTCCAGCCAGAGAACTCCACAGCCACACCCCTGCCGCCAGAGCCAGGAGGTATGGTAGTAGCGTCAACGGCTCTCTCACCGGGATCACGCCGCGGCTGAAGGCCACGGCCAGCACAGCCAGGATGTCGGGCAGGGGCACAAACGGGTGCCCGGTTGCGAAGGTGGGCGACAGCCACAGCTTGATCTGCCACCAGGCCATCGGCAGGTAGGGCAGGACCAGCGCGGCGAAGTAAACGCTGGCAGCCAGCCATCTCTGGCGCCTCATGCCCCGGCCTGCAGGGCGCCTTATCCAGCCGATCACCAGCCAGAGCGCTTCCAGAGGCACTACCAGCACGGTCAACACATGGATGTAGAAGCCGAGGGTGGTCACCAGGTAGAGCAGCACCCACTGCCACCAACGGCCTTCGTGCCCGACGCGCCAGGTGAGCCACAGCGCCAGCGGCACCAATACTACCAGGAGCGCGTACATCTTTGCCTCCTGGCCATACCAGACCAGATATGGAGCGGTGGCAGCCCATAGTGCCGTCAACCAGGCTGGCTTCTTGCCGAGCAGCCGGCTGGCAAGCTGGTAGAGGATGGGCACGGCCAGCACCCCCGCTGCCGCGGAGGGAAAGCGCAGGGCAAACTCGCTCTGGCCGACAGCCGCCAACCACGGCCTCATGGCCAGGAAGAAGAGGGGGCCGTTTTCCCCTGGCTTACGGAAGGTGGCCAGTAATTCGGGCAAGGTGCGGGTGGCAAAGAGCAAGGTATCCACCTCATCGCGCCAGAGGCTCTGGTAGCTCAGCCGATACAGGCGCAGGGTGAACGCCAGCCCGACCAGGCCCAACAGGAGTAACCGTTCTCGCAGGCAGCGCGCGCTCATGGCGGAAAGCTAGCTCACCACATCGTCAGGCTGGTTACCCTCAGCACCGGATGGCCGGGAGTTCCTCTTGCTACGCCGCGCCAGCCAGAGGAAGGCCGCTGCCGCCATGATCAGGGCCAGCACCCCACAGCAGAGCCAGACGTAGCTCACGGCCAGCAGGGCATTGTCAATCAACTGGGCCGCGCTGGGCACCTCATTGCGAGAGGGCTCAGGTTGGGAAGCGGGTTCGGGGAGGGGTGCCGGTGGTGCGGCCAGGGGTGGCCCTGGCTGGGGCAACAGCGAGGGTGCCAGCCCAGGCCCTCCGGGCGAGGTCAGTGTCGGGGGTGGCAGAAAGCCCGGCGGGGTCCCCCTGGCCATGGCCGGGCCGGCCTCGGCCGTGGCCGTCGGTTGTTCCTCCAGGGGGCCCACAGTCGGAGATTCGACAGGCACAAGGGAGGGCTCCGCCTCAGGTGTCCCGGCAGAGGGGCTCAACAGCTCTGGGGTTGGGCTGGCCGGCTCGGGAGGGACAGGTGTGGCGGTGGCCGGTCCTTCGATAGAGGGAACAGGCGTGGCAGTGGCCGGTGCTGCCTCGGTTTCCGTAGGAGAGGGGGTAGGGCTCGGCGGCAGGGTTGCCGTAGGCAGGGGCGTGTTCGCCGCCGGGGGCGAAGACTGAAACAGGGAGCGCGCCACCACATCACCGGGCAGCCGCCAGGCCATCGCAGCAGCCACAACCACCAGGGCGACCAGGATGGAGGCATTTTTCCTGCCTGGGTGCCCTGGGACGCGTAGCTTCGTAGGGTCAATTCCGAAAAGCCTTTTCACCATTAATTCCTATTATAGCAGGTTGCCACTAAAGGCCCAAGTAGTAGCGGCGCAACGGCTCTAAATCTTAATCGTGACTATTCAGGCGGTGACTGGAAGTCACCCTTTTTGGGGCCTGCGGCCAGAGGTCGGCCTTCGCCGACTTCTCCGGACATGCACACATGAAGGGTGTCGGCGTAGGGGCGATCCGGCGGATCGCCCCACCTGGCCTTCAATCGGCCTGAATAGTTACCCTTAATCTGGCCCGGCCGCGTGACTTATGCTCACAACATCCCCGGCCCAGATTGTGCGCAGGATACCCTCCTCCGTGCGCAACAGCAGTCCACCTTCGGGGGTGATCCCCACAGCCAAGCCCTCTATGCACTCCTCGGGCAGCATGGCTGCCACCTTCTGCCCCAATGTCTCCAGGCGGTCCGCCCAGGCCCGGTGAAGGGACTGGCCGGCCAGCAGGCGCTCATACCAGCCCTCACAGCGCGCCATGATCGCCGCCAGCAGGGGCAACCGGTCTACCGGGTGGCCGAGGGCTATCTGGAGGCTGGTAGCCGAACCAGCCAGCCTGGTCGGGGCCCCGGGCCAATCAAAACTCACGTTGACATTCAAGCCCAGCCCCAGCACGGCGTACTCCAGCCGCTGGCCACTTATGCCCAGCTCGGCCAGCATGCCGCCCAGCTTGCGGCCCGCGTAGACGATATCGTTTGGCCACTTCAGGCCGGCGCGCAGCCCGGTCGCCTGTTCAATCCCCTCCACTGCTCCCAGCCCCAGGCACATGGTCAGTTGTCCGGCCCGCTCCAGCGGTATGAGAGGCCGCAGCAAGAGCGAAAACCAGAGGCCGCCCGGGGGTGACCACCAGGCCCGCCCCTGGCGGCCCCGGCCAGCGGTCTGCTCATCGGCCACCACCAACAGCCCCTCGGCAGCGCCGGCGCGGGCCTGCTCGTGAACCAGGTCGTTGGTGGAGGCCACACAAGGGTAAAACAGGCTCGGCCGGCCCAGTCGTCGCGTGGTAAGAGCGCGGCTGATGATGTCTGAAGAGAGCGTCTCCACCTTTACCCCCGTGACAGGTGTTGGGCAGAGTATACACTCAACCCCACACAGTTGCCAAGCTGGCTTGGGAGAAGTCGGCTGTTTCTTTGACTCCCCTCTGGCTTTCTGGTACACTCGAATAAACAAGCTGATATTGCACGATGGCTCCCTGACGCCTGATGGACCAGGAAGGATGGGATGCCGTCAGGTCCTGAATTTACGGAGAGGAGTTTTTCATGGCACCATCGTCAGAGCCCGCTCTCTCGCATCTCCCATATGATGATCTGGATCAACTGGCCGCCAACGTCATCCGCGGCCTGGCTATGGACGGTGTCCAGCAGGCCAATTCAGGACACCCTGGCATGCCCATGGGCATGGCCAGCGTTGCCCATGTCCTGTGGACCCGGTTTCTGCGCCACAACCCGGCCGATCCCAAGTGGTTCAACCGCGACCGCTTTGTGCTGTCCGCTGGCCATGGCTCCATGCTGATCTACAGCCTGCTTCATCTGGCCGGCTACGACCTGCCCATGGAGCAGCTCAAACGGTTCCGCCAGCTCGGCAGCATCACGGCTGGCCACCCCGAGTACGGCCTGACTCCAGGTGTCGAGACTACGACGGGCCCTTTGGGCCAGGGTTTCGCCACGGGAGTGGGCATGGCGCTGGCCGAAGCCGTCCTGGCTGCTCACTTCAACCGGCCCGGTTATCCTATCGTTGACCACTACACCTACGCCATCGTCAGCGACGGCGACCTGGAAGAGGGCATCAGCCACGAGGCCGCCTCCCTGGCCGGCCACCTGCGTTTGGGCAAGCTGATCTACCTCTACGACGACAACGGCATCAGCATAGATGGCCCCACCTCCCTCTCTTTTAGCGAGAACGTGCCGTTGCGCTTCCAGGCCTACGGCTGGCACGTGCAGACGGTGGACGCATACGACATGCCAGCCATCGACGCCGCGATCCGGCAGGCCCAGGCGGTAACTGATCGCCCTTCCCTGATCATCTGCAAATCCCACATTGCCTACGGCAGTCCCAACAAGCAAGACAGTGCCGAGGCGCATGGCGCGCCCCTGGGCGAGGAGGAAGTGAGGTTGACGAAGCAGGCCCTGGGCCTGCCGGTTGATGAGACCTTCTGGGTGCCCGAGGCGGTGCTCCAGCGCTACCGCACTGCCCTGACCGTGGGCGCCGAGCGGCAGGCGGCCTGGAACGCGCTTTGCGAACGCTGGGCTGCCGATTACCCCGAGCTGGCAGCTACCTTCCGCCAGGCAGTGGCCGGCGAACTGCCGGAGGGGTGGGACGCCGACCTGCCGGCCTGGAAGCCGGGCGACAAGGTGGCTACCCGTGCCGCCTCGGGCAAAGTGCTGGATGCCATTGCCCCGCGCCTCCCCACCCTGATCGGCGGCTCGGCTGACCTGACCCCCTCTAACAACACCCGCCCCAAGGGCGCGGTGAGCATCGCGCCCGGCGACTTCCGTGGCCGCTACATCCACTTTGGGGTGCGAGAACACACCATGGGCGCTATCCTCAATGGCCTGGCCCTGCACGGCGGCCTCTTCCCCTACGGAGGCACCTTCCTGGTGTTCTCCGACTACATGCGGCCAGCGGTGCGGCTGGCCGCCATGATGCGCGTGCCGGTGATCTTCGTCTGGACCCACGACAGCGTGGGGGTGGGTGAAGATGGCCCCACGCACCAGCCGGTGGAACACATGGCCGCCCTGCGTGCCATCCCCAACCTGGTCGTCATCCGCCCGGCCGATGCCAACGAAACGGTGGCGGCCTGGCGCTATGCTCTCACCCATCGCGACCGGCCCGTCGCCCTGCTGCTCAGCCGCCAGAACCTGCCGGTCCTGGCGGGCACGGGTGATCCGGCCAATCTGGCCAGAGGCGCCTACATCCTGGCCGACGCGCCGAACGGCCAACCAGACGTGATCCTGATCGGCACCGGCTCGGATGTGGCGGTAGCGCTGGCGGCCCGCGCTCTGCTGGCCGAGAGGGGGGTTCAGGCGCGCGTGGTCAGCATGCCGAGTTGGGAGCTGTTCGAGGAACAGGACAAGATATACCGTGAAG
>DAOTZS010000219.1:0-7416 GCA_034434335.1 Anaerolineae bacterium
GTAATCCAGCAACAGGAAGTCTGGAGGAGAGGATAGGGAGGTAAGAGCCCGGCACATGGCCTGAACGGTGGCATTCACGACGCCAAGCTCGCTGATCTCATCTACAGAGCTGAAGCCCACCCCAACAGCCATGGCCCGCGCAAGAATGAGGGGGAAAAGCTCCGCGCGTGCCTTGGGGGTCAGACGCTTGGAGTCATCCAGCCGGCCCAACAACGGCTCCAGGGGGGCGGGCTGGGGCGGGAAGATCACAGCCGCCGCCACCACCGGGCCGGCCCACGCACCCCGGCCCGCCTCATCAACCCCTGCCACCGCTCGATAGCCGGCCTGCCAAAGCCGAAGCTCCCGGCTGAGGTCCGGGCGCTCATGCATTGCTACGATTCAAGCTGCCGCTCGCGCAGGCGGGCAGCCTTACCAGTCCTCCCGCGCAGGTAATAGAGACAGGCCCGACGCACCTTGCCTCTGCGCAGAACCTCGACCTTCTCGATGCGCGGAGAAGCGAAGAGGAACGTCCGTTCCACCCCGATACCGTGAGAAGCAATCCGCCTGACGGTAAAGCTTTTGTCAATCCCAGAACCACGCACCCGGATCACAACCCCCTGGAACACCTGCACCCGCTCTTTGTCGCCCTCCACGATCAACGCGTGCACACGCACCGTGTCACCAGGCTGAAGTTGGGGGATGTTCGGATTCAGCACATAGGAATCCAAAGAGCTCATCAGATTAGCCATAGTTCGCTGCCCTTCGTGTTCTTCTAGAGTCTATCTCGACAAAGTTGGATTTGCCGCCCAAAAGCCATTTGCTTGTGCTCCTGTACAGACCTATGCTAACATATTTCAACACCAAAGCCAAATCCCACGGGTGGTTCTCAGCAGGAAAGCTATGCCCGAAGGCCAAAGCCTTCTGATTACATGATGTCAACGGCTGCCACCGCTAAGTCCTGGCTCCAGTGACAGGCGCGCTCCCCCTTTCAGCTTCCAGCGCAGCCAGGAACTGGCGATCGGCCTGGCTAAGTGGTGCTGACGCCAGCAGATCTGGCCGACGTTCCCACGTGCGACGCAGCGCCTGCTCCCGACGCCAGCGTGCCACCCGCGCATGATCGCCCGACACCAATACCTCTGGAACTGCAAGGCCCCGGAAAACGGCCGGCCGCGTGTATTGAGGATACTCCAGCAGGCCCGTGGCAAAGGAGTCTTCGGCCGCACCAGCCTCACAGCCCAGAGCACCTGGCAACAGCCTGGTCACCGCGTCCACAATCACCGCGGCTGCCAGCTCTCCTCCGGAAAGGACGAAATCGCCGATGGAGATCTCGTCGGTCACCAGGGCCAGGCGCACCCGTTCGTCTACTCCCTCGTAGCGGCCACAGATGAGGGCGATGCGCCGGTAGCCGGCCAGTTCTTGGGCTACCTTTTGGGTGAAGGTGCGGCCTTGAGGTGAAAGCAAGATAATGGGGACCCCCGCAGGGAGCACCGGTGGCACCTCTGGGACAGGGGGTCGCTCTGCCGGGTCTGCCGGGCTAAACCTCCAGCCAGCCTCGTGGGACAGCACTGTCTCCACGGCGCGGAAGATGGGTTCCGGCTTCATCACCATGCCACCACCACCCCCATACGGCGCATCGTCGGTTATCCGGTGACGTCCCTCAGCATAATCCCGAATGTTATGTAAGGCCACTGAAACGAGGCCGGCCTCCTGGGCCCGCTTCAGGATACTATCGGCGAGGAACCCGCTGAACATGCCTGGAAACAGGGTAAAGATATCGAAGTGCAAACCCATCTGCAGAAGCCTCCCAGAATGTTTACAAGTGCCCAGCGGGGAATTTACCATACCTCTCCTATCCAGGCCAAACGCGCAGCGCAAGGGACAGCAGGTAGGCGGACACGCCACTTTGGGGTCCGCTACATGCGCAGTTGCGAAATGGTGTGGTATACTTTGTCTCAAGTAAACCAGAGGGAACTTTTCAGGCCGATTGAAATCGCCCTCCCTGGGCACTTCGTGCCAGCCCTCGCTCCGAAGGGCTCGGCCCGAGGGGGTGTCGGCCTCCGCCGACACCCTTCATGTGTGCATCACCAGAGAAGTCGGCGAAGGCCGACTACTGGCCGCAGGCCCCAAAAGGGTGACTTTCAGTCACCGCCTGAATAGTTACAACCAGAGAACCTGTAACAGCCTGATGTATCAAACCACCTTCCCAGACAACATGGATACCTGCCTGACCGGCCTATCACCAAGGGAGTCGTGGCGCCTGCTGAGCCATGGCCCCGCCCGCGGCGCCGACAACATGGCCATTGATGAGGCCATAGGACGGGCCGTGGCCGCAGGGTTGGTGCCTCCCACCCTGCGTTTCTATGCCTGGTCCCCCCCGTGTGTATCACTGGGGCGCCATCAGTCGCTGCTGGTAGTAGACGCCTCTTGCTGCGCGCGGCTGGGCTACGATATCGTGCGCCGGCCCACCGGGGGCCGGGCTATCCTGCACACCGACGAGCTGACCTACAGTGTCGTCGCGCCGGCCACCCATCCCCTGATGGCCGGCCAGGTGCTGGATGCTTACCTGCGCCTGGCCCAGGGCCTGGTGGCCGGGCTGCGACTCCTGGGCATCCCGGCCACCACCGCGCCCGGCCTGAGCCGCTCACAACGGGACCTCTCCCCAGCCTGCTTCGAGGTGCCCTCGGCCTACGAGATCGTGGTCAACGGCCGCAAATTGCTGGGCAGCGCCCAGAGCCGCCGCGCTGGCGTCGTGCTGCAGCACGGCTCCCTGCCCCTGGTCGGCGACCTGACCCGCCTGATCGCCTGCCTGGCCGGCAACGAGGCCGAGAAGGAAGCCTTGCGACGCTCCCTGCTCCAACATGCCACCACAGTCGAACAGGTGCTGGGCCGGCCGGTGAGCTTTGAAGAGGCCCGGGACGCGCTCAGCGCAGGGTTCCAGATGGCCCTGAACATCGAGCTGCAACCAGGGGAACTGACCCCGTTCGAACAGGAGTGGGCAGAGGAGCTGGCCCGCACCAAGTACAGCCATCCTGACTGGACCGAGCGCACATGACGGCCCAAACGCCTCCAAGCAACACGGACAAGCTCCGCTGCTACCGGGCGGCCGGCGGCGTGGTGCTGGACCACCAGGGCCGGGTGCTGCTCATCGAGCGTTGGGTCGTGCGCCAGGGCCGGCTGACCCATGAGATCCGCCTGCCCAAGGGCCATGTCGAGCCGGGCGAAAAGGATGCCGAGGCGGCCTTGCGCGAGGTATGCGAGGAAACAGGCTATTGCAGGTTGGCCGTGCTGGCCGACTTGGGCGAGGCAGTGACCGAGTTCGAGCTGGATGGCGAATTTGTTCGCCGGGTCGAGCACTATTACCTTATGCGCCTGATTGATACGTCGCGGCAAGAACCCCACTTCGACAGGCCCGACGCCGATGAGGCGCGCTTCCGGCCGCGCTGGGCCAGAGACCTGACCGAGGCCGAGGACCTGCTCACCTTCGCCTCGGAGAAGATGTTCGTGCGCCGCGCCCGGGCGCAAGAGTGGCCCAAAGGTTCCATTGAACATAATAGCGGTAGCTGCTAAACTGTAGGTGCTCTTGGGTCTTTGAGGAAAAGTGTGCTGCGGTCACGCCTACCCGATCGTGAACGGATCGGGCTACGATAATGTCGCAGTCCATTGGCACGCTTGAGAGGGAAAGCTGAATGACTCTGCGCAAGAGAACACTCCTGATCACTGGCGTCACATTGCTGGCCCTGCTGGCCGGCTTTCAAGCGATCGCCGCCGGAGTCCTGCTCCGCAACGCGCGGGCGATGGAGGAGCAGGATGTCCACCATAACCTCGAGCACTTCAGAGCAGTGCTGGACGGCCAGCTCGCGCAACTCAGCACCCTGGCGGAGGACTGGGGCCACTGGGACGACACTTACACCTTCATCCAGGATGCCAATCCCCAGTATATCAGTTCCAATCTGGTGGATGGCACTTTCACCAACCTGGCGCTCAACGTCATGTTATACTTTGATTCAGACGGCCGGCTGGTCTTCGGTAAGGCCGTTGACCTGGAGACGGGGCGCGGCGTATCGCTCTCCACCACCTTGCTGGCAGAGCTACGAGGGGATCATCCTGTTTTTGCCAGCACGGCCCAGGGGTCGAGCCACACCGGCATCCTTCTCCTACCCGAAGGCCCCCTGCTGATCGCGGCCAGCCCTATCCTGACCAGCGAAGGCGAGGGGCCGGTACGTGGCACCCTCCTCATGGGCCGCTACCTGGATGCGGCGCTGGCCGAGCGACTGATGGCCGCCAACGGCCTGCGCTTTACCCTGCAACCGCTGGATGGCAGGCCGCTGCCCGACCCCTTCCGGGCCGCCTGGGATGTCCTGGCAAAGTCGGCCGGCCAGCCCGCCGAGACGGTGCAGCCGCTGGACCGCCAGACAGTGGCCGGGTATACCGTCATCCAGGACATCCATGGAAAGCCGGCTTTGCTGGCCCGCGTCGAGGTACCCAGAACCCTCTACAACCAGGCCCGCACCTACATACTCTACCTTCTGACCGCCCTCCTGGTCACCACCCTGCTCTTCGGCATAGCCAACCTGATGCACCTGGACCGGTTGGTGCTTAAACGCCTGGAGCGCCTCAGCACTGAGTTAGGCCATATCACCGAAACTGGCAACCTGGCCGCGCGCATGACAGTGCAAGGCAAGGATGAGCTGGCCAGGTTGGCCATGGCCATCAATCGGTTGCTGGCGGTGCTACAGCAAGCCGAACGCGATCACCTGGAGGCTGAGGCCGCCCTGAGGCACGAGCGTGACCTCCTGCAGACCCTGATGGATAACCTGCCCGACACAATCTACTTCAAAGATACCCAAAGCCGCTTCACCCGCATCAACCGGGCCCAGGCCCAAACCTTGGGCGTAGCCAATCCCGCCGATGCCATCGGCAAGACCGATTTCGACTATTTCACCCCCGAACACGCCCAGGCCGCCTATGAAGATGAGCAGAAGATCATCCACACAGGGCAACCCCTGCTGGGTAAAGTGGAACGCATCAGGGTGGCCGGCAAGGGGTTCCGCTGGGTCATGGCTACCAAGGTGCCGATCAAGGACCAGACCGGCCAGGTCATCGGCATCGTCGGTATCTCCCACGACATAGACGAACGCATCCGGCAGGAGGAGGCGTTGCGCGAGAGCGAGCGCCGGCTCGCGACCCTGCTCAGTAACCTGCCCGGCATGGCTTATCGGTGCCGTAACGACCAGGACTGGACCATGGAGTTCGTCAGCGAAGGGTGTCTGGAGCTAACCGGCTATCGGCCCGAGGAGCTGGTAAACAACCGGGTCATCTCGTATGCTCAGCTTATCCATCCCGACGACCGCCAGGATGTGTGGGACCAGGTGCAGAGCGCCCTCCAGGAGCAGAGGCCCTTCCGGCTTCTCTATCGCATCCTGACCGCGACGGGCCAGGAGAAATGGGTCTGGGAGCAAGGCCGCGGGGTATTCGATGACGCTGGCGAACTGCAGGCCCTGGAGGGCTTCATCACCGATATCAGCGAGCGCCGGCAGGCAGAGGAAGCGCTGCAGGCCGAGCGCAACCTCCTGCGCACCCTTATCGACAACTTGCCCGAATGCATCTATGTCAAAGACCGGCAGGCCCATTTCGTCCTCAACAATGTAGCCCATGCGCAGGTCATGGGTGCCTTGACCCCCGACGAGGTGCGCGGCAAGTGGGACTTCGACTTCTTCCCCCCAGAGCAGGCCTCTGCCTTCTATGCCGATGATATGGCCGTGATCTCCTCGGGCCGTGCCATCCTCCAGCGCGAAGAGCCAGTCTTCGACCAGGTGCTGAGGGAGAACCGCTGGTACTCGACCACCAAAGTGCCTCTGCGTGACCGCGACGGCCGGATAGTCGGGCTGGTGGGTATCGCCCGCGATATTACTGAGCAAAAGCGTGCTGAGGAAGCGCTGCGCGAAAGCGAAGAGCGCTACCGCTCGGTGATTACGGCCATGGCCGAAGGGGTCATGCTGCTGGATGCCAGGGGCGTCATCCAGACGTGCAACAGAAGCGGGGCCCGTATCCTGGGCCATGCGGCTGAGGAACTGGAGGGACGGCCCCTCACCCACTTTGAGTGGCAGGCAATCCATGCAGACGGCTCGCCCTTTACCACCGATGACTTCCCGGCCATGATCACGTTGCGCACGGGGCAACCCTGTACAGATGTGCTGATGGGCGTCCGTCGCCCCGATGGGACGCTGGTCTGGCTCTCCATCAACACCCAGCCCTTGCGCCGCTCACCGGACGAGGCACCCTATGCGGTCGTCGCTTCATTTAGTGACATCACTGCCCGGCTGCAAGCCGAAGAGGAGCTACGCAAGAAGAACCGCGAGCTGGATGCGGCGCTGATGGCCGCCGAGGCAGCCGCACGCGCCAAATCCCAGTTCCTGGCCAACATGAGCCACGAAAGCCGCACCCCCATGAACGCGGTCATCGGCATGACAGGGCTTTTGCTCGATACCGAACTGACCGCCGAACAGCGCGAGTTTGTGGAGATCATCCGCAACAGTGGCGAAACCCTCCTCGGCATCATCAACGATATCCTTGACTTTTCCAAGATCGAATCGGACAAGCTGGTCCTGGAAAAGACGCCGTTTGACCTGCGCGAGTGCATCGAGGACTCGCTGGACCTGGTAGTGCCCAAGGCTGCGGAAAAGAACCTGGAGCTGGCTTATGTGATCGAGAGCGAGACACCATCCAGCTTCGTGGGGGATGTGACGCGGGTGCGGCAGGTGCTGGTCAACCTGCTGAGCAACGCGGTGAAGTTCACGCCGGCGGGCGAGGTGGTGGTGTCGGTCTCTTCCAGCCGTCTGAATGGCAACCTCTACGAGCTACACTTTGCCGTCCGCGACACGGGCATCGGCATCCCGGCCGAACGCATGGAGCAGCTCTTTCAGCCCTTCACCCAGCTCGATGCCTCTACCACCCGCCATTACGGCGGCACGGGGCTGGGGCTGGCCATCAGCAAACGGCTGTGTGAGATGATGGGGGGCACGATCTGGGTTGAGAGCCAGGTGGGCGTGGGTTCGACCTTCCACTTCACCATCCAGGCCGAAGCTGTGCCCAGCGCCTCACGTATTGCCAGCCGGGCAGCCCTGACCCTGCTCTCTGGCAAGCGCCTGTTGATCGTGGACGACAACGCCACTAACCGCCGCATCCTGACGCTACAGGCACAGGCGTGGGGGATGCTGGTGCGGGCAGCCGAATCGGGTGCTGAAGCCCTGGAGTGGCTGCGGCGAGGCGATCCCTTCGATGTGGCCATCCTGGATATGCAGATGCCGGGCATGGACGGGATCACCCTGGCTGAAGAGATCCGCAAGCTGCCTGAGCGCCAGAACCTGCCCCTGGTCATGCTGACCTCGATGGGGCATCGAGAGGAACATCTGAGGGCTCAGATGGCCAGGGTCGGGC
>DAOTZS010000220.1:0-3706 GCA_034434335.1 Anaerolineae bacterium
GTGGTGGTAGTAGGGTGGGGGGCGAGGAGGTCATCGGCCGCGACAGGGCGGCCGGCTGTCCAGGCCAGGGCCACCAGCCCGAGCAGCACGGCGCAGGCCAGCATCTGCAGCACCTGCGGGGTCAAGCGGTCGCCGGGGGAGGGGTGCCGAGGCATAGATAACCTCTCGCGAGTCTGTCATCTCGGGCGCTCTCCTTACGGAGAGCGCCCGAGATGACATGGCGCGCTCAGCCGCCGGACTTGGTGACGAGCGGCAGGTACTGCCACCGGGGCGTGGGGGTGGCCGTGGGCGTGGCTGTCCTGGTGGGGGTGGGTGTGCTGGTGAAGGTGGCCGTCGGCGTCGGTGTGTTGGTGGGCGTATCAGTCGGTGTGGCCGTCGGCGTAGGGGTTGGTGCCGGCTGGTGTTCGATGTGGAATTCCAATGTCTGGTTGGCGCCCAGGTAGAAGTAGATCGAGAAGGTGCTGAGCTGGTACCCCGGCGGCGGTGCCGTCTCCAGCAAGGTGTACTGACCGGGCGTGACCCCCTCAAAGCGATATGTGCCGTCCGTGCCCGAAGTTGTGGTATAGCGCTCGGTGTTCCCCTGCTTCAGCGCCAGCACAGCGCTCTCCAGCCCTTCGCCAGCATCCGGCACGCCGTTTCCGTTGCGGTCATGGTAGGCGATGCCATGCACCACACCGGTGCTGGGCGTATAGGTGGGGGTCACCGTCGGCGTGTCAGTCGGCGTGGGGGTCAGGGTGGGTGTGGGTGTACTGGTGGGCTCAGGCTGTTCGCTGAGCTTGGCCACATCCACCATGTGGATCCACTCGTTGCCATCGTTAGCACCTTGCGGGCTGCGCGAGTCGATCACGAAGTCGGCCCCGCCGGTCAGCCGCTTGGCGAACTTGGCGTCGGTCAGGGTGAAGACCGCCGTCTTTAGCGCTTTGGTGCCGGTCTTGGTGATGGTGCCGGCCACTTTGCCGTTCGGGTTGTTGTCGGTGGCGTCGTAGCGCAGGGTCCAGGTATCGGTGCCGATGTCGAAGTACTTGACAGTGATCCTGACACTATAGACCTGGCTGCCATCAATGTATTGAGGGTCCACGATGAACCACATGTAGGGGTTGCCGGTGGCCTGATCGGTGCGGCGCACGACCCACGCTTCCTTGCCCTCGCCGGTCCAGGTGTGAGGGTCGTAGTAGTTGGAGGGGTTTGAGCCGACCAGGGGTGGCAGGTCGGGGTTATATGGCTCGTGATAGCACGGGTAGTTGGGCGGGTAGAAGCTGGCGTAGCTCTGGCCTTCGGGGCAGTTGCCCAGGCCGGCATCGGGCCAGGGGCTGCCATTGATGGGGTTGCGGGCATAACGGCGGTCGGCGCCCTTGTCGTTGGTCTCAGGGACGGTGTGCCCGCCGGGGATCTGATCATCCTGGTAGAGCCAGAAGCTGTAGTTGCCCAACTGGGGCCATGTGGACCACCCAGACCCCTGGTAATTGTAAGTTGGATAGCTGCTGGCATGGCAGTAGGGCGTGGGGTTGCGATGCTCGCGCAGCACAACCCAGACGCTGGGTGTGGTCTGCGGCGTCTTTCCCCAGTAATCCTTCGCCCACTGGAAGAAGGGGAAGTGCGCGGTGGGGGAGCCGTCGCTGTTGCGCAACAGGTCATCGCCGATGCGCATGTAGTCGGCATGCTTGTCCAGGCCGTTGAAGAGGGCCCAGTAGCTGAACACCGGCGTGCAGAGCATGTAGGTGTAGGTCTCCCAGGCGATAGGGATGAAGTTGTACCGCTGGTTTTTGATCATGGGGTCGTAGGAGCCGTACCCGGCATTGGTGAAGACGGTAGACCAGTCGGGCAGCAGGCCGTTGTAGGAGAGGCCGACCCCGCGGGCGGCGGCGTAGTCGGTCATCTCCCGGCGCTCGTAGGCGTTCTTGAAGTAGGGCGCGTATTGCAGCACCAGGTTCTTGCGCAGGGTGTAGCCCTGGGTGAAAGCCGAGACATACATGTCGGTGATCTCGTTGGCGGTCTGCACCCAGAGGGCCGAGGTGAGGCCCTCGACGTCGGCCAGGTACTTCTTCTCCTCATCGTTGCAGGGCTGGGTTTCGCCATGGAGGCCAGTGCCAATGGAGACGAAATCCACACGGCTGTCGTTGCGCAGGCGATTGCCCAGCTCGGTGACGAAGGCGCGATAGGCGTCTTTGAACGCCTGGCTCCAGTACCTGGGGATGATCAGCCGCACTTTGAGCGAGACGTTGTCCACATAGAAGGTGGTCGGAGAGGAGCTGTCGGTGGTGGCGCGAAAGCGCACCTTGAGGGTGCGGCCGACCCAGTCGTTGAGCACGATGGGGCCTTGCGTTACCCAGATGCCGGTGGGGCCGCTGGTGTTGGTGATATCCTGCAACGTGGTGAGCAGGTTATTGTTGCCATCCAGCAGTTCGACGTAGAGGTGGTCGGCATTGGGGTTGGGGTCGGTGGTCTCCACGTAGGTGGAGAACTCAAGCTTCATCTTGGTGCCCGAGGTGAACTCGGGGGGCATGGCCGGGATGCGCAGGCTCCAGTGGGTGATGGAGCCGTTGGCGTTATCCACGCCGGCCAGTTTGGCGGCCCAGCTACCACCTGGCGTGGCGTTGGTGACCTCGGCCTGCCCGCTCCAGTCCCAGGCATTGGGATGGTAGTCCCATTCGAAGTCGCCGTTATAGGCCGCGCGGTAGTACTCCACGTACCCACTCTGAGTTCCATACTCACTATCATAGGTTTCAGGCATGATGATCATGGTGCCGGGGGTCTGGATCACGAAGTCGGGGGTGGAGCGGATGTCGCCATCCAGCTTGCCGTCGTAGACGCTGATGAAGACCCCGGTGCTGAGCCCGCTGGCATAGCGCTGGCTGATCCAGCTCTCCAGGGCACTCCAGTTATAGGTGGTGGGGCCGGTTTGCAGGGTGCTCCAGCCGAAGAAGCGCAGCGCGCCCTTGACAGGGAAGGTGCCAGGGTTGAGCACTGTGCCGCCGTAGTCCAGGTAGTAGGCACCGGGGTTCTGGCCGGCCGGCAGCCGGTCAGGCGCCAGGGCGGATGCCCCGGTAGGGGCGTCCGGCGCGGCTGGCACAAGGGCAGCGCTGGAAGCCATCGTTGCGCCAGCCGCTCCCCCAGGGGCCGCAGTCAGGGAAAGGGTGATCAACATGGCGATCACCGCCAGAGTGCTAAGGGTGGTGAGATATCTGGACATCGTTTCTCCTGTCTCCTTACTAAAATCAGATCGCTAAATCTGATCAGACGGGGAGGGTTTGGCAGCTTCCGGTACCCGTCTGGTGATCAGAAACCGCACATACTGCTTGACATCCTTCTTGAGCGCGATCTCGGTGCCGCAGGCGCTGTTGCAGCGCGGGCAGATATGCCGGCGCATCTGGTCGGCCCGATAGCGCAGGTTCTGAGGGTCATAGTAGATATCGCTGACAGAGCGCTTTTCCTCCAAGGCATTGCCGATGCGCGGGGTCGAGAGGCAATAGAAGAGATCGCCGTAAGCATCCAGCGCCAGCCCTTCCAGGGTGAAGGGGCAGGGGGTCGTGCGCGGCGCGCCATCGCGATACATGCGCACCATGTCGGCCCAATAAAAGGCCGGCCAGTTGCGCAACGACACCTCGCTCGCCAGCTCTTCCATAAAGGCGATCAGCTCTTCCCGGTCTTCTGGTCGGAAGTCCACCTCGTTCTGGCGGTCCAGGTTGGCCACGTAGCTCTCGTGAAA
>DAOTZS010000221.1:0-10161 GCA_034434335.1 Anaerolineae bacterium
ACGGGCCCTTACAAGTTCGTGGAGTGGGTGCCCGACCAGACCATCACCCTGGAGCGGTTCGATGGCTACTGGGGTGAGCCAGCCAAGACGCAGAAGATAGTCTTCCGGGTGATCGCCGAGCCGGCTGCCCGTGCCCTGGAGCTGCAGGCGGGCACCGTGGACGGCATTGACAACGTGGCCCCCGATGACATCCCCACCCTGGAGGCCGACCCCAACATCACGGTCTATGCACGGCCCAAATTCAACATCGGCTACCTGGGCATCAACCGGGCCCACAAGCCCTTCGACGACGTCAGGGTGCGCCAGGCAGTGGGGTATGCCATCAATAAAGAGGCCATCGTGAAGGCCCTCTATCCGCCCACAGCCGAGGTAGCCACCCAGTTCATCCCGCCGGGCATCTTCGGCCATACCGAAGGGCAGGCCTACTACCAGTACGACCCCGCCAAGGCGAAGGCCCTCCTGGCCGAAGCTGGCTACCCAGACGGCTTCTCCACGACCTTGTGGGTAATGCCCGTATCGCGCGGCTACTATCCAACGCCGAGCAAGGTGGGCGAGGCCATCCAGGCTGACCTGGCGGCGGTGGGTATCAAGGCCGAGGTCGTCACCTATGACTGGGGCACCTACCTGGACAAGGTGGCGGCGGGCGAGGCTGATCTCTTCATGTTGGGCTGGATGGCCGACTACGCCGATGCCACCAACTTCCTGGATGTCTTCTTCGGCACCGGGGCCGACATGAGCTTCGGTGACCCCAAGGACTTCCCGGCGCTCCTGGACCTCCTTACTAAGGGCGGTTCCACGGTGGACCCGGCCCAACGCCAGCCTATCTACGATCAGGCCAACCAGTTCATCTACGAGAACGCCATCGCCATACCCATCGTCCACAACAGCTCCGCCACTGCCTATCTCAAGGAGTGGACTGGCATCAAGCCCGACCCCTTCAGCAACGAAGCCCTCTGGTTAGTCGAAGCCCCGGGCAAGGACACCCTGATCTACGCTCGCAACGGCGATTCGGTGGGCCTGGACTGCATTGACGAGACCGACGGGGAGTCGTTCTGGGTCTGCAAGCAGGTTTTCGACTCCCTGGTTGAGTTCGAGCCGGGCACCACCAACGTCGTGCCCAGCCTGGCCGAGAGCTGGGAGGTCTCCGAGGACGGCAAGGTGTGGACCTTCCATCTGCGCAAGGGGGTCAAGTTCCACGACGGCACCGACTTCAACGCCGACGCGGTAGTGCGGAACTGGGTGCGCTGGTGGGACAAGGGGGATCCGCTGCATGTGGGCCACACGGGTGATTTCTTCTACTTCGGCTACTTCTTCGGCGGCTTCAAGGGAGAATAACCCTTTCCGGCCAGCATGAAATCTGCCTACAGTGCAGGGGGTTGCCGCCTCCTGCACTGTAGGTTTCTCCACGAGAGGTCTACGTGATCCGGTATACCGCGCGCAGATTGCTCCTGCTCGTTCCCGTCCTCCTGGGCATTTCCCTCGTCACCTTTGCCATGCTACGCCTGATCCCCGGCGACCCGGCGCGGGTGATGTTGGGCGAGCACGCCACTGCCGAACAAATCCAGGCCTTCAAGGAGAGGATGGGCCTGGATGACCCCATCCACATCCAGTATCTGCGCTACCTGCAAAACATCATGCGGGGAGATCTGGGGCGGGCCATCCTGACCAACGAGCAGGTGGCCAAGGAGCTGATGCAGAGGTTGCCGGCCACCATTGAACTCACCCTGGGGGCCATGTTCGTCGCCTGTCTGGTGGGGCTTACAGCCGGGGTGATCGCTGCTTACTACCACAATTCCTTTTTTGACCTCCTCACCATGGTGGGCGCGTTGGTGGGGGTCTCCATGCCCATCTTCTGGCTGGGTCTCCTCTTGATGTACCTCTTCGGCTTCAAACTCAAGTGGCTGCCCCCTTCCGGCCGGCTGACGGTGGGTGTTGAGCTGCAGACCCTGCGGGAGGCCTACAACCTGGATGGGATTCTTACCGGGCCATGGGGAGCCAAGGCCCTTGCCGTCACGGACTTTCTTTCTGAGTTCTACATCCTGACCAGCATCCTCACAGGCAATGGCAAAGCCCTGCTGGATGCCCTGAGCCATCTGATCCTCCCCTCCCTGGCCCTGGGCTCCATCCCCATGGCCATGATCGCCCGCATGACCCGCTCCAGCCTCCTGGAGGTGCTGGGGCAGGATTACATCCGTACGGCCAGGGCTAAGGGGCTGCGCGAAAGGGCCGTCCTTTTTGCCCATGCCCTGAAAAATGCCTTCTTGCCTATCGTCACGGTCATCGGACTGGAAACGGGCCTCCTGCTGGCCGGCGCCATCCTGACGGAGACCATCTTTTCCTGGCCGGGGATGGGCCGGCTGGTGGTCAACCGTATCCTGGCCCGCGACTACCCCTCGGTGCAGGGCAGCGTCCTGGTGATCGCGGTGCTCTTCGTCTTCATAAACCTTATCGTGGACATCTCCTATGCCTATCTCGATCCGCGCATCCGCTATGAATGAACGTGCTGCCAGGCCGCCCCACGTCTTTTGTCCTGCTTTGTGCACGCAGGGATCACGAGCATGGCCCAACTCGCTTTAGAAAAAGCCTGGGGACAGGAACTCCGCCAGCCCAGGAGCCTGTGGCAGGATGCCCTGCGCCGGCTGTTCAAGAACAAGCTGGCTATTGTGGGCATGGTCATCCTCCTGGCCTTTATCCTTTCCGCCCTTCTGGCCCCCCAACTGGCGCCGTATGACCCCCTTGCGCAGGAGCTAATCCGGCGCCGGGAGCCACCCTCTCATGAGCACCCTCTGGGCCTGGACGAGGTCGGCCGGGACGTGCTGAGCCGCATCATCTTCGGGGCCCGGACCTCTCTCCAGGTGGGGGTGGGGTCGGTGTCCTTTGCCATCCTCATCGGCGCTCTGTTGGGAGCCATATCCGGCTACGTGGGGGGCTGGGTGGACAACATCATCATGCGTATCATGGACATCCTGCTGGCCTTCCCCAGCATGCTCCTGGCCATCGCCATCGTCTCCATCCTGGGGCCCGGGCTCATGAACATGCTATATGCCATCGCCATTGTCTCTATCCCTCAATATGCGCGCGTCGTGCGGGCCTCGGTGTTATCGGTCAAGGAGCAGGATTACATCCTGGCAGCCCGGGCCATCGGCTGTGCCCCGCGCCGTATCCTTTTTCGCAACGTGCTGCCCAACTGCCTGACCCCGCTCATCGTGCAGGGGACCCTGGGGATCGCCACCGCCATCCTCGATGCGGCCGGGCTGAGTTTCCTGGGGCTGGGAGCCCAGCCTCCTACCCCAGAATGGGGGGCCATGTTGGGCCAGGGCCGGGGGTCGGTTTTCACCGCTCCTCATATCGTCTTCTTCCCTGGCCTGGCTATCATGTTGACGGTTCTGGGCTTCAACCTGCTGGGGGATGGCCTGCGCGATGCCCTGGACGTCCGCCTGCGGACATGAGAGCCCGTACTCTTTACCACGGCCTTTAGGCTGCGCTACAACCGTGGGGCAAAGGAGGGAGATGAATTGGCCGGATTAGAACGTGTGAGGACACAGCGTATGACGCTGGCCAAGGTGCCCTGGTGGGCCGTCATCATCGCCGGGCTTGGCCTTTATGTTGGCTACTCCGTGCTCAGCTCCGAGGTTTACCTCAAGGTCATCGGCTTCGTCATGGACGGGGTCAAGCTGACCCTGAAGACCACATTGCTGTCCTTTGCCCTGGCCCTGGTGCTGGGGCTGATCGGGGGCCTGGGCCGCGTCTCCAAGAACCCGGTTTTCTATGCCATTGCCACCCTTTACGTCGAGGTCATCCGCGGCCTGCCCATGCTGGTCATTATCCTGTACGTAGGCTTTGTCATTGGCCCCTGGGTGCGCGATGCCACCCGCGGCACCTTCGATCCGCCCATGTTGCAGAGGGCTATCCTCGGGCTGGGCTTCGGCTATGGGGCCTATCTGACCGAGGTCTACCGGGCCGGGATCCAGTCCATCCATCGGGGCCAGATGGAGGCTGCCCGTTCCCTGGGCATGACCTACTTCCAGGCCATGCGCTATATCATCCTGCCCCAGGCTTTCCGGGTCATCTTGCCCCCTCTGGTCAACGACCTGGCTGCTCTGCTCAAGGACACCTCCCTGATCGCCGTCATTGCCTTGCCCGATCTCTTGCAGATGGGCCGCCTCTACATCTCCCGGACCTTTCGGGCCTTTGAAGGCTACAATACTGTGGCCCTGTTGTATCTGGTTATGACCCTTGTGCTCTCGTCCCTGAGTCGAATTCTGGAAAGGAGGGTGAAGATTGAGTGAACCTATAATTCAGCTCAGAGAGGTCCACAAACGTTTTGGCCATGTCCATGCTGTGCGGGGGGTGAGCATGGACGTTTACCCTGGCGAGGTAGTGGTGATCATCGGCCCCAGCGGCTCGGGCAAATCCACCCTCCTGCGCTGCATCAATCGGCTGGAGACCCCCGATGCCGGGACGGTCATCGTTGATGGCATCCCTGTGACCGACCCGAAGACGGACATCAACAAGGTGCGCGCCGAGGTGGGCATGGTCTTCCAGCTTTTCAACCTCTTCCCCCACCTGACAGCTCTGGAGAACATCACCCTGGCCCAGAGAGTGGTGCGCAAGCGCTCGCGCGAAGAAGCCGAAGCCATCGCTATGGAGCAACTGAGAAAGGTAGGCATACCCGAAAAGGCCCACTCCTATCCTGGTCAGCTTTCCGGCGGGCAGCAGCAGCGGGTGGCCATCGCGCGCGCCCTGGCCATGCAGCCCAAGATCATGATGTTTGACGAGCCCACCAGCGCCCTTGACCCCGAGATGATCAAAGAAGTGCTGGATGTCATGCTTGACCTGGCGGCCAGCGGTATGACCATGCTCGTGGTGACCCATGAGATGGGCTTTGCGCGGGCCGCGGCCAGGCGCATTCTCTTCATGGACGAGGGCAGGATCATCGAGGAGACCACCCCCGAACTCCTCTTCACCGCGCCCAAACATGAACGCACCCGGGCCTTCCTGAGCAAGATCCTCAAGCAATAGCGCCTGAGGGGATAACTCTACCTCTTTGACAAAACGCTTCCCCTATGCTATGGTTTTGCGCGCACTGCCAGCCCGCACGGCGATCTCTCGCCATCCTGTCCAACTCCAATCCACCAGGGAGGTCTACCATGAACCCCGAAACGGAAACCAACCTCAAAAACGCCTTTGCTGGTGAAAGCCAGGCCCATATGAAATATATGATCTTTGCCGAGCGGGCCGAACGCGAAGGGTTCCCAAATGTAGCCCGTCTCTTCCGGGCAGCTTCTTTCTCCGAGCAGTTGCACGCCACCAATCACCTGCGGGCCCTCAACGGCGTGGGGAAGACCCTGGCCAACGTAGAAACCGCACTGGCTGGCGAGACGTACGAGATCACGACTATGTACCCCGCATACATCTCCCAGGCCGAGCAGCAGGGCGAGGACAGGGCCCGGGGTACCATGGCGGATGCGCTGGAGGCGGAAAAGATCCATGCGGCCCTCTACACCAGGGCGAAGGAAGCTGTCGCCGCGGGCCGGGACGTGGAGCTGCCCAAGCTATGGGTGTGCAGCACATGCGGCTATACCGTCGAAGGTGAGCCGCCTGATCGCTGCCCTATCTGCAAAGCATCGCGGAAAGCTTTCAAGGAGTTCTGAAACCGCACAGGAGAGCAGGTGACAAGGCACATGGCCAGGTACATCGCAGCTATAGACCAGGGCACCACCAGCACGCGCTGCATGATCTTCGACCACGCCGGCAATGTGGTAGGCGCCCGCCAGTTGGAGCATCAACAGATCTACCCTCAGGCCGGCTGGGTAGAACATGATCCGCTGGAGATCTGGGCACGCACCCAGGAAGTGGTGCGCGGTGCCCTGGCCAGCGCTGGCCTCACCCCGGCCGACCTGGCCGCTATCGGTGTCACCAACCAGCGTGAGACCACCGTTGTCTGGAATCCCAAGACGGGGCGGCCTTACTACAATGCCATCGTGTGGCAGGATACCCGCACCGACCGCATCTGTCAGGAGCTGGCCCGAGACGGTGGCCAGGACCGCCTGCGGGACAAGACCGGGCTGCCACTGGCCACCTATTTCTCGGGCCCCAAGATCAAGTGGATCCTGGATAATGTGGAGGGTGTGCGTAAGGCAGCCGAGCGGGGCGAGGCCATCTTCGGCAACATTGACACCTGGGTGATCTGGAACCTGACCGGCGGCCCAAACGGCGGCGCCCACATCACCGATGTCACCAACGCCAGCCGTACCCTGCTCATGAACCTGCGCACCCTGGACTGGGATGACGAGATCCTGGCCCTGCTGGGCATCCCGCGCCAGATGTTGCCCCGCATCCGGCCCTCCAGCGACCCAGAACTCTACGGCTATGCCCTGGGCAAGGTCCCCGTCTGTGGCGACCTGGGGGACCAGCAGGCAGCCCTGGTGGGGCAGACCTGTTTTGGGGTAGGAGAGGCCAAGAATACCTACGGCACCGGCTGCTTTATGCTGCTCAACACAGGCACGATGGCCGTGCCGAGCAAGCATGGCCTGCTCACCACCGTGGCTTACCAAATCGGAGATGGGCCGGCCATCTACGCGCTGGAGGGCTCCATCGCCATCACCGGCGCGCTGGTGCAATGGTTGCGCGACAACCTGCGCTTCTTCGATTTTTCCAAACATATCGAAGACTATGCCCGGCAGGTGCCCGATAGCGGAGGCATCTACTTCGTGCCCGCCTTTTCCGGCCTCTTTGCACCCTACTGGCAATCTGATGCCCGCGGTGTGATCGTCGGCCTGACACGGTTCATCAACAAGGGGCATATCTGCCGGGCCGCGCTGGAGGCCACCGCCTACCAGACGCGCGAGGTGCTGGATGCCATGGAGGCCGACTCAGGTGTCAGGCTCACCGCGCTCAAAGTGGATGGCGGCATGGTGCACAACAACCTGCTGATGCAGTTCCAGGCCGACATCCTGGGGGTGCCGGTAGTACGGCCCGTGGTAGCCGAGACCACTGCCCTCGGCGCAGCTTACGCGGCCGGCCTGGCCGTCGGCTACTGGGACAGCCTGGACGACCTGCGCCAGAACTGGCAGGTGGACCGCACCTGGCAGCCTCAGATGCCAGAGGCACAGCGCGAGGCTCTCTACCGCGGCTGGAAGAAAGCTGTGCAACGGGCGATGCACTGGTTGGAGGAGTGAGTAACGACTAAAGTCGTTACGTAACTATTCAGGCCGATTGAAATCGCCCGTCCTGGGCATTTCGTGCCGGGTGTCGGCGGAGGCCGACACCCTTCATGTTTGCATCATGAGAGAGGTCGGCCTTCGCCGACTTCTGGCCGCAGGCCCAAAAAGGTGACGCCTCAGGCGAGCCTCGACGTGGCCCTTCCAGTCACCGCTGAATAGTTACGGATGGGCAACATGAAGCGGGATTTTGATGTCCTTGTCATCGGTGGGGGCGCGACTGGCGGCGGTACGGCGCTGGACCTGGCGTTGCGGGGGCTCAAGGTCGCCCTGGTGGAGCGCGCCGACCTTACCCAGGGCACCTCAGGCCGCTACCACGGACTGCTTCACTCCGGCGGCCGCTATGCCGTACGCGATCCTGCATCGGCGCGCGAGTGCATAGCCGAGAACCAGATCCTGCGCCGAATTGTTCCTCATGCCATCGAGGATACAGGCGGCTTTTTCGTGGCCACACCCGAGGACGACCCGGCCTATGGGGATCTCTGGCTGGCGGCCTGCCACGAATGTGGCATCGCAGCCGAAGAGATCACCGTCGGCCAGATGCTGCGGGAAGAGCCAGTCCTCAACCCGCGCATCCAGCGGGTTTTCCGGGTGCCCGATGCCTCCTGCGATTCGTTCGACGTGCTCAGTGCTTTGGCCGCGGCGATTCAAGCCCATGGCGGCACAGTGTTGACCTATCACGAGGTGGTGGGGCTGGTGGTCCAGGATGCGCGGGTGGTGGGGGCCAGGGTGCGCAACCAGCGAACAGGGGAAGAGCAGATCCTTGCCGCCGCCATGGTGGTCAACGCGGCGGGTGCCTGGGCGGGGAAGATCGCGGCCATGGCCGGTTGCCAGGTCACCGTGCGGCCCAGCAAGGGCACCATGGTGGCCATGGCCTACCGCTTCGTCAACACCATCGTCAATCGGCTGCACCCGCCAGGGGATGGCGACATCCTGGTGCCCGTGGGCACTGTGGCGGTCATCGGCACGACATCGGTGAATGTGTCCGATCCCGATGACACCAGCATAGAGCCGTGGGAAGTGCAGTTGATGCTGGAAGAGGGGGAGAAGCTGGTGCCCGGTTTCAGTCAGGCGCGCGCTTTGCGCGCCTGGGCAGGGGTGCGTCCACTGTACGAAGAGGGCCGTAAAGTCGAAGGCCGGGAGGCCAGCCGTACCTTTGCCGTGCTTGACCACGCCACACGCGATGGGGTGGCCGGCCTGGTGACCGTGGTGGGGGGCAAGTTCACCACCTATCGGCTGATGGCCGAACGGACGGCTGATGTGGTGTGTCGGCACCTGGGGGTACGGGCGCCGTGCGTGACAAAGGAGTACGTCCTCCCCGACGTGCGCCTCCCGTACACCACCCCCAAGACCCACTGGCTGGGGCATCGGCTGGAAGAGGTTGAGCGCGCGGCCCAACCCAGCCCTCTCATCTGCGAATGCGAGCTCGTCACGCGCGACGACATCATGCGCGCGGCCCGGCAGCACCCAGATGTGGGGGCTCCGTGGGTGCTGGACGACCTGCGCCGCGACCTGCGCCTGGGCATGGGCCCCTGCCAGGGTGGGTTTTGTGGCTTCCGGGCCGCCGGCATCTTGCATGAACTGGGGTTTCAGGATGCAGGCCAGGCAACCGCTGCCCTGGCCGACTTTGGGCAGCGGCGGTGGAAAGGCCAGCGACCTGTATTGTGGGGCCAGGGACTGCGCCAGGCCTTGTTGGATGAACTCATCTATCGGGGCATCCTGGGCCTGCACCGCCTGGACCAGGCTCTGGGGCCTGGAGGGGATGCAGGCCCATGACCGTTTCCTGCCTGGTTACCGGGGCTGCCGGGTTTATCGGTTCTCACCTGGCTGAGCGCCTGGTGGCAGCCGGCCACCAGGTCGTAGGCCTCGACTGCTTTACTGACCATTACCCGCGGTCGGTGAAGGAAGATAACCTACGCGCGTTGCGTGGGAAGCCCGGCTTCCGCTTTGTGGAAGCCGACCTGCGCACTGCCGAGCTGGAGCCCCTGTTGGCAGGGATAGAGGTGGTTTTCCATAATGCTGCCATGCCGGGCCTGCTGCGGAGCTGGACCCACTTCGACGAGTACATGACGTGCAACGTGCTGGGCACGCAGCGGCTGCTGGAAGCGGCGCGGCGGGTGGGCATCCAGCACTTCATCCACGCCTCTACCTCTTCCGTCTATGGCCGCGACTCTTCCGGAGACGAAACGCGGCCCACGCAGCCGATCTCCCCTTATGGCGTGACCAAGCTGGCCGCTGAGCACCTGGTGCGCGCTTATGGCGAGAATTTCGGTGTGCCCTACACCATCCTGCGCTACTACTCGATCTATGGCCCGCGCCAGCGCCCCGATATGGGTTACTACATCTTCATTGATGCCATGCTGCGCGGCCGGCCGATCACCCTGTTCGGGGACGGCGAGCAATCGCGCGGCAACACCTTTGTGGATGATTGCGTGGCAGCCAATCTGGCCGCGCTGGCTCATGGGCCGACCGGTGATGTGTTCAACATCGGCGGCAGCGAAGAGATCACGCTTAAGGGGTTGGTAGCCAGGTTGGAGGAGATCATTGGCTGCCGGGCGGAGATCCGCTGGGCACCGGCGCGGCCGGGCGAGCAGCGCTGTTCGCTGGCCGACATCAGCAAGGCGCGGCGGGTGTTGGGGTGGACGCCCCGGGTGGGGTTGGACGAGGGGCTGCGGGCTCAGGTGGCCTGGCAGCGGAGCCGCATGAACTCTGCGGGCTGAGGCAGAACTCGATATGGATGATGTACTGGTGATCGGCGCAGGGCCGGCGGGGTTATTGGCTGCCTGGGTGGCCCGACGCCGCGGGGCCAGGGTGCGTGTGCTGGCCAGTGGGGTTGGCACGACCCATGTGGCGCCCGGGTGGCTGGGGGTGCTGGATGCCGAAGGCGACCTGCAGGCGGCGTTACAAAGGTGGATCGCGGACCATCCACGGCACCCAT